>JAKIUW010000035.1 GCA_021647365.1 Cocleimonas sp. | reverse complement strand
TATATAACTTAACCTGTTGTTGGTTTATAGGTTTTCCAGACATATAAATCTCTTGTGATTAATACATCTGAAGCTTACTAAAAACCGGCCAAACTAGTTGTCGCTAGGCGGTCAAGTTAATTGTCGTTTAATATGCAATTAACTAATATTAAAAATAACTCAAGGAGCTAAGTGTACTTTCTATTTAAAGATAAATGTTAATTAACAAGAACGGTATTGATAGTATTTATTAACCCATCAGTACCGTTCTTTTTTATCAATATGTACTTAGTTTATTAAGCTAAAGCACCAGAAGCTTTCGCTGTGTGAGTAGCAATAGCATCCATCAGAGCGGGTGATAGAGCATCATATGTTGGTAATCCAAGTTCAGCTAGTCGGTCTCTAATTGCTCCCATTTGATCAGGATCAACACCCGTTTCAATCACAGACGATACAAATGCTGCAAACTGTGGTGCTGACCACCCAGATTCACTTGATAGTTCAGTGTGAATGAAATCTAAGCCATGAAAAGGATGACCCGTATCTTCGATACGCCCATACATGTGTGCGCCACAATCTTTACATGCATAACGCTGGATAGCTTGGGTGTCATCAATTATGGCAAGTTTATCTTCATTTTCTACAACACTCAGTGCGTCGCGACCAACAACTGCAACTTGTGAAAACATAGCACCTTCTGGTTTCCAGCACTGTGTGCAACCACAGGCGTGATTATGTGCGGTTTGTGCGCCAACTTTTACTTTGACAGGGTTAGAAGAACAAAGACACGTCAGTGTTCCTCCTGCAAAATCATCTGAACCAGCTTGTATGCCATTGTTCATTGCGGGATGTATATTCATTATGGGCTCTCCTTTGAATAGGCCAATTATTTTAGAAAAAATACTCATGTAGATTCTTTCTCCTTGTTCGTATTTAAATGTGCATAAATAATATTAAGGGATAAATAAGTTACACATATCTATATATAGAATGAATGTTCATTCTTGTCAAGAATGAAAGCTAAATTAGCATGAAATAGGTGTCATAGGAGGGGTGGGAGTCCAAAAATAGTGTGTTACACAACGAAAGGAATATCTATATACATTTATTAGTAATCTACATGTAAAAGTGGGGGGGTGTGCTTTACAGTTTAGTTTTATTTAAAAGACACATTTGCTATTACGTTTCTCATTCCCAAGCGTATCTAAGTTATTCTTTTGATGAAGAAATCCCTTAAGTGGTGCGCGCGTTACAACCCAGTTATGCGTGGTTAATAGAATCGTCTGGCGAAGCTGGTTATTCCAGGGGCGAAAGCTGGAAGCATGACCTTTGAAGGTATCCAAAACTGTATTATCAGCCGTTAAATATGCGGTTATTTTTTTGTAATCAGTACTTTTTGTGTCTTGTACTCCAGCAGCAATCACCTTCACCGCCATCCATGCCGCCCAATCGGTATTTTCCATGAGTCGCTTATGTTTTTTTATAAACCGTTTTATTAATTGTGGAGCGCCATGTCTCTCCCAGCCCCAATGCCAAGCAGAAGCGCTTAAACCTTCTGAGCCAACAATTAGATTAGGCTTGAGTGATTGATAGGGCAGGTCGCGGGCATATTCACCGTTTGTATCAGCGATAAAAATCACATCAAAGTCGCCTTTTGTTAACAATGCAACATTGTTTTTTGAGCGCTCGCGCGGATCATTTCCTAGCTTGAAAATACGTTTATCTTTTATCTTAAGTCCAAACCTTTTGGCCGCTATTTCAAAGGCTGAGGACATTTGTTTATCTTCTGCTAACTCACCTTCTAGCACTAAAATATTCTTCCATTTTTTTGAGATGAGATACTGAGCAAGTGCATCCATTAACATGGCGTGGCTGGGTAAGGTGTGAAAAAGGTTAGATTGACAAGATTCGTTTCTAAGCGTGTTGTCATAAGATGTGGCATTGAAAAAGGCAATGTCTTTGCCTTTAATTTTTTTCAGTAACTCTGCTGTTTCGAACGAAGGTAAATCAAGAACAATAAATTGAACTCCTTGGTTGTTAAATT
Organism: Cocleimonas sp.; assembly: GCA_021647365.1. Lineage (GTDB taxonomy): Bacteria > Pseudomonadota > Gammaproteobacteria > Thiotrichales > Thiotrichaceae > Cocleimonas. The sequence continues at coordinate 28,248 of JAKIUW010000035.1, read as the reverse complement.
CCTCAACAGCTGAGGTGAGTTCTTCTTTTTTAACGGTTTTACGTTCGAGTAACAATACTGTATCAATATCAATACCGTGATACTTGGCTTCTTTTATTGCTACTTCGGCACCCGCAAAAGGTCTACCTAAAGCTTGCCCCGTAAAGCGGGCAAGCAGGCGTTTCTTTTTATATCGAGGATCTTTCTTTAATTCTAGATAACCAATGGTAAACGTATTTTCAGCATAAACCGCTGTACTAAAAAAGCCGTTAATAAAAACGGCAAAGGACAGAACAAAGAAATAAACAATTTTCATATTAATCATCAATAATAGCCATATAAGGAACACGGCCAACAGCGACTGATTTTATCACCTTCTTCTTTTTAGTATCAATGATTGAAATATCATCGCTGAGTCCATTAACGGCAAAGAGTAATGATTCATTTTTATTGAGTTCGATATTCCAGACACGTTCACCAACAAGCATCAAATCTTTCACTTTATGACTAGCAATGTCAACAATAGCAACATGATTTGCTCTACCTAAAGCAACGTAAGCAGTTTTTCCGTTATTAGTCATAGCAATACCCACGGGTGTGATATCTTCTTTACGGAAGCCTTTTGCTTCAAAACGAATGGTGTCTTTTACTTTGTTGGTTGCAAGGTCAATAATGCTGATAGAGGCATCTAGCTCGCTGGTTACCCAAAGCTCATTTTTACTGGCTAATAAAGCGAAACGGCGAGGTCTTTTGCCCACTTTGATATTGGCAGTCACTTTCCAAGTGGCGGTATCGATGACATGAACGGTATTGGCAACTTCTGATGTTACATACACACTTTTACCATCAGGATTTGCGAGTACGCCTTCTGGCTCTTCACCTACTTCAATAGTTTTTATCATCTCCTTTTCGGCCATATCTAGCACACCTAATGCACCATCATCTTCAAGTGAGATATAAAGATATTTTCCATCAGGGCTAACATCAAAGGCTTCAGGGTCTTCGATGTCGTCATTGATTTTATCGGTAACTTCCAGTTTTGCTATATCGATGATGTCGATAGAGTTGCCTTCACCGCAGGCTGCTAGTATTTTTGTTTTATCGGCATTAAATGCAAGGTGACGAGGACGGTCTGATGTTTCAATCTTTTTAATTTGTTTGTACGTTTTACCATCGAGAACGGCAACACTATTATCTTTCTCACTACTAACAAAAATATAGCCTGTGTTCTTAGCGTGGCTAATAGCTGGAGCTAATAAGAAAATAGGTAGTGCTGCTATCAGTAAATACTTCATAGTAGAATTAAGAGCTTCTTGGAAAATGTTAAACATGGTTTTATTCCTATCGTTTTTATTTAATTAAACTTTCTAGTACTAAAATAATAAAGAAGCCCTGAATAGCTCATAATATGCGTTTAATTTTTTAGGAGGGTCGATATTTAAAATTAATTTTTTTAAAAGGTATTTCAGAGCTTCTTTAAGTTTAGTATAGGAAGTGAAAATTAGTGTATGTATAGGAAAATTTCCTATTCTTAAAATCAATAGATAGATTAGATCGAAATGATTCCTTCTTGATAAGCAATTTTTGTTAACTCTGAAAGTGTTCTTGCCTTTAACTTGATTTTAATTTGGGTGGCGTAGTTTGATACTGTTTTTTCGCTTAGAAAGAGTGAACCAGCTATTTCTTTACAGGACTTCCCTTCGGCTAATAGACAAAACACATCAAATTCACGAGGAGATAGTTTACTGGCACTTTTGTTGCTTTCTGTAGGAGTCTCTTTCGATTGTTTGCTACTTATTTTTGCTTGCAAGTCTTTTTCAATATATGTATTTCCTTCAGCCAAAGCATAAATTGCTTTGATTAAAATAACGGGCTCACAACTTTTGGATAAATATCCTTTTGCCCCAGCTTCAATGGCTCGCTGAACATAAATGGCTTCGTTGTGAATAGAAAAGGCTAAAACGGCTACCGAGTCTTCATTATGTAGTGTAATGCGTCGTATTGCTTCCAGACCTGTCATGCTAGGTAGAGATAGATCCATAATGACTACATCTGGTTTAAGTTCGATATATTTTTGACATGCGTCTTCGGCAGTACTGCTCTCACCTACAATGGTAATATCATCAGTTGTGGATATTAATTGACGGTAGCCTGCTCGAACCACAGCATGGTCGTCAACTAATAACAGTTTAATCTGTTTCATCATTATTGTCTTTGTTTGGTAATTCCAATGTCATAGTTGTCCCATTTCCAAGTTGGGAGTGTATTTTCAGCTTCGCATCTAAAATCAATGCACGTTCACGAATACCATTTAGTCCTGTGCCACCTTCGGTTTGCTTTAAGTCAAATCCTTTCCCATTGTCTTCGATTGTCAGAATTATTGAGCTTTTCCCATTATCAAGTTTATGAGTTATGAGGCTTATAACAACGCGGTTTGCAGCACTATGCTTTAATACATTAGTTAAGCTCTCTTGAATAATTCGAAACAAGTGAATGTCATTTTTAGATTTGATGTTCTGTAAGTCAGGGTCTATTTGTAAAATAACATCACATTCGTTCTGTAGTTTCCATTTATTGACCAGCTCTTCAATTGCAACAGTTAAACCAAATTCTTCGAGCAAAGGAGGGGTTAAGTGTTGCATCATGTTGCGAACCACTTTGAATAAATTATCACAAGTGGAGTTGATACTACTTAGATGGTTATCAACGGCTTTTGGAATTTTGTGGTATTTAGCTGATGCGCAAAAAGCTTTCATCGCTGTTAGAGATTGCCCCATCTCATCATGAAGGTCTCGAGCAAGCGACTTTCTTTCTAGCTCTTGCACGTTGAGCATTTTTTCAGTGAGTACTAGGTTTTGTTGTTGAGATTGTTCGAGGTTTTTAACCATGGTATTAAAATCACGAGAAATAGCTGAATATTCTGGTAGATTAAAATCTGGTAGGCGCTTGTGAAAGTTCCCGCTTTTAATTTCTCTTAGACCTTCTAAAATGATATTAACGGGTTTTAATGCATGTCCAACCACGATATAAACAGCTATTGAGGTTGTAATAGTTAAGAATAATAACAAACCCAGAAATGTTCGCGTTTCTTGCCATGACTCCTCAATCTCATCCGTTGGGTTGGCAACAAGAAAGAAACCATTGCCAGAAGGGGAGGGTAACTGAAGAATTAGAGATTGTTTTTTGGGTAATACAAACTGTACAAATGCTTGAGGCACACCTTGAATAGTAAATTCTTCCTTTGAAAACTCATTTACATTGTAACTTTTATTATCGGGAACAATACGTAAATGGCGAATATTACCCAGTTGTTGAATAGTGATAAATTTCTTATTGGATAGATTTAATTGCTGAGCCAGTTTTAACGTAGAGGATACTTCATCAACCACTGCAGAGCGGGCGTTTAAGATTGTTAAAATAGTTGCAAGCAAGAAAATAGCACTAGAAAAAATAACAATAATAGATGTAATGCGTAATCTTAAATCCATAGTTTTCCGATAATAAAATAATGAGTATGTGTTGTTAATAATAGTTAAGTTTATTGGTTTTTCTTAAAAAATTGTAATAATTCTAATTTTGTTTCTTAATAACTATCCTATACTCATTTCAAATAAGTTTATGAAAAACAGAGAGTTTATGGTTTTTAATTCACAGTTTCGCGCCTTGTTGGCAATTATACAGCGTGAAATGATTAAGTTTTGGCACCAGAAAGGCCGCCTTGTTGCTGCGTTGGTAAGACCTAGTCTATGGCTCATTGTTTTTGCCGCAGGTTTCCAAAATGTTTTTGGTGTTTCGATTATTCCACCCTATGAAACCTACATCGAATATCAGGAATATGTGATTCCTGGTTTATTGGGAATGGTGTTGCTTTTTAATGGGATGCAGTCATCTTTAGCGATGGTTTACGATCGTGAGATGGGGCTGATGCGCTTACTATTAACTGCGCCACAACCTCGCTGGTTTTTGCTTTTTAGTAAATTGGTGTCGGGAACGATTCTTTCACTTTTACAAGCATATGCTTTTCTAATTCTAACGGTTGTTTTTCAAATTGATATTCCTTGGAGTGGTTGGTTATACGCATTTCCTGCAATGCTCTTGGGTGGGCTTATGTTAGGTTCATTGGGCTTATTGCTTTCGGTTTATATCAAACAGCTGGAAAATTTTGCAGGCACGATGAATTTCGTTATTTTTCCTATGTTTTTTATATCAACAGCACTTTACCCTCTGTGGAAACTTGAGGAGTCAGGTGCAGAAGTTGTATTTCAATTGGCAAGCTACAATCCATTTACACATGCAGTTGAGTTGATACGCTTTGCATTGTATGGACAATTTAATGCGGTTTCATTTGGGGTTGTTTTGGTGTCAGGGCTATTATTTTTCATGCTATCCGTTTGGGGGTATAACCCGCAGCGGGGTATGGCAAAATTTGTAAAACAAAAGAGGTGATTTAATGTTAAACAAACTATTCTTTAGAATGTTACTTGTAACAGTTCTCTTAACTGTATCTACATTATCAATGGCAAAAGAAGCCAGTTTAAAACCCATTAAAGTGGGTGTATTAAAATTTGGAACGGTTAATTGGGTTCTTAATGTTATCAAACATCATGAGCTAGATAAAAAGCATGGTGTTGATTTGCAAATAACTGGATTGGCTTCTAAAAAAGCCTCGCATGTATCTATACAAGGTGGTGCGGTTGATATGATTGTATCGGACTGGATTTGGGTATCACGCCAGCGTGCTGAAAATAGAGATTACACTTTTGTGCCCTATTCAAATGCAACGGGCTCGGTTATGGTGAAAAAGGAAAGCCCAATTAAAACGCTAGCTGATTTTGAAGGTAAGAAGTTAGGTGTAGCAGGTGGTCCAGTTGATAAATCATGGCTTTTCTTGCGTGCTTACACTCAAAAGACTTTAGGTAAAGATATGGCTGAAATGGTTGAACCCAGTTTTGGTGCGCCACCATTACTTAATAAACTTGCTATGCGTGATGAAGTAGATGGTGCTTTAAACTTTTGGCACTTTACAGCAAAGTTAAAGTCAGCGGGTTTTAGGCCGATTGTTACTATGCCAGAAGTGCTAAAAGAGTTAGGCGTTAAACGTCCAATTCCAATTATTGGTTGGGTGTTTTCAGAAGCCTATGGCGCAAAAAATACAGAGGCGGTTAATGGCTTCATTAAAGCATCAGAAGATGCTAAAAAACTTCTTTTAGATTCTGATGCAGAATGGGAGAGAATCAGGCCAAAAATGAAAGCAAAGTCTGATGGTATGTTTGTTAATTTACGTGATGCTTTTCGTGAGGGTGTGCCACGTTGTTTTGGTGATGAAGAAAAGCTAGCAGCCAAATCAGCATTTGCTATTGTTGCTAAATTAGGCGGTAAAAAATTAGTTGGGAAATCAACCGAGCTTAATGACGGTACTTTCTGGAAGCTTTATCAAGCGAAAACATGTCCAAAGTAGCCTATTGAATGGGTATTCGTTCTAATAGTGAAATGCCGTTTTATCTAAAATGGGCACGTAGTATTTCATTGCTGGTTTTTGTCATCCTCTGGCAGTTACTTGCGATGATTATCTCTAGCGAGCTACTACCATCCCCCATTCAAGTTGCTGTTTCCATGTGGGAACACCTGCAAAGTGGCGAGTTATTGATGCACCTTGGCATCACCTTGCGCCGTGTGGCTATCAGTTTTGTTATTGCCATGATTATAGGCGTTGCATTGGGTATGTTGATGGGCAGCCGCAATGTTTGGGATCGGTTTTTGGATAGTATTATTATTCTTGCCTTAAATATTCCTGCGTTGGTTACGATTCTTCTTTCTTATATTTGGTTGGGATTAAACGATACAGCCGCCATTATTGCCGTGGCGATTAATAAAATCCCGATGGTGGTGATTGCCATAAGAGAAGGTGCACGAGCCATTGAAATCAAATATATGGATTTAGGGAAGGTTTATCGGCTGTCACGAAAGGACTTATTTTTTAAAGTGTATCTTCCTCAGCTTTACCCTTATCTATTTGGTGCGGCGCGTAATGGTTTAGCACTTATTTGGAAAATTGTTTTAGTAGTTGAATTATTGGGTCGTAGTGACGGTGTTGGTTTTCAGTTAGGAACATTCTTTCAGTTCTTTGACATTACCAGCATACTTGCTTATTCCTTTGCTTTTGCGCTGGTCATTTTTGCGATAGAAATATTTATTATGCGACCAATGGAAGTGAAGCTTAATAGGTGGCGCCAATGAGTTCCTTATTGATTGATATAGAGAATAAGACTTTTGATAATGGCACTTGTACTCTTTCTGAATTGCACTTGGACGTAAAGCAGAGTGAATTTGTTGCTATTGTTGGCCCATCGGGTACAGGCAAGACGACACTGTTAAATATTATTGCGGGCATTGACCATGAGTTCACAGGTAGCATCAAATTTAATGAAAAAGTCTCAACAGATAAAAAAATAAGTTTTATGTTTCAAGATGCACGATTATTACCGTGGCTGACTGTTCAGCAAAATATCGAGCTAGTAGTGGCAGAGAATAATCAAGAAGTACAAGCTAGGATTAGTAATTTATTGATGAAAGTAGGCTTGCAGGATGTTCGGGATCATTATCCAAACCAACTGTCAGGAGGGATGAAGCGTCGCGTTTCTATGGTGAGGGCTTTTATCAACCAGCCACCACTTTTGTTAATGGATGAGCCTTTTCAATCACTTGATGCGCCGACGGCTAATGAGTTACGCTTGATGTTATTTGAGCTTTGGAAGGAGACAAAATGCACGATTGTTTTTGTCACTCATAGTTTACGAGAAGCGCTGACGATGAGTGACCGTGTTGCATTCCTATCAAGTTGCCCTGCCCAAGTCATTTTAGATTATGAGATTGAAATACCGAGGCCCCGACAACTAGAGGATGAAAAAATAACCATGTTACATACAAACTTACTCAATCAATATCCTCAGCTTCTATCGGGCTCGCTTGAGAAGAAGGAGGGACTATGAACAATAGTGTTTCTTTAAAAGGCGTGCATAAATCCTATGGGAAAGTGAAGGCATTGGATGATGTGAGTTTTGAGCTTCAACATGGATTCTATGCGCTGCTCGGATCAAATGGTGCTGGTAAAAGTACATTGTTTCAATTGTTAACCGGTTTGTTTGTGCCAGACTCTGGAAGTATTGAAATTACAGGTGTCGATTTGAACCAACAATTGACAAAAGCATTGGCAAACATCGGTGTTGTTTTTCAACAATCAGCTCTGGATTTAGGTTTAACCGTACAAGCTAATCTCACTTTTCATGGTCGTTTGCATGGCCTTTCTACCCCTCAAATAAAAGAAAGGTCTGCGACGGAATTAGAGAGACTAGGGATATTGGACTCAGCCAATAAGGCGTGTAAAACCTTAAGTGGAGGAAATCGGCGTAAGGTTGAATTAGTCCGAGCATTATTGACCGAACCAAAAGTTTTGCTAATGGATGAAGCCACCGTTGGACTTGATCCTGCTTCTAGGGATTTACTATTAAGATATGTCTATGATCTGTGTAATGAACGGAAGATTTGCGCACTTTGGGCAACGCACTTAATTGATGAGGCCGAAGATGCTAAGCAGGTTTTGGTGTTAAACAAAGGTAAGCTACTGGCGCAAGGCACGGCTCAAGAACTTCAAAAAGCCACAAAAACAGATAATTTGTTAGATGCATTCTTGCAACTGTCGGGGCAAAAATTAGCAGAGGCACCAAGCCTTCAAAAGATATAACCTATCATCATGATGAGGTTTCATTATGTTAAATGACCAAAGCACACCCCCCCACTTTTACATGATGTTTTGTTGTATCAGCAAACATCATGTAAAAGTGGGGGGGTGTGCTTTGGCGTATCTGAAATACTATGTTGTTATGATTTCTTTTTCCTTAACCCACAAGACCTTTCAGTGTCTTTTAAAAACTTCTTAAATGCTCTAATCGCTTTTCTGCCTCCTGGTGCATCGCGGAAAATACCCCCTTTTTCACCTGGTGTGTTAATCATAAAAGCAAGTGTAGAGGTTGCTACAAAGCTTTTGTAAGGGATAGTTTCGGCCACTTTATCGGCAGCGCATACACAGGCGTACATCGTATTGTAATTGTTTTTCTTTCCATATTTACTCATGCATTGGAGGACATATTCCACCCTAGCTTGCGTGGGGAAGTCATTCACTTTTTTTGCACTTTGGCTTGCTACAGGTGCTGTATCGGCAAAAGCAATAGTGAAAAGAAGGGTAGTACTTAGTAAAAGCGTTTTTTTCATTATCAGTTCCTTTGGCTTAGTAATAATTATGAGCATAGTAGATTCTTGTCAATAAATCAGCTTGCGCCATAGTTAACTATTTTTTTCAAGATGGTGTTTATCTTCTTTGCAAACTCAATGGTGCGTTTGTCATCTTCTGGTAACAGCCATACTTCGATACGTGTATTTTTATTTTTCTGTTGTCTTATTGATATTCTGCAGGGCATTCTTAATAGGTAATCAGGCGCTATATCCAGAAGCTCTTTGGCATAGCTTAAATTACAAAAATGAAGAACATCGGCTGAAAAATATGGGCTCTTATTTCTTTCTGCAATTGCTCTACCAATATGTGCGTGCTGATTTAAACGAAAGTTATGCTCACCGATAATCACTAATAAATCTTCGATAACATCACCAAATGTTTTATCTGTTTCTTTGAAATACACAGGAACGGAAACATTGATAGTGTTCGTGTCTTCTGCCTTTTCTTTCTTATTAAGGTTATCAGGACTATCAAGGTTATCTGGCTCGGCAGGGTAAGCCGTCGTAGCTATTATCGAAAAGAAAAGCAGTGACAGAAATTTAAGTAAAGTATTGAACATATTAATTCGTAGATGCTTCAAGTTTTCTACTTTGTGTGAATGTATTGCCTTTGGTATCTGTAATCTCTGTGACTAACGTGCCTGCTTTTTTGGGCACAAAGTAAAATTTAAAGTTTGGATTTTCACTAATAGAAATATCTGTCTCAGCGCTAAAAATAGATTCGCCTTCAAATTTAACCTCTATTTTAGAAATATAGTGTGGCGGTATAAACAGCGTCGTCACTTGATCTTTTTGTAAACCGCTGGTGTTAGGATGACTGATTGCTAATCGTGTTTGAACAGGCTCTTCAAAGAAGCTACTGATTTTGGGTGTTTTTAAACGTATTTTCCCCAAGCGCTTTAAAGCTGTTGCAGCATCGGAGGATGCGGGAGCGGAACAACCACCTGATGATTTAACGTAATGGCTTACCATATATAACTTATCATCACTGGTTTCGGCAACAATACGCACAGGGCTATAGGCATCCACACGAATTCTCATGGCAAGATCAGCTTTACCATTGAGGGGGGAAAATTTGAATGTACCCGCCAGTGGTTTCGGGTTCTTATCAATGATAATCCATATTTTCTTTATATAACGCTCTTTAGTCTGAGGAATTTTTGGGGTTATTTTAATCGGAACCATTGCTCCATCTTCTGCTCGGTAAGGCACTGCAAAATCAAAAATCTCATCCGATTCTATAATAGTTTTATCCTCAAAATAAAAGTCTTTGAGCATGTCGTTCCAAACACTGTTTTGTGATTCAATGCTTTCTGTGGGTACAGGCCTTTTCTTAGTTTCGGCAAGGGCTGGGCTGAGTGAAAGACTTAATAAAAAGATTATAAATAGTTTAACGCGCATGATTACCTCCTTGGTTTCATGTTTGTATTATTCCCATTCAAGCTCTGAGAAAATGTAAGAAATATTACGTTTGTGAAAAGCGGAGAACATTTCCCAATTTGATTTCTCCTCTACTCCTATACTCTCCATCGCCTCTGTTAGATCCGCATCGGTGCTAATATTTTTGCGAATTTCATCACGAAGTAGTGTGAGGTAACGTGATTGATCATTACTCGCTTTAACTTTGTCTAGCATTAATGGGCCGTGACCGGGAACAACATTCTTAACCGATTTGTTCTTAATTTCTTCAATCACTTCTAACCAGCCATTAATACTGCCGCTTTTACCAAAGACAGGAATATGCTTATGGAAAAGTAAATCAGATAACCAAAGCGTGTCAGTTTTTTGGTCGTGAACCATTAGGTCGTTATTGGTATGCGCTTTTTGCGTGGCAATTAACGTAATTATCCGATTACCTAGATCTATTTTCAGTTCATTTTCTACACTAGTTTTTGGCAGTATGATTGTTTTATCAGATACACTTTCACCTGTTTTTTCATTGTAGCGACGCAAATAGGTTTTACTGAGAACACCCATCGCATGAGCAAGATTTTTATGGCCTATAAATGTGATTTCAGTGTCATCAAATGCACCATTACCTAAAGTATGATCGGGGTGAACATGTGTGTTGATAACATAGCGAATAGGCAAATCACTCACCTTTTTAATCTGACAAATAAGTCGCTTCCCTTCGTGGATACTACCACCTGTATCAATGACTGCGATTGATTTTTTGCCAACAATAAACCCTATGTTTGCGATATCTTCATCCTCAAAGACAATGCCATTATTACTTGGGCGAACGTAGATACCCTCCTGAATTTTTACAGCAGGTAAAACCTTTTCGCAGTTCGATTGTGCTTGAGCTGCCACCGATGTTTGCACATAGGTAAAGCTCATGAAAAGCAGTGCTAGTGATGTAAATAATTTACCCATTATGAATCCATAATAATTATAAATAGTAAAAAATCTCTTTATAAACAATAGAGTATAAATTATAGAAATAAAAAATTAGTATAGTGCAATTTATCTTTGAGTGCATATCTACCCATTTTAGGATTGATATACGTGAAAAATATACGCATAAAGACTTGTAAGTTCTGGGTTTAACTCCTTTGTTGTCATACCTAAACACGACAGTATAAATTTATTTTATGGTGATAATCGATTATCTGCATTTGTATAGAATGAACATTCATTCTATATATTATGCAAGTACCAAAAAGAGAGTAAGACTAATAAATTAATTCAACTTTTGGGAAAGTATGAAAGGTGATTTTTAAAAATATGCGTATACCCAAAGGAGGGACAGCATGAAGAAGTCGTATTTACAATTAATAGGAGCAATGTTTTTTGGATTGCTCATAACATTGACTGGATCGGTCAATGCAAATCCGTCTGTTACGAAGGCGACTGCAGATCCAAACAATTGGAGTATTTGGGGAGGCAACTATGCAGGACAACGCTATAGTGAACTGAACCAGATTAATAAGGATAATGTTGCAAATTTACGTCCAGACTGGACATTTTCTACAGGTGTTTTACGAGGTCATGAAGGTGGGCCGCTGGTAGTCGGTGATACGATGTATATACATACACCGTTTCCTAATAAGGTTTTTGCCATTGATCAAAAAGATCAAACAATCATTTGGAAATATGAGCCGAAGCAAGATGTAAGCACAATTCCTGTTATGTGTTGTGACACGGTAAACCGTGGTTTGGCGTATGCGGATGGAAAAATCTTCTTGCAGCAAGCAGATACTACGTTAGTAGCATTGGATGCGAAGACAGGTAAAGCGCTTTGGAGTGTTAAGAATGGTGATCCTAAAAAAGGTGAAACCAACACTAATGCCCCTGTAGTCATAAAAGACAAAATTATCACAGGTATCAGTGGTGGTGAGTTTGGCGTGCGTGGCTTTGCAGTTGCTTACAACATCAAAGACGGTAGTCTGGCATGGAAATGTTACAGCACAGGCCCTGATGATGAGATGTGTGTTGATCCTGAGAAAACTACTGAATGGTTAGGTACTGATGGTGGTATCAAGCCAATTGGTAAAGACTCAAGCCTAAAATCTTGGAAAGGCGACCAATGGAAAATTGGTGGTGGTACAACATGGGGTTGGTTTACATACGATCCTGACACAAACCTTGTTTACTACGGTTCTGGAAATCCAAGTACTTGGAATCCTGTTGTAAGACCGGGTGATAACAAGTGGTCGATGACCATTATGGCGCGTGATGCCGACACAGGTATGGCTAAGTGGTTCTATCAAATGACGCCTCATGATGAGTGGGACTATGATGGTATCAACGAAATGGTTTTAGCTGATATTAAAGTGAAAGGCAAAGACGTTAAAGCATTGGTTCATTTTGATCGTAACGGTTTTGGCTATACGCTTGACCGTGTGACTGGTGAAGTATTACTCGCTGAAAAGTTTGATCCTGCGGTTAACTGGGCAACTAAAGTGGATATGAAAACTGGTCGTCCAGTCGTTGTTGATAAATACAGTACTCATAAGAATGGTGTCGATGTTAACTCTAAAGGTATTTGTCCTGCTGCACTAGGCAGTAAAGACATGCAGCCTTCTGCGTTCTCACCTAAAACAGGTCTTTTCTATGTGCCAACAAACCACGTATGTATGGACTACGAGCCTTTCGAAGTTGAATATGTAGCGGGTCAACCTTACGTTGGTGCAACGCTCAGTATGTTCCCTGCAGGTAAAGTAACCAAAGATGGTACGTCTAATCTAGGTAACTTCATTGCTTGGGATGCGAGTGAAGGTAAGATCAAGTGGTCAGTATCTGAGCCTTTCTCAGTATGGAGTGGTGCATTAGCTACCGCAGGCGATATCGTTTTCTACGGAACCTTAGAGGGATATCTTAAAGCAGTTGATGCCACAACTGGTAAAGAGCTATACCGCTTTAAAACACCTTCTGGAATCATCGGTAACGTAAATACTTGGACTTACGCTGGTAAACAGTATGTCGGTGTTTTATCAGGTATTGGTGGTTGGGCAGGTATTGGTATGGCCGCAGGTTTAGAAGGTGATACTGATGGACTAGGTGCAGTTGGTGCTTATAAGTCACTTAGCCAGCACACTCAATTAGGTGGTGTACTCACGGTATTTGCATTACCTGACAGTGCCATCAAAGCTTCTCAAGAAGAAGCAAAGAAGGATGTGAAGGTAGCATCTACAGAAGTAGTAAAGTAGTAAAAGTAGTAATTTAGAAGCAGTAAACGTTGTCGAATTTGCAGTTCTTGTGTGCATATTGACTATACTAAGAAGTGAAGACTCTTCTCCAGTCATTTCTTTGAATAGTTAATTTGTATGCAGGGGCAGTAAATCCGGCAATTTTTTTACTCAAAATTTGAGACCTGAGTTATGTTGAGGTCTAAATAAATTCTCTATACAGCAGGTTAAATATTCATAACAAAAAAAGGTATAAATTAATTATGATATTAAAAACATCAAACTTGTCTCCCATCTTTCTCGGGATGTTGATAGTTCTATCCAGCTCGGTACTTTCTGCAGGTGATGATAAAAAAAGAGAAGTATTGAAGGTGTGTGCAGATCCTAACTATTTGCCTTTTTCTCATAAAGATAAGTCAGGTTATGAAAACAAAATCGCTGAATTAATTGGTAAAGAACTAAATTTACCCGTTGTCTATACGTGGTTTCCACAACGAATGGGATTTATCCGTAATACCTTAAAAAAGAAAGATGATGCTAGCGGTGAATATCGCTGTGATTTAGTGATTGGAGTACCCAAAGAATTTGATTTTGCGAAGGCAACCATTCCTTATATGCGTACAACCTATGCATTAGTGACATTAAAGGATGGAAAACTTAAAGAATTAAAAAAAGGTAATGACTTTGTTACGTTAGCTCCAGAAAAACTTCAGGGGATTAAGGTCGGTATTACCGAACGCAGCCCAGGGGCGCTATGGCTTTCTAAATATGGGCTTTATCAACAAATGTCACCTTATATCGCTCAATCGGGAGACCCTGATGAGTTTCCTAACGAGCCAATGTTTAAAGATTTGATTGATGGAAACATTGATGCTGCCATCGTATGGGGACCTACAGCAGCTTATTTTTCAAAACTTAACTCTGAAAAAATCAAAGTTTTACCTTTGAATACTATACCAGGTGTCCGTTTTGATTTTTCAATATCTGCAGCCGTTAGGTATGGCAATGATAAATGGGAAAATCAGATTGAAACTATTCTGACGAAAAATGTCGATAATATTAATGGAATACTCAATGATGCAGGTATTCCCTTACTTGAAAATAAGTTTACACCTGAAAAAGATGACGATTAAAAAAATGAATACCCTTTATGCTCACTTCAAGGCACATTCTAATGGGCTTATATCTGCAGGGCGTTTAAAGAAATTTTAAAATAAATACATGGAGATCAAGCAATGAGAAAATTTTTTATATTCACAATTTTAAGTAGTTTATTTTCGTTAACTCTTTATGCTCACGGACCTACCAGACAGCAAGTTGTGGAAAGTGTTGTAATCAATGCGCCTGTTGATAAAGTGTGGGCATTAGTGAGTGATTTTTCAGGCTTGCATAAATGGCATCCTGCTATTCAATCTACCGAAATGAAAGGGGATGATGTACGAATACTTACATTGGCACCGGATAAAAAAATCACAGAAAAGTTAGTTAAGCTAGATAAAGAAAAAATGAAGCTCAAATATAAAATTACTGATATGAGTGTTGTAGAAACTTTTGAATTTGCAGGTTCAAAAGTTGAAAGAACAGTTTTGCCAGTCAACACTTACACTGGTTTTCTTTCAGTTGTAGCTGAAGGGACAGGAAGTAAAGTAACTTGGAAAGGTAAGTTTTATCGTCCTTATCTTTTAAACCCACCTACGCCAGAAGGCATGAGTGACAAGGATGCGACAACTACTATATCAAGTGTTTATAAAGAAGGGCTTGATAGTTTGAAAATGTTATTAGAAGGGGATGGTATTAAATCTACTACACCTACTGCCCCAGCAGCCCCAACACCTCCAGTCGCGCCTGCTACTACTGACACTTCAAAAAAGACAAAAGTTGCTTTTGACCCCGCTGACTCTTATAGCGCGCATGTAAAATGTGAAGAAGGTAAAAAATGTAAAATTGATAAATTCTTACTCAAAGGTTTTCGCGCATTTAGTCAATGCCAGGTGTGTCATGGTATCGATGGAAATGGTAGTACGATTGCACCGAGTTTATTAGAAAAGCTCAAAAAAGATATAACCTATGATATTTTTGTAGATCGTGTCAGCAATGGTTTTACGGGTCAAATGGGTGTAATGCCACCGTGGAAGGCTAACCCAAACATTATGAAAAAAATGGAAAACCTTTATGCTTACCTTAAAGCACGTTCGGATGGCATTATTCCTGCAGGACGGTTAAAGAAGTTTAAACACTAACTGATTGAAGTTTAATAATATTAAAAAGCACACCCCCCCACTTTTACATGATGTTTTGTTGTATCAGCAAACACCCTGTAAAAGTGGGGGGGTGTGCTTCGAGGCTGTAAAAGTATTCGTGGCACTCATAAAAAGGGTTAAAATCTTCCTGCTTTTCGTTGTGAATCTTGCTAATAGCCTGCTATTAGCTGCAATTCACGCCTCAATCAGAAAGATTTTATCGCCTTTTTCTTTCGTCCCAGAATACTTTCACAGCCTCTTTATCAATTCAATAAAAATAAAATCTGCGATAGCCTTCTTTATTGCTACGCTTTTATCAAATACTTTATCTGCTAACCCGAATGCTTACATCACAAATCAATTAGAACATAATGTCTCGGTAGTAGATTTAAGCAATAATAAAGTCATTGCTAATATTTCAACAGGAAAGAACCCCGCAGGAGTGGCCGTTTGTGATAATGGCAGTAAAGTCATCGTCAGTAGCCCCGAAGAAAAAGCCTTATATGTTTTAGATACAGTAACGCATAAATTGCTTAATGAAATTAAAGTGGGTGAGGGTCCACTAGGAATTGTTTGCAGTAAAAAACAAAATCGTGCTTACATTGCAGATTGGTACACGCATAAAGTTAGCGTTGTTGATATTGAACAAGGCAAAATACTGGCAGAAATCTCTGTCGGGAAATCACCTGCAGGATTAGTTATTGATGATAATTCTCAACGACTTTATGTGGCTAATCGCGATAGCAATAGCGTTACAGCTATAAATTTAAAAACCAATAAAACCGTACTTGAAATACCAGTCGGCAAAGCACCTTTTGGTTTAGCACTATCCCCCAAAGGTGACAAACTTTATGCGATGAATGTTCATAGTTCAGACGTGTCTGTCATTAATACTAAAACACTAAAGAAAGTAGCAGATATCGCAGTAGGAGAATGGCCCTATTGTGCAATTGTTGATCCTACTGGCAAGCGTTTGTATGTAACAAATCAAGAAGATGAAACTATTTCGGTGGTTGATTTAGAGAAGAATAAAGAGATCAGTAAAATAGATAGTGGTGAAACGCCAGAAGGAATTGATATCACGGCTGATGGAAAAAAATTGCTCGTGGCAAATTGGGGAGAAGGCAATATATCGGTGATTGATACACAGTCATTGAAAGTAACTTCAGTGATAAAAACAGGTAAAGGCAGCCGATCCTTTGGTCGCTTTATCGTTAATTGAAAACATTCGTTTTACAAAAAAAATCTCAAGGAATACTCCAGCTTTTTAGAAGCATCTTTACCATTCTTTTGTTCCTGAGCACTCAGCTAAGCTTTGGTGAAGAACTCAATACTAGTCCTAAGTTTGAGGGCTTAATAGAAACCTTCGTGCTAGATATAGACTTGGTAGACAATACTAATGATGAAAGCCAAAAGGAAAACAATGCCTTATTGTTAGAAAAATTCAGCAAGATATTTAGAGAACAGTTGAAGCAAGAAGCGGTGTTCAAAGTTGTAGATGATGAAAAGTCTATGGCTTTAATGAAAAAAATAGCTCGAAAACAATCCTTACATCGTTGTAGTGGTTGTGAGCTGGCTCTTGGCGAGAAAGTGGGAGCAAAACAAGTGCTAGTCCCTTGGATTGTTCGTATTAGCGCTCGGATTCAAACATTGATGATAGAAATTAGGGATGTTGAAACAAGCACCGTTCTTTTTAAGAAGCCTTATGTCTTTAAGGGTTCTACGGAGAAAGCTTGGATGCACACTATTCTTTTTGCCATCCAAGATCTAAAGAGAGAGATGAAAGAGTTTTAAAATTGAATTAATAAAGCACACCCCCCCACTTTTACATGATTAGATGAATTTTGTTTACATCATTTAAGTAATCTAACCATTTCATCAGTTGCATCAACCAAAGAATCAATCATGCTTGGCTCATCGGCTAGGTGACCTGTATTGGGTAGAATTTGTAGTGATGAGTTTTTTAATACTTTGTGTAGTAGCCACGAGGATTCAACAGGGCAAGTGATATCACGTTGTCCATGAATAAGAAGGGTAGGAATATCTTGTATCTCTTCGCAATTTTCCAATAAATAATTTTCCTCAAGAAAATATTGATTAACTGCATAATGTGTCTCAAGGCGTACAATTCGAATTAGCTTTGCTATGTCATTGGGTGATTTTTTATCAGTTTCAGGTAGCGCCCAAGTGACAATACTATCGGTCCATTCTGACCATGCAAGAGCCGCTTTTGCATTGAGTTTTTTATCATCATCTAACAAGCAACGATGATAAGTTTGTAAGAGTGTTTCAGACTCATTTTTTTTAGGAAGGCAAGTGCTAAAGCTTTTCCATATTTGAGGAAAAATCCTGCTGACACCATCACTAAAAAACCAATCCATATCACGTTTCGATGCGAGAAAAGCACCGCGTAGAATCATGCCCAAAACGCGTTCTTTGTATTGTTGCGCATAGAGTAATGCAAGGGTGACTCCCCATGATCCGGCAAAGATAACCCATTGATGCACATTGAGTTTGAGTCGAATGGTTTCAATATCAGCAACTAAATGCTGCGTGGTATTTTTATCCAAACAGCCGTGTGGAGTTGAGAGACCACAGCCGCGCTGATCAAAAAGAATAATGCGGTATTTTTCAGGGTTAAAGTAGCGACGATGATTTGCATTGCATCCAGAACCTGGCCCTCCATGAAGAAAAATAACGGGGATGCCATCTGGATTACCGCATTCTTCAACATAAAGTGTATGCGGTTTATCAACGGCTATTTCATAACTAATAACTTCATTAATTTCAGCGTAGAGGGGCACTAAGTATTAACTTCCTGTGCTACTGGTAATGATTTTTTTAGAAACTCGCATATTACGAAAAACCAACGGATGCTCCTCAATGGTTTGTCCTGCAAGCCCTTCAATTCGTCGAACTTCTTCGAGTAATTCTGAATGGTGTGGCGACTTGCTACACACAGGGTCTGTATTCGCCGCATCACCTGTTTGCATCAGAGCCTGACAACGACAACCGCCAAAATCTTTCTCTTTCTCATCACAGCTACGACAAGGCTCTTTCATCCAGTCGTAACCACGGAATTTATTGAAGTCGGGCGAATCCTTCCAAATCCAATCGATGCTGTGGTCTTTTACATTGGGTAATTCCAAACCAGGGATGAGTCGCGCAGAATGGCAAGGCAGGGCTGTTCCATCAGGTGTAATGGTGAGGAAGACATTGCCCCAACCATTCATGCAAGGCTTGGGTCTATCCTCAAAGTAATCAGGTACCACGTAAAAAATACGCATTTTATCTTTCATTTTTTCTTGGTATTGATGCGCCACTTTTTCTGCTGCTTCTATTTGCTTTCTGGTGGGTAAAAGCTGTTCTTTATTGTGATTTGCCCAGCCGTAATATTGGGTCGTCGCTAATTCTAGGTAATCAGCTTCTAGAGCAATGGCTAATTCAATTATATCTTTCACCTTGTCGGTGTTGTGTCGATGCAAAACAAAACAAAGCACCATAGGATAACCTTGCTTTTTAACTTCGCGTGCCATTTCCAATTTATGTTTAAAGCTATCGGTGCCCGCTATAAAATTATTAAGTTCTTCATCGCTGGCTTGAAAGCTTACTTGTATATGATCAAGCCCAGCTTCTTTAAATCCTGCAATGCGCTCTCCATCCATACCCACACCAGAGGTTATAAGATTGGAGTAATAACCTAATTTACGCGCTTCTTTGATAAGGATTTCAAGGTCTTTTCGTACTAAAGGTTCGCCACCAGAAAAGCCTAACTGTGTAGAGCCCATTTTACGCGCATCGTGTAAAACACGTAGCCAATCTTCGGTAGAAAGCTCATCTTTGTAATTAGCAATTTCCATAGGATTAGAGCAATAGGGACATTGCAGTGGGCAGGAGTAAGTTAGCTCAGCGAGTAACCAAAGGGGTGGGTTAAGTTCACCGTTATTATTTAGGCTCAATCCAGCCATTTTTTTCTGCCTCCGTTATAAATGCAATAACATCATCGCTTACATCTGCGCCATCAAATAAATCACTTAATGTTTGTATAATTGTTGTTACTGATTTTTCTCCATCAACTTGTTTCATGATTTCACCCGCACTTTGACTAAGTTTTACCATTCCCTCAGGATAGAGAACAACATGACATTGTTGTGCTTCTTCCCATTGGAAGCGAAATAATGGAGAAAGTGTGGGTATTGATTCTTTGTTCATAATTTTTAATGTTTCTTTAAGGAGCCTCTGATTAAGTCGATTATAATTTAGCAAGCTGAAAATAATTGGACTTGATTAGAGGCTCCTTAACTAGCTAACAGTTGTGATAGGGCGGTTTGTCTTCAATATAGGCCATCCACATACAGTCCAGCATGGTCCATAAAATATCTAATTTAAATTGTAGTACATTGAGCATCCTTTCTTGTTGCTCACGTGTTTTATAATAATCTAAAGTAATATCAAGCCCATGCTCTACATCACGCCTTGCTTCTTTAAGACGTTTGCGAAAATAGGTATAACCTTCTTTATCAATCCAAGGGTAAAACTCGGGCCAATTATCTAATCGTTTTTGATGAATTTTTGGTGCGAACATTTCTGTTAGGGATGAACTAGCAGCGATTTCCCAAGGTTGTTGGCGAGCAAAATTCACATAAGCATCAATAGCAAATTTCACGCCCGGTAATAGATGTTCATGGCTCAAGAGTTCTTTTCGTGTCAGGCCAACGGCTTCACCAAGTAATAGCCAAGCCTCAATGCCGCCTTCGTCATCCCCATAACCATCGTGATCAAGAATGCGTTGCACCCATGAACGGCGTACATCACGATCCCAGCAGTTAGACATAATCGAAGCATCTTTAACGGGGATTGCGGATTGATAATAAAAACGGTTGGCAACCCAACCCTGAATGGCTTTTTTATCCAACTTCCCTGAATTCATTAAAATATGAAACTCATGATTAATATGATAAAACTTTTCTTTATCACGCAGTTTTTTCTCGAATTCTTCTCGTGTCCAAGGTTGATTATGATTTTCTTCTACTGTCACTTTCATTACCTTTTTTGTTATAAGTGGATATCCATGCCGTCGTAGGAAACTTCAATATTTTCCTTATCTAATCTTTTTCTCTCTGGTGAGTTTTCATCTAGAATAGGGTTGGTGTTATTAATGTGGATAAGCACTTTACGTGGTTTTGAAAGTGCATTGAGTGTTTCAATAATGCCGCCTTTGCTTGATTGGTCAAGATGGCCCATTTCACTGGCTAGCTTGTCGCTGATTCCTTCGTTCGACATTTCATCGTTTGTCCAGACTGTACCATCAATCAATACGCAATCAGCTTCTTCCATAGTCTGCTTTACATGAGGTTCTATCTCCCCCAAACCAGGTGCATAAAAGAGTGATTTTCCCGTGTTAACGTCTTTAATCAGCATGCCGATATTATCGCCAGCCACGGTATTATGACGATGTGGAGAATAGGGCGGTGCTTCGCTTTTTAGCGGTATTGGCGTAAATATCAGCCCTTTGGCTTGAGGAATTTCAAAGCTACTCTGGTCTGTTTTTACTTCATGCCAGTTCACACCACGAAAATGCCCCAGAATATTAAAAATAGGAAATCCCGTCGTGAGGTCATCTTTTACTGCTTCTGTGCAGTATATATCCCAAGGAGCGGTATGCTCACGTAACATGAGTAAGCCAGTAGTGTGGTCGATTTGTGCATCTACAATGACAATGGCACAAATACCCGTATCTCTAACGGCTCTTGCGGGTTGAAGCGGGGGAAAAGTTTCTAATTGAGCACGAATATCGGGTGATGCATTAATCAGTACCCAGTTAACACCATCTGCGCTAACCGTAATCGAGGATTGAGTACGAGCTGGGCCTTGAAATTTCCCTTCTCTAATACGACGGCAGTTGTTGCAATTACAGTTCCATTGTGGAAAGCCGCCGCCAGCCCCAGAACCTAATATTCTAATATGCATTTAATGCCTAACATTTACTGATCTTATCCATCTATTTAGTACAAAAAAAAGGGAATGTCATAACATTCCCTTTTAATTTATTCGCTTTCTTAGCGATTCATGATGTACATCGTGACTTCAAATCCAAAGCGATAATCTTGATAGGTTGGTTTTTCCCATTTCATAGTAAAAGTCTCCATCTGGTTGGTATTAAAAAACTGTAAAAAATAAGAAATGAACATTCATTCTTATCCTACACTACTACTATAGTACAAATAATTTAATTTGCTCAAGTAGTTTTAAATAAATTGAATACTGAGAGATAACAGTGAGTTAATAAAGCACACCCCCCCACTTTTACATGATTGATACAATTTCTATGAAGTAGATTGCTAACATAAGGAAGAAGATGAATAAAACAGACTCTAGTCTTACACACTGGCGTGATCGTGCTCTTGAATTTGAAGCAGAAATTAAAAAAGCAATCATTGGTCAAGACCATGCGATTAGATTATTAACGATAGCTGTTTTTGCGCGTGGACATGCATTGCTAGAAGGTGATGTTGGTGTCGGTAAAACGGTATTGCTGCGCGCACTGGCTAGGGTGCTTGGCGGTGCTTATGAGCGCATTGAAGGTACGATTGATTTAATGCCAAATGATCTTATTTATCACACCTATATTAATGAAAAAGGTAAGCCTGCGGTAGACCCTGGGCCATTGTTAAAATACCAAGAGAATCTGGCAACCTTCTTTTTTAATGAAGTGAACCGTGCTCGTCCTCAAGTTCATTCATTATTATTACGAGTCATGGCAGAAAAAAGTGTCACCGCATTCAATAAGGAATATCACTTTCCTCACTTACAGGTTTTCGCCGACCGTAACCGCGTAGAAAAAGAAGAAACATTTGAACTGCCCGCTGCTGCCCGCGACCGTTTCTTGATGGAATTGAATATCCAGATGCCAGAAGATAAGGAGCTACAAAGCCAGTTGATGTTTGATACGCGCTTCTTTGATGTTGATGCTTTGATTGGCGGGTTAAAAAGTGGCGTGCTTCCTTTTGATGAATTGAATGATGTATCCGCAATGATTCAGCAGAGTGTTCAAACTACCCCGACAATTGAAAGCTACGCACTGGATTTATGTGCGGCTACGCGCAAGCCCAGTGCTTTTGGTGTCAATATTGAAAGTGTTGATATGTCAAAGCTGGTTTTATCAGGCGTAAGTCCTCGTGGCATGGGAATGCTGATGAGAGCAGCAAAAGTGGCTGCTTGGTTAAATGGACGAGATGCGCTAACCCCCGATGATATTCACGCCGTTCTACATGAAACCATTGCCCATCGCATATTCTTTGCCCCCGTTTATGAGTTGCATCGAACTGAAATGGTGACAGCGTTGATGGAACAAATTGTTAATCAAGTTGCGGCACCGTAGATTTTTCCATGAATGAAATCCACTACAAAATCCCTTGGCGAGCAACCAGCAGTTTCCCTGGCTATCATTCCAGTCAACAAAAAGGTGGGGGTTTACAGTTTCGTAATCATGTGCCCTTGATTGATGCGCCCGACCCACGACGTTTTGATATTCGCGCCAGCTTGCGTGACCCTTTTGAGCAGATTCGAGTGAGGGTTTACCAACAAACAAGTTCAATATCTGTTTATGTCATTGCTGATTTATCCGCGTCAATGAGTTTTAAAGGGCAGGTTAGCAAGATGGAATCGATGGCTGATTTTGTAGAGAGCATGAGCTATTCAGCCTATCGCACAGGTGATACCTTTGGTTTTGTTGGTTGTGGGGATAAAACGTCGAAAGCATGGGTTCTTCCTCCCACATTAAATAGAGCCGCAGGATTGGGGGTAGCAGAGGAGTTACGCCAATTTAAACCTACAGGAAAGGATTCAGAAGGTTTGTTGAGTGCTGCTGAAAATTTGGGTTCAAGGCGTGCTTTGGTTTTTTTATTGTCAGACTTTCATTTTCCTTTGAGTTTTTCAGAAAGGCTCATGGCAATCTTGGCATACCACGACGTTATTCCTGTGATGCTATGGGATAAGCAGGAATATCGTGAGTTTCCTAATTATGGGTTGGCTTACTTAAGCGATGCTGAAACAAATCAAAGCCGAATGTTGCTAATGAGACCCAGCCTAAAAAAGCGTATACAAACAGAATTTTCTGATCGTCGTGAAAAGTTATTTGATTTATTTGGGCAATATGGGCGGGTCCCTTTATTGCTTGATAATGGTTTTAATTCTGACGAGGTGACACATTATTTCTTTGCTTAATAATAATTGGAAGCGCCTGACGAAGGTCATATTTTTAGCGTGGCTAATCGCTCTTGTTAGCGTGTCTTTTCCTGTTTCTGCTGAAGAAAATATTTTACAAAAGCTTGAAATAAATGAGCCTCGTAACTTTGCTTATCATATTGGTGATTCATTAACTCGCAGTATTCATATTCAATTACGCAAGCCATATAAACTCAAAACTGAGCTATTGCCAAAAAGAAAAAGAATGGGCAGATGGTTATTGGTTACTTCATCAGAATATAAGGTAAAGGAGCTTGAAGGCTCTACTCAATACGATATTGAACTGCATTACCAAATTATTAATATTATTCCTGAATTAAAAGAAGTGATTCTCCCTCGGCATTATTTAGTCTATGCCGATAGCACTTTAAATAGTATTGATGAAAACAAAAAGAAAATTTCCAGATTAGAAATACCGTTTAGCAAGGTGGGAGTTTCTAGCATAACAAAACTAGGTAGTAGCAATATTCAGCCTGATAAAAAACCTGCCTTGCTCGCCCAAAGTAATGACAAACTTTTATTGTATGGTTCATTACTATTGGCTACCTTAGCTGGGCTGGCAATGCTTTTGTGGGGCTTACCTTTTTCTAAAAAGGAGGAACCCTTTGGTGAGGCATTGTTTTCTTTGAAAAAACTAAACAGAAAAAACTGGGATGAAGCACGCTATAGCAAAGCCCTGAAAATTATTCATCAAGCCTTCAATACTACGGCGGGCAAAACAGTGTTTATTGAAAAGACGGATGACTTCCTTGATGAGCATAATCAGTTCTTACCACTAAAAACTAAGATCGAAGGTTTTTTTAATGACTCAGACCAACACTTTTTTAAGGGTGTAGATACATCAGTAACAGATAAAAATAAACTTGTAGACTTAATTAGCTTTGTACAATCTTGCCGAAAGATCGAACAGGGGCGGATGTAATGTTTGCCATCGAACATTCTTGGGTGTTGTTGCTCTTGCCGCTGATGTTATTGCCTTTTATATCAAGCGTACAAAGCGACTTAAACTATTCTTCTTTAGCATTATTGCCCACTGACCGACTATCTCAAGTCTTTGAAGTTTTACTTAAACTACTCGCGGCAATATTTATTACTGCCATTATCTTAGGCATATCAGGTCTACATCGACCCGCAAAAGCAGTAGAGCGAATAGGGCGGGGCGCGCAAACTGTGATTCTGTTTGATAGTAGTACCAGCATGGATACACCCTACAGCGGCAATAGCAAAGGAGGCGCTGCTTCTCGGGTAGCAAATTGGGGAACTTACGAATCAAAAGGGCAGGTTGCACGAAATCTACTGGGGAAGTTTGTTGAGCAACGCCAACAAGATTTGTTTGCCATTTTTGCTTTTAGTCGAAACCCAATACCCATCATGCCGTTAAATAATAACCAAGAAGTCATTCAGGCGGCTATTAAAGCAGGCACGTATGAACGTGGCTTAGGGACTACCAATCTAGGTGCAGGCTTAATTAAAGCGCTTACGTTTTTTGAAGATAAACCTTTCAAAGGTTCACGCATTATTATGTTGGTATCCGATGGTGCCGCTAAATTGGTTCGACCCGTGAAAGAGGAAATTACAAACCTATTAAAACGTCATCGAGTAACACTTTATTGGCTGTATCTGCGTGACAAGGAAAGCCTTGGTTTTAATGCAAAAATAGATAAAGAACTTGCGAAAGATATTGCGCCTGAGCAAGCCGTAAATCAGTACTTCTCAGAATTGGATACGCCTTACCGTGCTTTTTCAGCTGATGACCCGCAAGCATTAAAAGATGCGATAGCCGAAGTTAACAAGCTGCAAAAACTTCCCATTCGTTATGAAGAAACAATTCCAAAGCAAGACTTGTCGAATTATTGTTATGCACTGGCGTTGGCTCTTTTATTTTTATTAACCGTTGCTAAATTGAGTGAGATTCGGTCATGGCACTAAATAACACTGTACTAAATAAAATCACAAGAAAAACTTTACTCTTCACTCTACTATTAATAGCGCTATTTGCTACAGTAAAATTGGTTAATGCAATCCTGCACTTTAATCAAACAGCTAGCTATAACACCGCAATAAATCAATCCGAATTTACAAAAGCAAAAGACTATCGTGGTGATTATGGTTTGTTTTCGAATGCCTATGCAGAACAAAAAAAGGGTGATTTCCAAGAAGCGTTAATTGCTTATGCATCTTTGGAAGAAACGAAAGGTAAGACTTTACGCAAAGATGCTCTCTTCAATGCAGGCAATACCTATTTGCAACAAGTATTAAAACTAGACCTTGAAAAGGATGCAGAACAAGTTTTCCCCTTGGTTGAACTTGCCAAAGTCAGCTACCGCAAAGTGCTATTAATAGATAATAAATACTGGGGCGCAAAATATAACTTGGAGCGAGCACTACAACTATTACCCGATGCAGTAGATGCCGAAATTATTACCCAAGAAGGTTACGCCAGATTGGTTAAGGCAGTAATTTCTGCGGCGAATGAAGATGAGTTGCCATGAGTTGGTTTAAACAACCACAAATTATAATGATGCTACTGGCAATTCTATTGCTTGCAATTACCTTTGCCTACCCAAAAATGTCTTTGCAACAAGCCACCTACCGCTACGTTTATGTCTTCGATATTTCTCAGAGTATGAACGTGATGGATGCTCGCAAAAAAGAGCCTTTCATCTCTCGTTTAAACTTTGCTAAACAAGCGGCAATAGATAGTTTGCCCACGCTTCCCTGTGGGACTGAACTCGGCATAGCGCTCTTCACAGGGCACCGTGCGTTATTATTAACGACACCTGTTGAAACCTGTAAAAATCAGCATGATTTAAGCAATACTATCAATATGATTGAATGGACTTCAACATGGGAATCGCGCAGTGAAATTGCCAAAGGTGTGTATAAAAGTATTCGACTTATGAAGCGAGTAGATGAAAATACCCGAATGGTTTTCTTTACAGATGGACATGAAGCACCACCGGTTAACCCTAATTTACTGCCTGTGTTTCAAGGTAAAAAAGGAAAAATAAAAGGGATCATTGTTGGTGTTGGCGGAGATAAACAAGTGAAAATCCCTAAATTTGACCGCACAGGAAAACAACTAGGTTACTGGGATTCTGGTGATGTAGTTCACATTGATGTTTATACGCAAGAAAAAAATAAAAGAGACGGCGTTAAGCCCCTTCGAGGTACAGAGCATTTATCCTCTTTACGAGAATCTTATCTAATAGATTTAGCTGATAAAACGGGCTTGATGTATCACCGGTTAGTGACGTTGGGTTCCTTTTCAGAACAGCTTAAAATAAAATCATTGAGCAATCCAAAAGCGATTCAGACAGATATACGTTGGTTGATGGCTTTATTATCTCTGCTATTATTTATTTCACTGTATTTAATGGAGCCAATCCGAAAGCGATTGAAAACAATGGGTGAACAAAAAAGTGCTTAAGCTTTTAATTACAATGCTAATACTGTTTGTTGTGGTAAGCGCACAAGCTGAGCCTGAGTCATTAGTAGAAGCGCAAGCCGAGCTAGACAAAGCAAAAAATCTTCAAGAAAAAGGGCAGTCAAAAGAGGCAATTCCTATTCTCTTAAAGCTAGCAAAAGTTGATTTTCCGCCAGCCCAGTATCTTTTAGGCTCAATGTACTCTAGGGGCGAAGGCGTTGAAAAAGACGAAAAAAAAGCTTTTCACTGGATATCAAGCGCCGCCTACTATGGCTTTGCCGAAGCACAAAACAGCTTAGGCCTAATGTATGATGAAGGCTGGGGCGTACGGAAAAATGATGAAACAGCCGCGCATTGGTATTTTCAAGCCGCCAATCAAGGGTTAACCAAAGCTCAAGTAAATATAGGAATGATGTTCTGCCTAGGAGAAGGAGCCAGAAAAGACATGGTGCAATGCGCCCGCTGGATGAAAATAGCCAAAGATAAGGGTTCTAAAAATGCAGAAAATGCGTGGATTAGCTTTGAACTTGATAAGTTTTAACGAAATTTAACAGATAAAGGTTTAGCGATAGGCATTGCAATTATTCCTTACTTTTACGAGTTATTTATAGCCTGAACCGTAGCTTCTTTATTATTAATTTGTTTCTTAATAAACGCCATTGATAGATACCAAAACGTCAAAATTCTTATAGTGTATGTATCTTGAGGTACATCATGTAAAAGTAGGGGGGTGTGCTATCTATAAAGACATAGAAGACAGGCAATAAAAAAGGCCTGTAACGAAAAACGTTACAAGCCTTGAGATATATGGTGCCGCAACCAAGATGGCACAAATAATTTTATAACTAATTGAATCATATACTTATATTTTGATGTTCACACAGTATATACCATTCTTACGCACCTTTCTACGCACCAGTTTTAAATAGATTTTTAACCATCTATTACATCATCCCCCAATACTAAAATATCCTGATTCCCTTCAGCATTCGATAATTCATCTAATTTTTCAGTCATAAATTCGATTGTTATAAATACTATTATGGAAGAAAAATATATTAGTGATACCAAACTTCAACACGAGTATTCAAGCTGGCTTACAAAAGAATGTACAAAGTTTGATACCCCTGTTATTGGAACGCTAACATTTGCTTACCCTGTATCTGTATTATCAGCACAGAAGCAGTTAAGAGCCTTTCATAAGCAACTAAGCAAGTTTGTATTTAAATCAGCTTACAATAAATATAAGAAGTTAATACGATTCATACCTTTCATGGAAGGTTCAGACGATGAATCACGACATATACATGTTAATAAGCATGCAAAACTGACCCACTTTAGGGGTTAATTGGCATCGAAAATTGACCCACCTATTTGTAGTTTAATACCAAGCTTTAGCTTGGAGAATTTAATAGGTGATATTAATGGAAACAGC
>JAKIUW010000007.1 GCA_021647365.1 Cocleimonas sp. | reverse complement strand
AATGCCGGGCGATAACGTAAAGATGGTTGTAACACTAATCAATCCTATCGCGATGGAAGACGGATTACGTTTTGCTATCCGTGAAGGTGGTCGTACAGTGGGTGCGGGTGTTGTGGCTAAGGTTGTTAGTTAAACAGTCTAAACACTAAAAAATATTTAAGCATATAAAGAGTAAATACTATGTCAGGTCAAAAAATCAGAATTCGCTTGAAGTCATTTGATCACAAGCTAATTGATCGTTCAGCAAGTGAAATCGTAGAAACTGCAAAACGTACAGGTGCTAGAGTAAAAGGACCAATCCCTTTACCTACACGTAAAGAGCGTTTTACAATATTGGTTTCTCCGCATGTAAACAAAGATGCGCGTGATCAGTACGAAATTCGTACACACAAGCGTCTTATGGACATTGTTGAGCCAACTGATCGTACTGTCGATGCATTGATGAAGTTAGATCTTGCAACGGGTGTAGATGTACAGATTAAGCTGACATAAGAGATTTCTTATTGGGTGCTTTAGAGTACTCAATAGATTTTTATTGCAGGAGCGCGGTTCTTTTATTATCGGTTTTAATTTAATTTCTTTTAGTTTGAAATTAATCGAAAAAAGATAAGCATTAGAGTTCCCTAACGCCTTTTTATCTGGCATAATGCGCGCCTTTCTTCGGCTCGAGGTTGTTAAAGCTTCGAGCCGATTTTTTCCGAAAAAGTTTATTTTCGGCGGTATACCTAGGTATACAGTTGATTTGATTTATAATGAGGTGGCCAAATGGCAATCAGTCTACTGGGTTCGAAAGTTGGAATGACCCGGATATACAATGAAGATGGCACTGCTACACCAGTTACGGTGTTGGAGATGCAAGCTAATCGTATTTCTCAGATTAAGACTGTAGAAACGGATGGTTACAATGCTGTCCAGTTAACGGTGGGGGCTAAGAAAGCTTCGAAGGTTAATAAGTCTGCATCAGGTCACTTTGCAAAAGCTTCTGTTGAGGCTGGTTCTTTTACTTCTGAGTCTCGCGTGGATTCTGTTGAAGAGTATGAGCTAGGTGCTGAGTTAACAGTTGAGTTATTCGAAGCAGGTCAAAAAGTTGATGTGACGGGTACAACAATCGGTAAAGGTTTTGCTGGTGTGTTGAAGCGTTATAATTTTGCTGGTAAAGATGCTACTCACGGTAACTCGATCAATCACAGAACTCCTGGTTCTATTGGTCAGAACCAAACGCCAGGTCGTGTTTTCAAGGGAAAGAAAATGTCAGGTCATATGGGTGCTGTTCGTCAGACTACTCAGAGTCTTACGGTTGTAAGTGTTGATCTGGAAAAGAATTTAATGCTTGTTAAGGGTGCTGTTCCTGGTGCTCGTGGCGGCAATATACTTGTAAAGCCAGCGGTTAAAGGTTAATCAGGATGAATTTAAAAAATACAGATGGTAAAGCGGTCAAGTTAGATGGCGCGGTCTTTGCTAAAGAATATAACGAAACGCTAGTTCATCAGGTGGTTGTTGCTTATATGGCTACTGGTAGAGCAGGTACAAAGGCGCAAAAAACTCGTTCTGATGTTAGTGGTGGTGGTGCTAAGCCATGGCGTCAAAAAGGAACTGGTCGTGCTCGTGCGGGTACATCTCGTGGCCCTCTTTGGCGTAAAGGTGGTGTTACATTTGCTGCGCGTCCTCGTGATTATTCTAAGAAGCTTAATAAAAAAATGTATCGCTCTGCGATGTGTTCAATCTTTTCAGAGTTAGTTCGTTCGGAGTCGTTAATTATTGTTGATAGCTTTGGTGTAAAAGAGCCTAAGACAAAAGCAATGGTTGCTGAGCTTGGTAAGTTGGATGTCAGTAATGTCCTGCTTATAAGTGATGAAGAGGATAATAATATCACTTTGTCGGCTCGTAATATCCCTAACTGTGAGACTTTAACTGTTTCTAAGTTAAACCCGGTGAGTTTAGTTAATCACGATAAGGTTGTTATCTCATCTGCAGCTATTAAGAAAGTGCAGGAGTGGTTGTCATGAGTCAATCAGAAGAAAAAATATATCATGTGGTCTACGGTCCGCATGTAACAGAAAAAGCAGTTTCAGGTTCTGAGACAAACATTTATGTGTTTAAGGTTGCGGTAGGTGCAAGTAAACGTGAGATCAAGAATGCGGTAGAGGCTTTGTTTGAAGTTAAGGTTGCTGATGTGCGTACTGTAAATGTTAAAGGTAAAGCGAAAAGCTTTGGTAAAAGATTAGGTAAGCGCAAAGACTGGAAAAAATCCTATGTAAGATTGGCTGAAGGTAGTACCTTAAATGTTGAGGCGGAGGCGTAATCATGGCTACAGTAAAGATGAAACCAACATCTCCGGGTCGTCGTCATCAGGTTCGAGTTGTTAATAAAGATTTGCATAAAGGTAAGCCTCATAAGGCGTTACTAGAAAAGAAAAGCAGGTCTGGTGGTCGTAATAACAATGGCCGTATTACTACACGCCATATTGGTGGTGGGCACAAGCAGCATTACCGTATTATAGATTTTAAGCGTAATAAAGATGGTATCGAGGCAACGGTTGAGAGTGTTGAATACGATCCAAATCGTACGGCTAATATAGCTTTGCTTAGATACGCAGATGGTGAGCGTCGTTATATTATTGCCCCAAGAGGTTTGAGAGCTGAAGATAAGGTAATGTCTGGTTCTGATGCGACTATTGGTTCGGGCAATTCGATGGCTTTGCGAGATATGCCAGTTGGTACGGTGATTCATTGTATTGAAATGAAGCCTGGTAAAGGTGCTCAAATTGCACGTAGTGCAGGAACATCTGCTCAGTTGATTGCTCGTGAAGGTCGTTATTCAACTTTACGTTTACGTTCAGGCGAAATGAGAAAAGTACTTTCAGATTGTCGTGCGACAGTCGGCGAAGTAAGTAACTCTGAACATGCTTTGACTAAGTTAGGTAAAGCTGGAGCAAGTCGTCATCGTGGTATTCGCCCAACGGTTCGTGGTGTTGTAATGAATCCGGTTGATCACCCGCATGGTGGTGGTGAAGGTAAAACTTCTGGTGGTCGTCACCCTGTTTCACCTTGGGGTACGCCAACTAAAGGTTATAAAACACGTAAAAATAAACGTACAGATCACTTGATTGTACGTCGTAGAGATAAGAGGTAATCACGGTGCCACGTTCATTAAAAAAAGGTCCATTTATTGATCATCATTTGATGGCTAAAGTATTGAAAGCTGTTAGCGCTGGAGATCGTAAGCCTATTAAAACTTGGTCACGTAGATCAATGGTTGTTCCTGAAATGGTTGGCTTAACAATAGCGATCCATAATGGTCGTCAACATGTACCAGTGTTGGTTAACGAGCATATGGTTGGTCATAAGCTAGGTGAGTTTTCACCAACGCGGATGTACCGCGGTCATATCGCTGATAAAAAGTCTTAGACGTTAGGATTTAGAAATGGAAGTTAATGCAAAATTACGATTCGCTCGTATCTCGCCACAAAAAGCAAGATTAGTTGCTGATCAAGTGCGTGGAATGCCGGTTGATAAGGCTTTGGAGATTTTATCTTTTAGCCAGAAGAAGTCTGCTACAATTATCAAGAAGATTCTTGATTCTGCTATAGCAAATGCTGAGCATAATGAAGGTGCGGATATCGATGATCTTTCTGTAACTAGAGTTATGGTTGATCAGGCTCCAACAATGAAAAGATTGCGTGCGCGTGCTAAAGGTCGTGCAAACCGTATTCTTAAGCGTACAAGCCATATCACGTTAAGTGTTGGCGACGGAGAGGTTTAGAAATGGGTCAGAAAATACATCCAGTAGGTTTTCGTCTTGGTATAGCTTCTGATTGGCGTTCTAAGTGGTACGCAGAAGGCAGAGAGTATGCAGAATTTCTTCATAAAGATCTCGCTGTTAGAGCTTTTTTAGAAGAGAAACTTAAAAGTGCTTCAGTTAGTCGTATACAGATTGAGCGTCCTGCTAAGTCTGCATTTGTAACAATACATACGGCTCGTCCTGGTGTTGTTATTGGTAAAAAAGGCGAAGATATTGAACGTCTTCGTGCAGAAACTGCAAAAATGATGGGTCTGCATCCAAATAATGTAAAGGTTAATATCGAAGAAATTCGTAAACCTGAATTAGATGCAAAATTAGTTGCGGAAAGTATTGCAAATCAGCTGGAACGTCGTATTATGTTCCGCCGCGCAATGAAGCGTGCAGTTGGAAATGCAATGCGATTAGGTGCGTTGGGTATTAAAATTAGTTGTGGTGGTCGTTTGAATGGTGCAGAGATTGCACGTACGGAATGGTATCGTGAAGGTCGCGTTCCTCTCCATACATTACGTGCTGATATCGATTACTCTACAGCAAAGGCGCATACCACATACGGTGTAATTGGTATTAAGGTTTGGATCTACAAAGGTGATGTATTTGACCTTGAGCAGAAACGAGCGAAATCAGCTGGCCGCGATGCCAAGAATAAGAGATAGAGGTCTGCGATGTTACAGCCCAAAAGAACAAAATTCAGAAAGCAGTTTAAAGGCAGAAATCGTGGTCTTGCTGTTACTGGAAGTAAAGTAAGCTTTGGCGAATACGGTCTTAAGGCCGTTGGACGTGGTCGTTTGACTGCAAGACAAATCGAAGCTGCTCGTCGAGCAATGACTCGTCATGTTAAGCGTGGTGGTAAGATTTGGATTCGTGTGTTTCCAGATAAGCCAATTACAAGCAAGCCCTTAGAAGTGCGTATGGGTAAAGGTAAAGGTAACGTTGAATACTGGGTATGTTTAATACAGCCAGGTCGCGTTCTTTATGAAATGGAAGGTGTTAGTGAAGAGTTGGCGCGTGAAGCGTTTGCCTTAGCTGCAGCTAAATTACCAATTAAGACAGTATTTGTCACAAGAAAGGTGATGTGATGAAAGCCAGTGAACTTCGTCAAAAAAGCACAGAAGACTTATCTAAAGAACTTTTAGAAAGTTTAAAAGAGCAGTTTGTTTTTCGTATGCAGCGTTCTTCAGGTCAGTTGACACGCCATTCTGAGATGAGAAAAGTTCGTCGTAAGATTGCGCGTATCAAAACGATTATGAATGAAATGCAGTCAACAGCTGAAGTCAGCAAATAGGTGAGTGAGATGACAGAACAAACAGCTAAACTTGAGCATAGTATTACTGGTCAAGTTGTTAGTAATAAAATGGATAAGACTATCGTAGTAATGGGTGAAAGAAGAGTAAAGCATCCCTTGTATGGTAAGTTTATCCGTCGTTCTACTAAATATCATGCTCATGATGCAAATAATGAGTGCAATATTGGTGATACAGTTACTATCAAAGAGTGTCGTCCATTGTCTAAGACTAAAAGTTGGACCTTGGTAAAAGTCGTCGATAAGACTAAGTCTTAATAAATATTGCTATCAATAGATAAAGCTTGGATATAAAAACATGATTCAAATGCAAACACAGTTAAATGTAGCGGATAATAGTGGTGCGCGTCGAGTACAGTGTATAAAAGTACTGGGTGGTTCACATAGGCGTTACGCAGGTATTGGCGATATTATTAAAGTCAGTATTAAAGAAGCTATTCCTCGCGGAAAAGTTAAAAAAGGTGATGTTTACACTGCGGTTGTTGTTAGAACAGCAAAAGGTGTGCGTCGTAAAGATGGTTCTACCATTCGCTTTGATGGCAATTCGGCAGTTTTGTTGAATGCTAAGTTAGAGCCAATTGGTACACGTATCTTTGGCCCTGTAACACGCGAACTTCGTGATAAAAATTTCATGAAAATCATTTCGTTGGCTCCAGAAGTCTTATAAGACTTGTTTAATAGGTTTATGTGTCATGAATAAGATTGTAAAAAATGATCAAGTAGTAATCATAGCGGGCAAAGATAAAGGTCGCCGTGGAAATGTTACTGAGTTAACTGGTAAGGGAAAGTTGCTAGTTCAGGGTATCAATCTTGCTAAGAAACACCAGAAAGGAAACCCTAATGCGGGTATCGCTGGTGGAATCATTGAAAAAGAAATGCCATTAGATGCGTCTAATGTAATGTTGATCAACCCCGCTACAGATAAGGGTGATCGTGTAGGATTTAAAACACTAGAAGATGGTAAGAAAGTTCGTTTCTATAAGTCAAATGGTGAAGTCGTAAGTTAATAAACCTTGTCAAATAGGTTTGTCTATAACACGAGTGTGAAGGTAAAACGATGTCTAGATTAGAAGATTTTTATAAAGAAACAGTTGTTAAAGAATTAATGACTAAGTTTGGTTATAAAAACGTTATGCAAGTACCAAAGATTACAATGATCTCATTGAATATGGGATTAGGTGATGCTGTTGGTGATAAAAAAGTTATTGAACACGCAGTTTCTGATATGACGAAAATTGCGGGTCAAAAGCCTGTTGTTACTATTTCTCGTAAATCAATTGCGGGATTCAAGATTCGTGATAACTGGCCTATTGGTTGTAAGGTAAATTTACGTCGTGATCAGATGTATGAATTTTTAGATCGTTTAATTCATATATCTATTCCTCGTGTACGTGATTTTCGTGGTTTAAACCCTCGTTCATTCGATGGTAACGGAAATTACAGTATGGGTTTTGATGAACAGATCATTTTCCCAGAGATTGATTACGATAAAATTGATAAGTTACGTGGTTTGGATATTGCAATCACGACAACAGCAAAGAACAATGAAGAAGGTAAAGCTTTATTAGAAGCTTTTCAGTTCCCATTCAAAAAGCAGTAATATAGGACGATTGAGTTATGGCTAAGAAATCAATGATCGCTCGTGAAGCAAAACGCACCAAGATGGTTGCTAAGTATGCGACAAAAAGAGCAGAATTGAAGGAGATTATTCGTTCTCCAAACAGTAGTTTTGAGCAGGTGATGGCAGCAACAGATTCGTTGCAGAAGCTACCACGAAATGGTTCAAAAGTGCGTCAGCGCAATCGTTGTGCAATTACAGGAAGACCACACGGTGTTTACAGTAAGTTTGGTCTTTGTAGAAATAAATTAAGAGAGTCGGCTATGGAAGGTGATCTTCCTGGTTTGACCAAAGCAAGTTGGTAAAGGAGTACGTATCATGAGTATGAGTGATCCTATAGCTGATATGTTGACACGTATTCGTAATGGTCAGCGAGCTAGCAAAGCAAATGTTAGTTTTTCTGCATCATCAAAGAAAACGGCAATATTAGATGTGTTAAAAGACGAAGGTTACATTTCAGGGTATGAAACAGATCCTGCTGATGGTAAACCAGTTACGAGTGTGGTCTTGAAGTACTATCAAGGTCAGCCAGTAATTAAAACGTTAAAGCGTATAAGTCGTCCGGGTTTGAGAATTTTCCGTGGTAAAGATGAAATACCAACAGTAATGTTAGGCTTAGGTGTTGCCATCGTATCTACTTCAAAAGGCGTAATGAGCGATCGCTCGGCACGTGCGGCAGGTCAGGGCGGTGAAGTGCTCTGTATCGTAGAATAATCGGTATTAAGATATGTCAAGAATAGCAAAAATGCCTATTGAGTTACCTTCTGGTGTAGAAGCAAAAATCAATGGACAAGATATGAACATCAAAGGCAGTAAAGGTGCTTTTGATTACAAAATACATGATTCTGTTGTCATCGCTCAAGACGGTAATACACTTGTTGTAAAACCTAAGAGTGAAAAAGATAAACAGGGTTGGGCAATGGCCGGTACGATGCGTGCAATAACTAATAATATGGTTATGGGTGTAAGTACTGGTTTTGAAAAGAAACTTGAATTAGTTGGTGTTGGTTATCGTGCACAAGCTCAAGGTAATAAGTTAAACCTAACGCTAGGTTTTTCTCAT
Source organism: Cocleimonas sp. (assembly GCA_021647365.1). Lineage (GTDB taxonomy): Bacteria > Pseudomonadota > Gammaproteobacteria > Thiotrichales > Thiotrichaceae > Cocleimonas. The sequence goes on along the minus strand of JAKIUW010000007.1, from coordinate 97,680 downwards.
CCTGTTGTTCATGACATTCCACAAGGGGTTACTGTTGAGACGCCAAGTCAAACAGAAATTATTCTTCGTGGAATAGACAAACAAGTTATTGGCCAGACAGCTGCGGAAATTCGTGCTTACAGACCACCTGAGCCATATAAGGGCAAAGGTGTTAAGTATGCTGATGAGCGAATTATTCGTAAAGAAGCTAAGAAAACCTAAGTTTAGTTAAAGGTATTTGTAAGATGAATAAAAGAACAGCCAGAATACGTCGCGGTAAGCGTTCTCGCATGAAGATGCGCGAGCTTGGTGCTGTCCGCTTGTCTGTCTACAGAAGCTCTCGTCATATATATGCTCAAATTATCTCTAGTGAAGATAATAGTGTTATAGCGTCGGCCTCTACAGTTGAAAAATCAATGCGTGAAGATTTAGCTTACACGGGCAATGCTGATGCAGCTGCTGCAGTGGGCAAGTTAGTCGCTGAGCGTGCTAAAAAGAAAGGAATTGAGTCTGTAGCGTTTGATCGTTCCGGTTTTAAATATCATGGTCGTGTCAAGGCGTTAGCAGAAGCTGCGCGTGAAGCGGGCTTACAGTTCTAAAGGTTTATTATAATGGCTAGATCAGATAATACAGAAAAGGCAACAGACGGCCTTCAAGAAAAATTAGTTCATGTTAACCGTGTTGCAAAAGTGGTTAAAGGTGGACGTGTTTTTGGGTTTACAGCACTGGCAGTTGTTGGTGATGGTAACGGTCGCATTGGTTTTGGATACGGTAAGGCTAAAGAAGTGCCTGTTGCAATCCAAAAAGCAATGGAAAAAGCACGTAAGAATATCGTAGATGTTGCTCTAGTTGATGACACATTACAATATGAAATCAATGCAAGACATGGTGCTGCTCATGTATTTATGAAGCCTGCATCAGATGGTACTGGTATTATTGCTGGTGGCGCTATGCGAGCTGTTTTTGAAGTTGTAGGTGTCAAAAATGTGCTAGCTAAATGTGTTGGTTCACGAAACCCTATTAATGTTGTTCGCGCAACGATTAAGGGTTTAGCTGAGATGAATTCACCTGAGCTAATTGCTGCAAAGCGTGGCAAGACGGTAGAAGAGATTAGAGGTTAGATTCATGGCTACTTCAAAAGTAAAACAAGTTAAGTTAACGGTTGTTCGTAGTTTGAATGGTCGTTTGAAAGCACATAAGTCATGTGCTCGCGGTTTAGGCCTTCGTAAAATGCACAACCCAGTGGTTGTTAATGATACACCTGAAAATCGTGGAATGATCAATAAAATCTCTTATTTGCTAAAGGTAGAAGAGGTTTAGTCATGAGTGAGTCAGCAATGAATTTAAATACATTAAAACCTGCAGAAGGTAGTACATCTAACCGTAAGCGTGTGGGTCGTGGTATTGGTTGCGGATGGGGTAAAACCTGTGCGCGCGGTCATAAAGGTCAAAAATCACGTTCTGGTGGATTTAGTAAGGTTGGTTTTGAAGGTGGTCAGATGCCTTTACAACGTCGACTACCAAAAGTTGGTTTTAGTTCGCGTGTCGGGCGTGTTTCAGCCGAGATTCGTCTACATGAGCTTGCAAAGGTTGAAGCTGATGTGATTGATGTTGATGCTTTGAAAGCATCAAATCTTGTAACAAAAAATGTTCTACACGTTAAAGTAATGCTATCAGGTACTATTGATAAAGCAGTTACTTTGAAAGGCATTAAAGTCAGTAAAGGCGCTAAGGCAGCAATCGAAGCTGCTGGCGGAAAAGTAGAAGACTAATTAAGGGGTTTATATAGTGGCTGGTAAAAACGCTACAGGCATGCTTTCGGGTATGAGCAATATTGCAGAAATTAAACAAAGGCTTGCCTTTGTTTTTTTCGCTTTGATTGTATATAGAATTGGTACATTTATTCCAATCCCTGGTGTTAATCCGGCTGCATTGCAACAATTCTTTGATCAAAATACGGGAACCATATTAGGTGTATTTAATATGTTTTCTGGTGGCGCTTTACAGCGCTTGAGTGTGTTTGCACTGGGTATCATGCCTTATATATCTGCATCAATTATCGTGCAGTTAATGACGCATGTGATACCAAGCTTGCAACAGTTAAAGAAAGAAGGTGAGTCGGGTAAACGTAAGATTACTCAGTACACACGTTACGGTACAGTGGCTCTTGCGTTATTCCAAAGTATAGGAATCTCGTTAGCGTTAGGTGGTCAAGACTTAGGTGGCGGGCAAACTATTGCATTGCACCCCGGCCTAGGATTCACTATTACAACGGTTGTATCGTTGGTTACAGGCACATTATTTTTAATGTGGTTAGGAGAGCAAATTACTGAGCGCGGTATAGGTAATGGTATTTCCCTAATCATATTTGCAGGCATTGTGGCAGGTCTTCCTACTGCGATAGGCGGAACGCTTCAGCTTGCAAGAGACGGTGAGTTATCACCTGCATTTGTTATTATTTTATTAGCGCTTGCGGTGTTGGTTACAGCATTTATTGTATTTGTAGAGCGTGGTCAAAGACGTATTACAGTCAATTATGCAAACCGACAACAAGGTAGGAAAATGGCTATGGGTCAATCGAGCCATTTGCCATTGAAGCTTAATATGGCTGGGGTAATCCCGCCTATATTTGCTTCTAGTATTATATTGTTTCCATCAAGCTTGGGTCGTTGGGTATCTGAGGGAAGTGGTGCAGAATGGTTGAAGGATTTTGTGACATTGTTGCAACCTGGGCAACCGTTGTATGTTTTGTTTTATGGTTTAGCGATAGTATTTTTCACTTTCTTTTATACAGCATTGGTTTTCAATTCACGTGAAACGGCTGATAACTTAAAGAAAGCGGGTGCGTTTATCCCAGGTATACGCCCAGGTAGAGAGACAGCAAAATATATTGATGGTGTTATGACTCGCTTAACTTCGGTTGGTGCGATTTACATAACGCTCGTTTGTTTATTACCAGAGTTTTTGATTCTGGGGTGGAATGTACCGTTTTACTTTGGTGGTACATCATTATTGATTATTGTTGTTGTGGTTATGGACTTTATTGCTCAGGTTCAATCACACATGATGTCGCATCAGTATGAAGGTTTGATGAAAAAAGCAAACTTTAAAGCTGGCGGCAAAAAGGGAAAGTCTAAATAGACTTTCTTTTTAAGAATATTTATTAGAGGTTTAACTCATGAAGGTTCGTGCTTCCGTAAAAAAAATGTGTCGTAATTGTCGCATAGTAAAACGTAAAGGCATTGTACGTGTTATATGTACAGATCCACGCCATAAGCAGCGTCAGGGTTAAGATGTTTTATTTATTGATTAACACTGCATTATCGGGTATTGTTGCCCGCTTTTCAAAGCAGTCTGGAGAGATTTGATGGCTCGTATTGCGGGTATTAACGTCCCTGAACATAAACATGCGGTAATAGCATTAACGTCTATTTACGGTATTGGTAGAACTCGCGCAGCTAATGTGTGTACTGAAGCTAAAGTAGCTCCAGATACAAAAATTAGTGCGCTTTCAGAAGATGAAATTGAACGAATTCGTGGTGAAATCGGCAAGTTCATGGTTGAAGGTGATCTACGTCGTGAAGTTTCAATGAACATTAAAAGTTTAATGGATCTTGGTTGTTACCGTGGTATTAGACATCGTCGTGGTTTACCGCTTCGTGGTCAACGCACCAAAACAAATGCACGTACCCGTAAAGGGCCACGTAAACCTATTCGTAGATAAGTAATTATTACTTATTTATTTTAAATTTAGATAAGCGGGTACTGAAAGATGGCAACTGCCACTAAGTCACGAAAGAAAGTTAAAAAGTCAGTAAGTGATGGAATAGCGCATATACATGCGTCATTTAACAACACCATTATTACTATTACTGATCGTCAAGGTAATGCTTTAGCATGGGCTACTGCTGGAGGCTCTGGCTTCCGCGGTTCACGTAAAAGCACACCATTCGCTGCGCAGGTTGCGGCAGAAAAAGCAGGTGAAGCTGCAAAGCAATTTGGGTTGAAAAATCTAGATGTTCATGTAAAGGGTCCAGGTCCTGGTCGTGAATCTGCTGTGCGTGCTTTGAATAATATCGGATATAAAATAACTAACATTATTGATGTAACACCAATACCTCATAATGGATGTCGTCCTCCAAAAAAGCGTCGCGTTTAGTCGCACAATCCGTAGTTCGGGAGAAATAATATGGCCAGATATATTGGACCAAAATGTAAATTAATGCGTCGTGAAGGAACAGATCTTTATTTAAAAGGTCGTGGTCGTTCACTTGAAAATAAATGTAACTTAGAAAAGATTCCAGGTGTTCACGGTGAACGTCGTACACGTCTTTCTGATTACGGTATACAGTTGCGTGAAAAGCAAAAAGTACGTCGTATTTATGGTGTGCTGGAAAAGCAATTCCGTAACTACTTTAAAGAAGCAGTACGAATCAAAGGTTCTACAGGTGAGAATCTTTTACAACTGTTGGAATGTCGTTTAGATAACGTTGTGTATCGTATGGGTTATGCTTCTACGCGTGCAGAAGCACGCCAGTTAGTGAGTCACAAAGCTATCCATGTTAATGGTAGTTCTGTGAATATCGCTTCATACCAAGTGAAAGCAGGTGATATTGTTTCTGTTCGTGAAAAGGCGAAGAAGCAGATTAGAATTCAAGATTCTATTTCAGTTGCAGATCAAGTTGGCTTCCCTGAATGGGTTGAAGTTGATATGAAAAAATTAGAAGGTACATTCAAAGCTGCCCCCGAGCGTGATGAATTACCAGCAGAGATCAATGAGTCTCTAATAGTTGAACTTTACTCTAAGTAAAGTTCGCTTCATCACAGAATTTTTGAGGTTATATTTTGTCTAATTCAACTGATTTACTAAAGCCACGTAATATCCAAGTTAAAGACTTGGGTGCTTATACATCTAAGATCGTTTTAGAGCCGTTAGAGCGTGGCTTTGGACATACATTAGGTAATGCACTACGCAGAATCTTACTTTCTTCAATCCCTGGTTGTGCAGTTACAGAAGCTAAAATCACGGGTGTTGAACACGAGTACACAGCTGTAGAAGGTGTTCAAGAAGATGTTGTTGATATTCTTTTAAACTTGAAGAAGTTAGCATTTCGTTTAAATGAGAAGGATGATGTGTGGTTAGACATACGCAAGAAAGGTCCTTGTGTTGTTACTGCAGCGGACATTCAGCTTGATCATGATGTTGAGATTGTTGATCCTGATGCTATCATTTGTACCATTACCACCGATTACGAAATTGAAATGTCAATTCGTATTGAAAAAGGGCGTGGTTATCAGCCTGCTTCTGTGCGTCGTGGTCCTGACTCTCCAGAATTACCTTTAGGGACATTGCTACTTGATGCTTCTTTTAGTCCTGTATCTCGTGTTTCTTATGATGTTGAGAGTGCACGTGTTGAGAATCGCACCGACTTGGATAAGTTGATTATCGAGCTACAAACTGATGGTTCTATTGATGCTGAAGAAACAATTAGTGATGCAGCAACGGTATTGCATGAGCAACTAGCGGTGTTCTTCGACTTAACCATTATTGAAGCTGAACCAGAAGTTGAGCCAGAGCCAGAAATTGATCCAGTTCTACTACGTCCTGTGGATGACTTAGAGCTTACAGTTCGATCTGCAAACTGTCTTAAAGCAGAGCAGGTTTACTACATTGGCGATTTGGTACAGAAGACAGAAGTTGAGCTACTTAAGACTCCTAATCTTGGTAAGAAATCGTTAACAGAGATTAAAGATATCCTTGCTTCTCATGGTTTGACTTTAGGCGCAAGGCTAGAAAATTGGCCACCAGCGTCTATCGACAGCAGTGATACTAGAGTTGCTTAGTTTTTAGATAGCAACTGTTTAGAATAAATAACGAAATTAAGGTTTAAAAAATGCGTCATCGTAAAATAGGTCGACAACTTAGTCGCAACAGCAGTCATCGTAAAGCAACACTACAGAGTTTGTCTGTTGCGTTAATTAAGCATGGAGCAATCAAAACAACAGTAGCAAAAGCAAAAGAGCTTCGTCGTGTGGCTGAGCCATTAGTTACGCGAGCTAAAGTTGATTCTGTTCATAATCGTCGTACTGCGTTTGCACGTTTACGTGATAAAGAGTGCGTAGGTCTTTTATTCAATGAACTTGGTCCTCGTTATAAAGAGCGTCCTGGTGGATACACGCGTATTATCAAGTGTGGCTACCGTCCGGGTGATAATGCACCGATGGCTTATATTGAATTTGTGGATAGACCAGAGGCAGTAGCTGAGTAAACCTCATTCTAAGAAAAACATAAAAAAGCTAAGATTCGCTCTTGGCTTTTTTTATGTTTAATATATGGGTCGCTTGCTAAGTAAGTAAATCAAAGACCAATTAGTAAAGCACACCCCCCTAGTTTTACATGATCATGTAAAACTAGGGGGGTGTGCTTCAACAATTACTTTGCAAAGCCATTATTATTCGTAGGTGTTTATCGTTTACAATTTGATAGGTAGGATTTGTTCGCTTTTCGATTGTATAAGACCGATCTCTTTTTTATTTTTGCTAAAGTTTGATACTCGAAACTTCATCCCTGCCCAAGACTCTAACTCACTGAGGCAATCTTCCATCGCTTCATCTGTAATGTTTGTTAAAACTTCCACAGCTTCATCATCTGTCTCTACAAATAGGTAGCATTCTGTTGCGCCATGTAAATGGCAAATGCGTCTGACTATTTCTTTATTGGGTGTTGTAGATGCCACACTTTTTTATCCTTTGATAACTATCATTGACTCTAATGATTAAATGACTAAACTGGTTATATTAATTTTAAATATAGCATTAAGATGACCAATCAAAATCCCAATATAGTAACAGGCATGCAATCAAACAAGAGTGCAAAAACATTTAACTATGGAAATATTGTAGCTGTTTTGATTCCATTTCCTTTTTTTATTTTTTGGTTTGGTGCGTCTATGTTTGTTTATGCAATGTATCGTCACCACCCAAATGCCCGCGTAGGTTATTATACGCAAATGGCAGCTTATAATTACTATGGTTTAGCCGGATTTTTATCAATTGTGATGTTGTTTGCGCCAGGTGATTTCTTTTTCAAATACGGTTGGATGCTATGGATAGCCTGTATGATTTTTTTGATTCCTTTGTCCATAAGAGAGATAATGAAGATCAATAAAGAAGAATGGCATGACGTTAAGATAAAGGAATGAATAATATAATGAGTGATAAAAAAAATACCATACGAAATGATTGGAATATTGAAGAAATCGAAACACTTTTCAAATTGCCGTTTAATGACCTGATTTATCAAGCACACACAGTTCATAGGAAAAATTTTAACCATAATGAAGTTCAAGTCAGTACGCTACTCAGTATAAAAACAGGCGCTTGTCCTGAAGATTGTTCTTACTGTTCGCAAAGTTCGCGTAACGATACTGGGCTTGAGCGCGAACGCTTACTGCCAATACAAGAAGTCATTGATGCCGCTACCGTTGCCAAAGAGAATGGTGCAACGCGTTTTTGCATGGGCGCTGCTTGGCGTAACCCTACCGATAAAAGTTTAGATCATGTTATTGAAATGGTTGAAGCGGTAAAAGCGCTAGATATGGAAACTTGTGTAACGCTGGGCATGTTAAAATCGGAACAGGCAGAAAAATTGAAAGACTCGGGCTTGGATTATTACAATCATAACTTGGATACATCTCCTGAGTTTTACGGCTCTGTAATTACCACACGCACCTATCAAGATCGTCTCGACACATTAGAAAATGTTAGAAATGCGGGTATCAATGTTTGTTCGGGTGGAATACTTGGCATGGGCGAAACGCAACGTGATAGAGCAAGATTATTACAAGAACTTGCTAATCTACCACAGCATCCAGAGTCCGTTCCTATCAATGATTTAGTGCAAATTAAAGGCACGCCCCTAGACGGCATTGATAACCTTGATCCGTTTGAATTTATTCGCACCATTGCAGTGGCACGCTTGATTATGCCTAAGTCATACGTTCGTTTATCAGCAGGGCGTACAGAGATGAATGATGAAATGCAGGCACTTTGCTTCTTTGTTGGAGCGAATTCTATGTTTTATGGTGAGCGTTTATTAACCACAGACAATCCTGAAGAAAGCCATGATAATCAATTATTTGCACGTTTGGGTATTGAGAATGAAAAGCGGGCTGTATCAGCACCTATTCCATTGAATGCAGTGAGCTGAGAAGTTTTGTAAGAAACAAACAAGTGGTTGTATTACCTTCATCGCACAACGTCACCAAAAAACGGCGACATAATTGAGTTATCCGTTTTAAACAACAAAACGGTAAGCTCACTAAAAGTGAGAGGGTGTACTTTGTATAATCTAATACCTTCTTAAAACGGCCTTACCGCCCCTCGGGAATTGATTGAATCCGTTATTAATGTATGACAGGATTGTCTTTAGGAAATGTTAAGTGTTTCCGAGCTAAAAATTATAATAATAAATGGTGAATTGACTGACTACAGCGATTCACACTAGGGGCTAGTTTTGAATCATCCATTTGAATTTCAACTATCAATTAAACCACTGCTGTTGGTTTGTTTTTTGATGCTGTGCATACCTTTTTCACTTCATGCAAAACAAGTTATTGATGATAGCGATGGCGATGGGCTTTCTGATCAATACGAAAATAAAATTGGAACGGAAGTTTACCTCGCGGATACCGACGGAGATGGCATTGATGATGGTGTAGAGGTTGGATCTAATCTCGATAAGCCTTTAGATAGTGATGGTGACAAGCGTATTAATGCATTAGATTATGACGATGATAATGATGGCTTGCCTACAATTTTAGAAAATCATTCTAAAAAATATTCTGATGTTGATGGTGATGGTTTTCTCAATTATTTGGATAGTGATTCGGATAACGATGGCATTCCTGATGGTGTTGAAGCAGGCGTGCTGAATAAAGATGAAAACCTAGACGGTATTGATGATGCTTTTGATCTTGATCATTATGGTGGTGAGGATAAAAATGGCGATGGTATTAGTGATAACTTTAAATTACCCGATACAAACAAAGATGGTATTGCAGATTATCTTGATGCTAAGGTAAAAGATGCTAAAACCAGTAAGAGGGTAATGGTTGCGAGCAAAAAAACAAAAAAGAAAAGTAACAAGAAAATATTAGTAGAAAAGAAAGTAGCCGATACCAAGCCTGAAATCAAAAAAGCAAAAGCAGTTGCAGAAGCTCCAACACCAGTGCCAGTAAAAAGAAAGGTAGTGATTAATCGTTACACCGATACGGATAACGATGGTTTGCTGGATAGCCAAGAGAAAATATTAGGCACAAATCCACTTAAACGCGATAGTGATAGTGACAGTGTTTCTGATGCTATCGAAATTGGTATGGATATCAATGCACCGCAAGACTCAGATCACGATGGCATTATTGATGCGCTGGATAATGATGATGACAATGATGGTGTTCTAACCAAGCTTGAAGATTTAAATAAAGATGGTAGCCCGATTAATGATGATACGGATGATGATGGCGTACCTAACTACTTAGATGGCAATGATGATGGCGATGATATATTGACCATTGTCGAAGGTGGCACTAAAGATTCTGACAATGACGGCATTCTTGATTATCTAGATAAGAATGACAGTAAAAAAGATATTGCTACGGCATTAAATACAACAACAGAAAAACCAATAGATGTGGGGCAGCCAGAAGTTGTGGTACTTTTTGATGGCGATGCACAGTCAACCTCTGATGAACCAGAAAGTTATAGCAGTAATAAAGCTATCGAAATAGCAGAAAAGACACTGGATGATATGGTTGATAAGGGTCAGTTAGATAGTGAAACAGATAAGAGCAAAAAAGATAGTGATAAATTATCAAAAAACACCCAGATGACAAAGATTAAAAAGACCGGAGCGGCTACTTGGTCTTGGACGTTCTTTTAGAGCGAGGGAGCTTGTAAATAATCTCCTAAGCCGCTTTTTCATTCAACATCTCGCTGGCTAAATTCAAAGTTGATTCAGTAATTTCAACTCCTCCCATCATGCGCGCTACTTCTTCTATGCGTTGTTTATCATCCAACACTAACATGCCTGTTGAAGTAGTTTGATTACCTTTTATTTTTGTTACCTTGTAATGGTTGTGTGCTTGTGAGGCAACTTGCGGTAAGTGGGTTACACACAATACTTGGCGGTTATTGCCTAGTTTGCGAAGTTGTTGTCCGACAATTTCTGCGATGCCTCCGCCAATGCCACTATCAACTTCATCAAATATTAAGGCAGGGAGTGTGATGCGTTGTGCGGCTATCATTTGGATGGCGAGTGAGATGCGAGAAAGCTCTCCGCCAGATGCGACTTTGATAATCGGTTTAAGTGGTTGGCCAGGGTTGGCGCTGACTTGGAATTCAATATTGTCCATGCCATGTGATGAAAAGCTTTCATTGGCTTGTAGAGAAATTACAAAATGTCCGCCTTCCATGCCAAGTTTTTGCATGGCTTTGCTAACACCTTGTGATAGTTGTTGCGCCACTTTGTTACGTACCTTACTTAGCTTGCTTGCTTGAGTTAGATAGGCAAGTTCACTGTTGGCTAGTTTCTCTTGCAGGGCATCAAGGTCGTATTCATCGCTGTCGAGCTCTTTAAGTTCTTTGTGTAGCGATTTCCATTTGGCAAATAGTAACTCAGGTTTGGTTTGATGCTTGCGTGATAGCTCGTGCAGAGTCGCTAGGCGACTATTGACCCAGTCCAAACGTTCAGGGTCTAGCCCTACAGACTCTTGATAATGACGTAGTTGATCGCTGGCTTCTTGTATTTGAATTTGCACGCTTTGGAGTATTTCTAAAGGTTCTTTTAGTTTTGCATCTAGCTGGGTGCCATCTTCGAGTTGTTGTAATACGGTACTGATACTTGAGTAAATGGATTGTTCATCTGCATCGTATAGTTTGAGTACGCTTTGCGAGCTGGTTTCTAGTAATTGCCCTGCATTTGATAGACGTGCATGTTCTTCATCCAGTTGTGTTGCTTCGTTTTCAGTCAGCTGTAAATCATCCAACTCTTGGGTTTGAAAGCGGAGTAAGTCTAATTTGGCTTGGTGGGCGCTATTATGATCACTGATGTTTTCTAACTTGGCTTTTAATGCTTTCCATTCGTTATAAGCAGCAGCTGTTTTAAATAATAGCTTTTGTTGGCTATTATCAATATTTGCAAAATCATCCAGCAATTTTCGTTGCATGTCTTTTTTCATTAACGATTGATGTTCGTGCTGACCGTGAATGTCGACCAGCTGTTCACCCAATTGGCGTAGCATGGATAGGTTACAGGGCGAGCCATTAATCCATGCGCGTGATTTGCCATTAGCGGTGATGACTCGGCGTAAGATACATTGATCATGATCATTTTCTTCCGATAAGTCCTGCTCAGCCAACCATGCTTGGGCAGAAGGTGTGTCATCTAACTCAACAGTTAAGGTGATTTCAGCTTTATCTGCGCCGTGGCGAACTATGCCACTTTCGGCTCTATCGCCCAGTACTAAACCAATCGCATCAATTAAAATGGATTTTCCTGCGCCTGTTTCACCTGTAAGTGCTGTCATGCCTGTTTTTAATTCAAGGTCGAGTTTTTCAACAATGGCAAAATTTCGTAAATGAATATGGGATAACATATCTTATAACCAATTTAATTTGGAAGTGCTCAGTATCACAGATATTCGCACAAAAACGAACAAAAAGAAAACATAATTTTTTGTACCATATAAAAGAGGGGGGTGCGCTTAGCAGTAATAAACCAAACAAAAGCACACCCCCACACTTTTACATGGCTATAATGAAAGTTACAATTTTAAGAGCATCAGAGAGATATTAAAATGGATAAACAAACTCAATTAGAAATCGAAGCAGCCGCGTGGCGTAAAATGTTAGGTCATTTTCAAAAGCGTACTGATGTACAAAATATTGACCTGATGAATATGGCAGGATTTTGCCGCAATTGTTTATCGAAATGGTATATGTCAGAAGCAGAAGTGAGAGGAGAATCTGTTAATTATGATCAGGCGCGTGAAGTCGTTTATGGTATGCCTTATGATGAATTTAAAGATAAATATCAAGAAAAGGCATCTGATCAGCAGGTGGAGTCGTTTAAAGCTATTAAGTGGGGAGAAGATACAACGGAATAGTAGTAATACTACGTGTTATTAATTAAGAGGTTTTTATGCGACATTATAAATTTTTTGCAATATTTTTTGCGATAATAGTTCTATTAGGTTCATCTATCCAGCTACAAGCCAAAGAGCCTTACCCGCTCCCAGAATTGACCCAAACCTCCGCTCAAGAGTGGTTAAACTCAAAACCACTCACCAAGAAAGATCTTCTAGGAAAAGTAACACTTGTCGATTTTTGGACCTTTGGTTGTTGGAACTGTTACCGTTCTTTTCCGTGGTTACACGGTGTTGAAGAGCAATATAAACCTCAAGGCTTTCAGATTTTAGGCATACATTCGCCCGAGTTTGAAAGTGAAAAAGTCCATGCTAATATCAAAGCCAAGCTTAAAGAATTTAAAATCACCAATGCAGTGATGGTGGATAACGATATGGGCTTTTGGCGAGCAATGAATAATCGGTATTGGCCGTCGTATTTTATTGTTGATAAAAAAGGGCTGGTGCGTGCTAATTTTATTGGTGAAACGCATAAGAATTCAGCACAGGCGAATAAGATTGAGGCTTTGATAGCTCAGTTATTGGCAGAAAAATAAATAGGCTAAAATAATCATGTAAAAGTGGGGGGGTGTGGTTTGTATTCGCTTTAAGGCGAAGAACTCCACCCCAATTTATCCCGTAATATATGAAAATAATCATAACTCTCAGGATGCATAAGCTTTAGCTTGTGTGACTTATTGCGGATCACTATATTGTCACCTGCTTGCAGTTCGATATTGGCTTGTCCATCAAAGGATACACGCGCATCCACATCACGGCTTTCGCATAGGCTGATATTAATTTGACTATCGTTACTAATTACAATCGGGCGATTACTTAATGTATGCGGACAAATAGGCACAAGTACGACGGCATCAAGCCCAGGATGAAGAATAGGGCCGCCACCTGATAGCGAATACGCTGTCGAGCCTGTTGGCGTAGCAACCACAATACCATCGGCACGTTGTGTATTTACAAAAGTATCATCCACATGCGTGGTGAATTCGATCATACGAATATCATTTCTAACATGTACCACAACATCGTTTAGCGCGATGCCTTCGCCTAAGCTTTTTCCATCTCTAAAGGCTTCGGCATGTAGCAATGAGCGTTCCTCAAGCGTGTATTTTCCATCTAGCATTAATGAGAGTTGTTTGGTGATTTCATCAGGCAGAATATCTACTAAGAAGCCTAAACGACCAAGGTTTATGCCGATTACAGGAATATTTTTATCGCTTAATAATCTGCCCGCTTTGAGCAACGTGCCATCACCGCCGACAACGATGGCAAGGTCAATGGAGCTACAAAATGATTGGCTATCCATAACAGGAATACCCAAATAGTTTGCGGCATTTTTTTCTGCCACGATATTGAATTTTTCTTCTTTTAGAAAATCATGGAGCGTATTAAGCGTCGCCTCAATACGATCATCATTCTCTTTGCAAAAAATACCAATGGTTGAAAATTGTTTCATGCATTTTCCTTGATTAATCATTACACTCTGGCTCTATATTAACGTAAAAAAGAATTAACGTAAAAAAGAGAAATAATGAGAACCACACCATCACCCATAACAGGTAATTTGCTCATGCTGATTACCGCTGCCCTGTGGGGCTTTGCGTTTGTTGCGCAAAAAACAGGTATGGATTATTTTGGCCCTTTTATGTTCAGCGCGATTCGTTTTACCGTGGGCGCAACCTGTTTGGTTTTATTAGTACGTTGGTTTGGTGGCAATAAGCTTAGTCGTCGCGGTGTGCTAATGGGGGTTGTAATGGGCGTAGTGCTTACCTTTGGCTCGATGTTGCAGCAGATTGGTATAGTGGAAACCACGGCTGGAAAAAGTGGTTTTATCACAGCTGTGTATATTTTATTAGTGCCTGTTTTCCTCTTTTTCACGGGTAAGCGTTTATCGCTACAAATCTGGCCAGCAGCTTTTTTGGTTATGTTTGGTTTGTATTTATTGTCGATTAAGAAAGGAGATTTCAGCACAATAAATAGTGGCGATTATTGGGTGTTGGCTTCATCTATCTTTTGGGCGTTACATATCTTACTTATCGAAAAAGCCGTAAAATATCACGACCCACTGCGATTATCCATCGTGCAATTCTACGTTTGCGCCGTGTTGTCATTACTGGGCGCTTACACTTTTGAAGGTGTAGTTTGGGATAACGTATGGAAAGGGCTGCAAGGCGGGTTTATAGAAATCGCCTACGCCAGCATCGCCTCGGTAGCGATTGCCTACACACTACAAGTCTTCGCACAACGCTCCGTGCCATCACACCATGCTGCGTTAATACTCTCGCTTGAAGCGGTTTTTGCGGTTGTGGGTGGTATTTGGTTACTGGGTGAAGAATTAACGTCAAGAATGCTTTGGGGCTTTGGCTTGATGTTTGCGGGGATTGTTTTGGCGCAGTGGCGGTTTAAGGGAAGGATTTTTGCCACGGAGCCAAGCAATAGCGAGACAATATTGGAACGAAGCGACGACAACCCTTTAGGGTAAGGTGTTAGCCGAATAACAACACAGAAAAACGGGGAAGAAAGTAAAAATATAAAGCACACCCCCCCACTTTTACATGATCATGTAAAAGTGGGGGGGTGTGCTTCAGTAATAGTATGTTTGTCTTTTTCCGTGTCCTTCCGTGGATTCCGTGGCAAAAAAATTACATCTTAAAAACATGCTTCCGAATATTTCCCCAAACAAAGCGTTTAAGCGAATAAATATCAAAGCGAGCAATTTCCATATCGCCGATGACAATCTCGTGATCTTGGTTATAGGTGTGAAATCCTAGCGCGCCACGGTCTGGCTTCAGTGTGTTGACTAGCTCTTCTTTATACTCACCTTCTATCTGTAACACTTTGTTTACATTGGCTTGATGGCCGTAGCGTTTGCCACAATTTTGTGAGACTCGAAAAATATCGCCGTCATGTTTAATAAAATGCCCTGCCATTCGTGCATTGGTCACATCACTAATCACAGGCTCATTGTAGAGTTTGGTAAATGGCTCAGTTAATAAATCTGCCGACTTATAAATGGATAGCTCATCATTACAATCTGCACCTTTTACAATTTCGGAAGTAAATAAATACCAGCCCTGATCTGTTTTAAGCGGCGTGGTATCAACCGCTTGGATATTATCGAGCAGTGTTTTCGTGTGTTTCCATTGATAAGGGAAATCAGTGCATTCGTATAAATCCACGCGGTGGCTGTCAGCACATTCGGGAATCATATAATAGGTGCCATTCTCTTTAAACACATTGGGAAAAGAGAGGTGGTTTTCTAGCTTTAAGATGATTTTTTCATTGATGAGGTTGTTGTTTGCAGTATCTAGCTCGGCAACCATTAAATAACCGTGATAATCCTCAAACTTAAGCTCTTCGTAAAAGACGAAATATTTATCATCTTTGAAAACCACGAAAGGATCAGCCTGAAAGACTTTTGAATCGGGAATTATTTTGTGCCATTTTTTCTCATTTTGGTTTTTGTAAACAATCACCCATTGAATCGGGATAAATGCTTCAAACAGCATCTTTTTTAAAAACAGTAACTTATAACGGATATTGTCGAGTTTAGATAAGCCTGAGCGATCATACTCAAGGTCTTTTTCTTCAATGCCAAGGCGCTGGCAGACTAACTCAATCTTCGCTTTAGTCGCCTCTAAGGTGCGATATAACGAGGTGCGATCAGCCGCTAGATTAACCTGAGAGCACACCCCCCCACTTTTACGGCTAAACACAAGCTCCACGCTGTCAAGTGAGGTAGCGGCCTTATGCACGCCCTGTTGTAACGAGGGAGTGCCTGCAATGGTGAGTGTGATTTCGGGCATGTTTTTGTACGAAGCTTAGGCGCTAGGCTCAGCGTGACGAAACCCTGAACGCTTTTCAATATTATGATTGTGCAAGCTTTCATAAAGTGACTCGTGTTCTTGCACTTGCTTCTTTAGGGTGAAATTATCCAAAGCGCGTTGCAGGGCGGCTTCACCCAAATGTTTGAATTTATCCTTATCCATTTCGACCAACTCCTGCCAAGCATTGGCTAAAGCTTGATCATCACTCACTGGCACAACGCGCCCAGTGTCTTTGATGATAAATTTATTATCCCCAACATTGGTTGCCACACAAGGCACAGCCGTTGCCATTGCCTCGCCCAGTGTGAGCGGGAATGCCTCGCCAATGGAGGTGAGGGCGGCGACATCATAAGCGTTAACAATATCAGGGATATCTTCACGATTACCCAGCATGTGAACTTGCTTGTTTAAGTTATTGGCGTTGACGATTTCCATTAACTCGGTATTGTTCTCATCAATATCCGTACCCGCCATTATAAAATGCACATCGGGATGCGCTTTGTTTAAAATAGCTGCTGCGCGCAAAAAGCCCGCGTGATTTTTTACAGGGTGAAAACGCGCGGTAATGCCAATCACAAAGGCATCTTCAGGGATGCTCAGGCTTTTGCGAATGTTAGTGCGAGCGGCTGGATTGGGTTTAAAGACATCAGTATCCACGCCATTGGTCATCACCAATGCTTTTTTGTTTTTAAAGCCCCAGTTGAGGTGTTGCTCACAATTTAGGTGCGAAACGTACATCATGCAATCAGGCAGATTAGAGATTAAGCCCCAAATACGTAGCTGAACCTGCTTGCGAAAAATCTCTTGGCGGTAATGTTCCAAGCCCTCGTGAACCGTCCAAATTACAGGGGGTTTATTGGGTAAGAACTTATTAAAAACAGTGCCGACCACACCACCTTCGTACATTGTTCCGTGAATAATATCAGGGTTGAATTCTTTTAGAATGGTGTAAGCTTTGCGGATGTTTAGCGGGTTCTGTTTTAGTTGAAGAGAATGCACAGGGATATTGAATTCATTACGAATTTTATCCGCAAGATAGGTTTCTTTATCCAATGAAATCACAATCATTTCAAATTTATTCTTATCAAACTTCTCTAGCAAACGAGTGAGTTGAACCTCAGCGCCGCCAGTCTCTAAGCCGGTTGAAATGTGAGCAATCTTAATTACGTTTATCATCCCAATAATCTTTTGTGTAGTGTAAATCGTTGTATTAATTATTGGGTGAGTATCCCATAGCTTAAAAATTGATCAATGGAGGGATGGATGAATGGGGGAATATAATGGTTTAAAAGCAGTTCTGCCGAGCTTGCCGAAGCACCCCCCTAGTTTTACATGATGTAAAACTAGGGGGGTGTGCTTTGTGTTAATAACACTATCAGCAAAGCTCCCTTCTTCTTATATGACTATTTAGTCATTATCAAATTAGCCCAAACTACGTGTTATGGCCAGTTTGGTTCTGTATTTCCTGAGCCTGCACCCGTTAAGAAATTAAGATGGGCTGTAACTTTTGCAACATCCCAAGTGCTTAAGTTATGATTTACGAATTCTTTTGCATTGTAAAACATGCGATTCATATTAGTTACCTTGCTAACATTCCATGCACTAATATCTTGGTTGAAAGCGGTTGCGTCGTAAAACATGGAATTCATATTCGTTACCTTGCTCACATTCCATGCACTAATATCTTGGTTGAAAGCGGCTGCGCCGCTAAACATGGAGTTCATACTCGTTACGTTGCTCACATTCCATGCACTAATATCTTGGTTGAAAGTGGTTGCGCGGCGAAACATGTTATTCATATTAGTTACAGAACCTACATTCCATCCACTAATATCTTGATTAAAGGTTGTTTTATCTCTAAATAAAGCGTTCATGCTTTCAATTTCACAGGTATTTACACCTGTAATATCTTTATTTTGGCTGATCATGGTATCAAGTTCTTTACGTGTTACAGGCGTGCCTTCTTTATAAACAGCGTTTGTTAAGCTGGTGACCTCGCTGTCTTCCAATACATTATTATCATTGGTATCCAGGCCTGATTTATCTACTGTTCCTTTACAGTTTGTATGGATATGTGGCGCCCCTGTTATTGATAGTGTTTGAGGTGTTATTGTTACATTACGTGTTGCTTGTGCGGTATTTCCTGAGCTGTCTAGAGCTGTATAGGTTACGGTATAGTTGCCTACCTTATTATTGAGTTCTGCCTGTGTGACAACGACACCCGCGCTATCTTTAAAAATAGTGGTCACTGGTATATTGATACCGCCACAGTCACTGGCTGTTGCTCCTGCATCAGTATATATAACACCTTTTGCAATAGTGACGCTTGGGCTACCTTGCAGGGTTATTACTGGGGCTACAGTATCCACTACGGTAACTTTTCGTGTTTTTGTTGCTGTATTAGCAGGGTTGGCTGAATCTTTGGTTGTGTAGGTTACTTCATAATCCCCTGCTATATCGGTGTTTATATTGCTTGAGGGTGTAACTTGGACAACGCCATCCTTGTCATCAAGTGCTGTTGCTCCTTTATCAGTATAGGTGTTACATCTTTCAACGGTTTCATCAGCTCCCGTTATGGTGATAACAGGGGCGGTTGTATCGGAGGCTTTTATGGGTGTATTATTAGCACTATCACAACCTAGTAGGCTTAATGTAAGGCCTAGAACAATGGCTAATCTGTGGTAAGTTTTCATGTTTGTTTCCTTATTTTTTTATTGATGCTTGTCTATTATGTTGCATAAATTATATTTATTGATAATAGCGTTAATAAGCTACCCTGTAAATTACTGTAATTAATGGAGAGACCATATTTAGGCTGGGTTCTTATACGGCATGTAAAAGTGGGGGGGTGTGAATTTGGCTATAGTGCAATTTGCTTTCCAGATTAGAAAAGTTAAGATAGGAATTCTCAATTTTTAATGAGCCAAATTAAATTGAAACAAGTCCACACATCTGAAGATCGCGTTTATCTTTATCATCTAAAAAATATCCTCGAAGCACAGGGAATTGACTGCGAAATAAAGAATGACAGGCTTTCATCATTGGCGGGGGAAATCCCTATGTTAACGGTTTGGCCTGAATTGTGGGTGAAAGATGCGATGAAAGAGAAGTGGGCGAAGGAAATAATTCACGAATACGAAAATAATGAAAATCAAGGAGATAGCTGGACTTGTGAAAACTGCGGTGAAGAACATGGCGCGCAGTTTAAAGATTGTTGGAACTGCCAATCGATTAAGGCATTTTGATGTCTGAGACAGAAGTACAGCTCAATAAAAAGGAGTACCATATTCTTGTTGAGATAGAGGGAATGACGGCAGTTAATTTGCTTGCCGAAATTACCATGCTATCCAAACAAAAAGTAAAACAAGCCATGCAAAAGGGTTGTGTGTGGCTGGAAAAGTCTGGCGAGTATGGAGAGAATAAGCAATACACGCAACGCCTACGCCGCGCCAAAAAAGTTTTGGCTGTCGATGAAACCTTGCATTTTTATTACGATGAAAAAGTACTGAAAACAGAACCAGCCGAAGCCAAGCTGATTAGCGACCAAGGCGATTACAGTATCTGGCATAAACCCAGCGGTATGTTATCGCAAGGCTCAAAATGGGGCGACCATTGCACCATCTATCGCTGGTCAGAAAAGCACCTAAAACCCGAACGACCCGCATTTATCGTGCATCGGTTAGATCGTGCCGCCAGCGGTTTGATTATCATCGCGCATAAAAAACAAATTGCCGCCGCGTTTGGCAAGCTCTTTCAAAACCATGAGATTGATAAACGCTATCGCGTGAGTGTTGAGGGTGATTTTTCCAGTATTTTAGAAGGAGATGAAACAAGCAAAACCATTGAATCAAAAATTAATAATAAGCCTGCGGTGAGTCATGTAATGTTTGTTCGTTATGATGAAAAGAGTGATGAATCAATTTTAGAAGTGAAGATAGAAACAGGGCGTAAGCATCAGATTCGCAAGCATTTATCTGAGAGTGGGTTTCCTGTGGTGGGTGATCGTTTGTATGGCTCTGGAAAGTCATTGGAGGATTTGAAGTTGGAGGCAGTGAGTTTGGGATTTGTTTGTCCTGTTTCTGGTTTGGAGAAGAAATACAAAAGCTAAATAGTAAACATCATGTAAAAGTGGGGGGGTGTACTTCGACTCCGCTCAGCAGAACTGCTTTTAAATCTTAATAGCATTTATAATCGTTGGCAAAATGCTTTTTAAAAGCAAAGGCTGTGCCTCAGCCGTAGGATGAAGCTCATCTTCTTGCAGTAATTTACGGTCTTCAATAATGTTTTCTAAAAAGAATGGAATGAAGGGTAGCTGGTATTTCTCTGCTAAGTCGCTAAACGCGCTTTCAAATTTCTTTGAGTAAGCTACGCCGTAATTGGGCGGAATTCTCATTCCTAGCAAGATAACTTTTGCATTAGATTTCTGTGCTAACGCTATCATTTTTTTAAGATTATTTTTGGTGATGCTGGGTGGTAACCCGCGTAGCCCGTCATTGGCGCCGAGCTCTAAAATCACAAAATCAGGGTTTACTTTCTTTAAGGCTTTGGGCAGTCGTGTTAATCCGCCTCTTGTGGTTTCACCGCTGATGCTTCCGTTGGTGATTTCAAATTCATTGCCTAACGCTTTGCGCATTAGGTTTACCCAGCCTTTATCTTTTGGGATGCCGTATGCCGCACTTAGGCTGTCGCCCCATACTAGGATTTTTTGATTTGCGCTGGCTGTGTTGCTGAGTAGCGTGAGCATTAATATCAGTAGTGCTGGCTTGAAAAGGGTGGACTTTAAACCCATAGTTTATGTTTCCTTAAAGTTGTTTTTAAGTATGACACGATAAACCTTAAAAAGATCAATAATGGCTAGCTAGTGTTTTGATTTTCAATTCCAAAAAGAGACTTCCTCACCTAAGCGAGGACTCCTGATAGGCGTATAAGAATGAATGTAATAGAAACAAAAAACCTTGGCAAACGACTTTCTACTTCTTCAAATGAAGAGTTGCTGATTTTAGATAATATTAATCTACATATCGCCCAAGGTGAATCAGTCGCGATTACAGGTGAATCAGGTTCGGGTAAAACGACTTTATTGGGCTTGCTGGCAGGGCTGGATATACCGACCAAAGGTGAGGCTAGCTTATTAGGCAAAGCACTGTCTCCGTTAGATGAGGATGAACGCGCCGCTTTGCGCTTGGGTAAGGTGGGGTTTGTTTTTCAGTCGTTTCATTTAATGGATAATTTAAACGCGTTAGAAAATATCATGCTGCCACTGGAATTGGATAAGGGAAGTAGCGATATTCGTCAACGCGCATTGGATGCTTTAAAGCAAGTGGGTTTAGAAAAGAGAAGCACCCATCTACCCACACAATTATCAGGTGGAGAACAACAACGAGTTGCATTAGCGCGCGCCTTTGTGAGCAAACCACAAATACTATTTGCCGATGAACCTACAGGCAATTTAGATCGAAATACGGGTGAAGAAATCATCGCCTTATTATTTGATATGCAAAAACAAAGCGACACAACACTGGTGATGGTGACGCACGATGATAGCTTGGCGATGCGATGTCAGACACATTATAAGTTGGTTGATGGGCAGATTGTCACGTGAATCAGCTGATCGTAGAATGGAAGAAGTTTTGGCGATTAGCCGAAATGCGTTTGTTGTTTCTGGCGCTTTTAGTTGCGGTTGTGGCAGTCACGTCGGTTGGTTTTTTTACAGACCGTGCTGATCGTGCCATGAGCCAGCAAGCCACCACGATGTTGGGGGGCGATATGGTGGTGGTTTCTACACGACCGATTAGCGATACGTTTTTGCAAGAGGCTGAAAAACGAGGCTTGCGAACGGCTGAGACGATTAGCTTCCCGAGTATGGTGTCCGTCGGCGAGAAATTTCAATTAGCGCAAATCAAAGCCGTTTCAGTGGAGTATCCTCTGCACGGAAATATCGAAACCAGTGAAAGTGCTTTGGGAGAAGTTGAAAATACATTATTGAAAAGATTAGAGAAAGATGAGGTTTTGGCAGAGTCACGTTTGTTTGTTGCGCTAAATATTAAAGCAGGACAGGAAGTACAACTGGGTCAAAGTAAGGTACGTTTGGCTAAACTCATTCGTAAAATGCCCGACCAATCTGCAAGCATATTTCAGCTCGCGCCGAAATTGATTTTGCCAATGCATCAGCTCAAAGCGACAGGCTTGCTAACACCTGCGAGCAGGGCGCGTTACAGTCAGTTATTTGCAGGCGATGAAAAAAACATCAAACAGTTTACAAACTGGCTAAAACCGCAATTGAAAAAGACTGAAGCTATCCGTACCCTAGAAGACGGCTTGCCAAGCGTGCAGCAAGCCTTGCAACGTGGGCAACGCTTTTTGAAAATGGCGTCGTTGCTTGCGGTAATTTTGGCGGGCGCAGGTATCGCGCTGAGTAGTTACAGCCTCACACAGCACGAAACGCCTGCGGTTGCTGTGCTAAAAACAATGGGTGCTTCTCGCAGACAAATTCTGTTTCGTTATTTAAGCCAGTTGTTTTTTAGCGCAACCATTGCCGCACTAGTGGGCGCGATACTTGGATATATTATTCAGCTATTTTTGGCGAGTTATTTGCAAGATTTTGTCGGTCAAACATTGCCAAGCGCAAGCTGGTGGCCTGTTGTAGTTGGCTTGTTTACGGCGTGGATTATGGTACTAGGTTTTTCAGTGCCGCACTTAATGCGCCTGATAAACACATCACCAGTACAAATCCTACAAGGTCAAAGTAGTCAGCCTAAAACATCGTTGTTCTTTTCTGCTTTTGTATTGAGTGCGGCGGTTTTATTACTCATGTGGATGCAAACGCAAGATATTAAATTAAGCGGAATTTTGCTGATAGCGGTGTTAGTTGCCATAGCTGTATTTTGGTTGATGGCAACATTAATGCTGCGCGTGATACGCAAACTAGGTGAGCGCTGGCGTTTACCCAAAGCTAATAAACGCATGGCGTTGATGGTGGTTGTTTTTGGTATTGGGCTATTTAGCTTGTTGCTACTTACTACTTTGCGGGGAGATTTAATTAATCGTTGGCAAGCTAGCCTGCCAGTGAGCGCGCCGAATCATTTTTTGATCAATATCCAGCCTGATGAGGTTGAGCCGTTACAGAAGCTTTTATCAAAAGATAAAATTGAAACCCCGCTGTATCCGATGGTACTTGGGCGCTTAGTTAAAATAAATGACAAAGCCGTCTCAGAAGATGATTACGAGACTGATCGCGCGAAACGCTTGTTGATACGCGAATTTAATATGTCGGCAAATGTGGCTATGCCAGAAGGTAATAAAATTGTCAGTGGTGATTGGTTTAAGCCTGAGGCGCTTAACGGCTTATCGGTAGAAGAGGGTATCGCCAAAACCTTGCGCCTAAAAATGGGCGATTCCATGACTTTTGATATTGCAGGTGAACAGATAACCGAAAAAATCATCAGCCTACGAAGCGTAAATTGGGACAGTATGCGACCCAACTTTTTTGTGATGATGGCGCCAAAAGCATTTGATGATCAGCCAAAAACGTTTATTACCAGTATTCACCTTGATGATGATCAAAAGCACGTTTTGCCTTCGTTGATTAAGGAATTCCCTAGCGTAACGGATATCGATATCACGGCGATAATGACGCAGGTTCGCGATTTGATTAATAAAGCCGCGTTTGCAGTGCAGGCGATATTCTTATTTACGCTGGTTGCAGGTGTCGTGGTGTTATTTGCAGCATTACAATCACAAAAAGCCATGCGCCGTAAAGAGATTGCGATATTAAAATCATTAGGCGCAAGCCGAGCCTATTTACGCCGTAGCTTGGTTTTAGAGTTTGCCATGATTGGTGGTTTGGCAGGATTTTTAGCAAGCGTATTGGCGCTAATCGCAGGCAATGTTGCAGCTTCTATGCTATTTGATCTAAGCCCAGAGATTAATTTAATGCTAATAACAACGGGTACATTGTTAGGCGCGGTATTGGTTGGTGCGGCAGGCTATTTGAATGTGCGTGGCTTGCTGTCGGTTGTGCCAGTTTCTTTGTTTAGATGATTATTGATAGTGTTTATATTTATATAATTCACACCCCCCTAGTTTTACATGATGTTTTTAAATTTATATAAACGTCATGTAAAACTAGGGGGGTGTGAATTATGTTTAATGCTAGATAGGCTATACTAAAATTATGAATCGTTGATTTCGAAGAGGCAAAAAAAATGAAATATGGATATACAATCGTCTATGTAGAAGATGTATTGGCAACGCTTGAGTTTTATGAAAAAGCCTTTGGTTTTGAGCGCGGGATGGTTTTTGAAGAAGATGGAGTTGTCGATTATGCCGAGCTTAAATCAGGTGAAACAACCTTAGGCTTTGCATCTCATGCGACTTTGGGTGAGATGAATTTTGCAGGCAAGTACCAGAAAATTACTCCAGAGGGTAATCCTGTTGGGATTGAGCTGGTTTTTGTTGATGATGATGTTGAGGCTTCTACCAACCATGCAGTAAAAAGTGGGGCGGTGCTTGTTGCGGCTCCTGTTGAGAAACCGTGGGGTCAAACGGTGAGTTATGTGCGCTCTATTGAAGGGACGCTAATTGAAATTTGTTCGCCAATGGATGAATAGTTAATCAAAGGTATTGGTCTTGTTTAAATTATTTATTAAATTCATATTTACCAGCCTGTTTATTTTTGGAGTTTTTCTTGTGAGTGCAAATACCATAAAAGTCGGTGCAACCGCCCCAGACTTCACTTTAGTCGATCAAAACAATAAACCCCAAACATTAAGTAAAATGCGTGGAAAATGGGTGGTGATGTATTTTTACCCAAAAGATGAAACCCCAGGCTGTACCACCGAAGCCTGTAATTTTAGAGATAATATTTTATCATTGCGGGTTAAAAAAGCAGAAGTATGGGGGATTAGCGTGGATAACACGAAAAGTCATGCAGATTTTTCTGAGAACCATAAGCTACCTTTCACGCTTTTGGCAGACCCAAAGGGTAGGGTTGCTAAGCAATATGGTTCGTTATTGAATATGGTGATTTTTAAGATTGCTAAACGCCATAGTTTTATTATTGATCCTCAAGGTAAGGTTGCTAAAATATATCGGAATGTAAACCCAAAAACACATGTAGAAATCATATTAAAAGATTTGGATCAGCTACAAAAATAAATATGAAAAAAACTACAAAACCCTATTGAAGTTAAAAAACTTTATCGGCATAATACGCCCCTGTTTTAAAATGCCCTCTATTGGGTAATTCGGAGAAAAGTTTTGCCAAATATTCAATCAGCTAAAAAACGAGCACGTACTTCTGAAGCACGTCGTCAACATAACAAACACATTCGTTCAGGAATGCGCACACAGGTAAAGGCAGTGATTTATGCACTTGACGCTGGTGATAAAAAGGCAGCTGCAGAAGCATATAAGCTTGTAGTACCTGCATTAGATTCAAGCGTATCTAAAGGCATTCTCCACAAAAATAAAGCGGCAAGACAAAAAAGCCGTTTGAATGCACGAATTCAAGCAATGTAGTTTTTATAAAGTATGGTTTGAATGCGAAAGCATAAAATTCTAAAAAGTCAGCTTCTGCTGGCTTTTTTATTGCTCGTTATTTGTCTTCAATTTTTCTCAACCCTATTTTTCTAAAGGGAAAGTCAAAAGTTTATTTTCGTCTATATTTAATAGCCGTTAATACCAATAACAATGCGTTAAAAGTCAAAGCTATGAGAAAGTCACCCTATATTCTACAAGGATAGTAGGGGTACGCTTGTTTCACTCATTTGTAAAAAAGACCATTAATTTACTCACCGATTGGCTAATCGCCTTGGTTGGGGTGAGTTTAATCTTGTGGTTTGGTATTACTCTTCCAACTTTTTCGATGTCGAAAGTAAATATTGGTGAGAATAAGTCCCCCAATATCAGTCAAACAAAATTAAAAAAGCACGTCGAAGAATTAACATACTACTATGCCCCTCGTACTATCGAGTACGGAACGCTCAATGCAACCGCACGCTATATCCATAAACAACTAGAAAAGTTTGGAGAGACCACATACCAACCTTTCTGGACAATGACGGGACGTTATAGCAATGTTATTTTAAATATGGGTCCTAAAACTAAAGAGATTTTAGTCATAGGCGCACATTTCGATGCTAAAAATGGCTCTTTAGATATTGATGGAAATGCCAGTGGTATTGCTACTTTAATAGAACTAGCGCGTCATCTTGCGATGAATGAAGAAAAACTTTCCATTGGTGTGCAGTTGGTTGCCTATCCATTATCCCAGAAGAAAATAGTTACCCTGCAAAATATGGGTAGCTACCAACATGCAAGTGCATTAATAGATTCAGGTAAGCGTGTTAAGTTAATGGTATCACTGGATAATGTAGGCACCTTCACTGAAGAGAAAAAGAGCCAGAAATATCCTTATCAATTTATGAGCTATGTTTACCCAAATACAGGAAAACATCTTAGCTTGTTCGGTCGATTGCAAGATTATTCTGAAGTTATGCAATTAAAAAAGAGCTTTGGCAGCGCCTCTGATTTACCGCTGTATTCCTTCAACTTACCTGAAAACTATTTCCAAACCAGCTCATCCGATCATCTAAATTACCAACGCCACGGCATTCCCGCCATCGTACTGACCGACACTTCAGAATATCGTATTTTTAGTGAAGCACAAATGAAGAAAGCAGAAGTTGCAGACCGGCTAAACTATAAGAAAATGGCTTTATTAGTCCAAGGTCTATATCAAGTCGTGATGGATAATGAATCGGTAGTGAAACACGAAGGCTTGGTGCAGAGCAGCTCTACGTCTAATAGTCTAGTAGATGATGCACTTTGAGATTGTGCATCATGTAAAAGTGGGGGGGTGTGCTTCGACTCCGCTCAGCAGAATTGCTTTGATAAATCTATTCTACAGTGAATCCTTGGCCTCAAGTAAAGCATGCATTGGCCCACCTCTAAAGGGTGCAAAACCTGTTCCGAATATCACGCCAGCATCTAACAGGTCACTGTTTTCCACAATATTTTCTTCCAAACACTTTTTAGATTCTGCTAACAATTTTTCGATTAAACGTGTTTGAACTTTGTGTCTGTCACCTGTCCATTGTTTATTGTCAGGCTTGACTTTTTTGTCTTTTTTCCAAGCATAAAAACCTTGCCCTGATTTTTTGCCTAGGCGACCTTGTTCTACTTCTTTATCCAACGTGTCGGGTAGGGTTACACCTACGGTGTCTGCTAGGATTTTCCCTACATGCAGGCAAATATCAAGCCCTACGGTGTCGGCTAATTCCAGTGGTCCCATTGGCATTCCATAATCGACTGCAGCTTTATCCACGATTGTTGCGGGTACGCCTTCTTGGTAGAGTGTTACACCTTCTAAAATATAGGGCATTAAAATTCGATTGATCAAAAAACCAGGCGAGCTTTTAACCGGTAAGGGTAGCTTGTTGATGTGTGCGCCGAATGATTGTGCTAATGCGACAACTTTAGGATCAGTTTGATCAGGTGTTTGCACGATTTCTAGCAAAGGCATTTTGAATACAGGATTAAAGAAATGCAGTCCCACCAATCGCTCTGGATTTTTCATTACAGCAGCAATTTCTTGTAAGGGAATACTCGATGTATTGGTGGCGATAATCGCTGTCTTCTTAGCTTTCTTCTCCACATTTTTAAAAATTTCTTGTTTGGCTTCTAAGTTTTCAAAAATCGCTTCAATAATCACATCGGCTTTTGCAATGCCATGCCCGTGTAAATCAGGGATGAGATTGTCTTGCGCTTGCATAATGCGAATTTTATCTTTTCTAAAGCGTCGTTTAAAACCTGTGTTTGCTCTGCCGATGACACGCCCCAACGCTTCGGTGTTCATGTCTTGAATTGTTACGCGCATGCCTTGCATAGCACACCATGCGGCAATATCACCACCCATAACGCCACCGCCGATAACGTGAACGTGTTTTGGGGTGAAGAGTTTTTTATCGCCAAGCGCTTTTAAGCGATTTTGCAAAAAGAATACCCGTACCAAGTTTTGTGCGGTATCAGTTGAAACTAATGTTGCGACAGAATGCGCCTCCGCCTCATACATTTCACTGCTTTTACTGCCGTGCATTTCCCAAATATTGATGAGCGCGTAGGGCGCGGGGTAGTGTTCTTGCTTGGTTTTTGAAGCAACTTGTTTGCGCATTTGCATGGCAATCACTTTTCGCATCGGCGAGGTTTCTAAAAGCGCCGCTGACTTTGGTGCTTGATGTTTAGTAGGCTTGAGCAAAATGGTTTGTACGGCTGTGGTTTTTAATTGGCGCAAGGGTACGCAGTAATCCGTCAAACCCATTTTTTTAGCTTGGCGTGGTACTAAATTTCGCCCTGTCAGCATCAACGGCATGGCTTTAAGTACGCCCATGCGCCTGATTGAACGCACTGTGCCACCAAAACCGGGGTGAATGCCGAGTTGGATTTCAGGGAGTGATAATTTGGTTGAGGGTGAATCATCCGTAACAATGTAATCACAAGACAAGGCAATTTCTAAACCGCCGCCCATGCAAAAACCTTTGACCATTGCCAAGGTAGGGAAGGACAAGTCTTCGATTTTCTGACACAAAGCCTGACCCATGTGGATAAAGCTAAGTGCTAGTTCTCGATCTTTTTCACTGTTGGTCATGCCTTCAAACTTTTTGACGTCTGCTCCTGCGATAAAGCCGCTAGATTTTCCTGAATTGATTATCACCCCTTTGGGATTTGTTACTTTGATTTCATCAATAGCAGCATTCATTTCTTCGATTAATTCTGGACCAATGACATTAGCGGCTTCGTCTTTTACATCAAGCGTTAGCCATGCAATTTTATTATCATCTGTCGAAACACTTAGATTTGTATAACTACTCATGTTCCGATCGCCTCCACCAACATTGAGCCACCTTGACCACCACCGATACAAAGTGTGGCGATACCTTTCTTGGCTTTCTCGCGTTTTAGCGTATGCGCCATGTGTAGCACGATACGCGCGCCACTTGAGCCTACTGGATGCCCAAGCGCAATTGCGCCGCCATCGACATTGAGCCGGTCGTTGGGGATTTGCCCGATTGCTTTTTTTAAACCAAGTTCGTCTTTGCAATAATCTTTATCTGTCAATGCCATTACGCAGGCTTGAACCTGAGCGGCAAAGGCTTCGTTGATTTCCCAGTAATCGATATTGTCGAGTATCAAATGATGTGCTTTTAAGGTTTCTGCAATTGCATGTGCAGGGCCTAAACCCATTTCTGCAGGATCTAATCCTGCCCATTGTGCAGGATTGAGTTTGGCGATGGGTTTGAGTTTATGTTTTTTGATAGCATCTTCGCTGGCCAAAATAAGGCTACTCGCACCATCAGTAATTTGCGAGCTGTTTGCGGGTGTTACTTTTCCGTAAGGTCGATCAAAGAATGGCTTTAGTTTTGCAAGCTTTTCGACTGAACTATCAGGGCGAACACCATCATCTTCGCTAAAGACTTTTCCTTTTGCGCCGTATAATGGCTCAATTTCATCCAACTTTCCTGCTTTTACGGACTCGGTTAAACGTAAGTGGCTTTGTACGGAATAAGCATCCATTTCATCACGTGTAATACCAAAACGGTAGGCTAGGTTTTCTGCAGTTTGTCCCATATTTAAACCAACCACGGGGTCGGTTAGTCCGCGCATTAGTGCAATAATGGGTGCGAAGTAGCGCCCTTTTAATCCAGCGATGGCTTTGGCTTTTGCTACTGGTGTTTTTGCTTTATTAAATTTTGCGAGCCAATGTACCATGTCTTCTCGTAATAACAGTGGCGCGCGGCTCATAGCATCGACACCTCCAGCAAGAATTAAATCTGCGTATCCGTGTGAGATATTACGCACGGCGTTGTCAATAGCTTGCAGTCCTGAGGCGCAATTTCGTTGCACGGTGTAGGCAGTGAGCTTGTCGCCTCCGCCGATACGCAAAGCGATTATGCGTGCGATATTGGCTTCATCGGCGCTGGGCATCATGCAGCCGTAGATAACCTCATCTAAATCACTGGCATCAAAAGGTTGGCGCAGCATTAGTGGTTTGGTTGCACCAAGTGCTAGGTCAGTCGCGCTGAATAACCCAGGTTTTCCACGAGCTTTCAAAAATGGCGTGCGTGCACCGTCTATTAAATAAACAGGTCGGGCATTTGTTTTGTTGGAGCTTTTAGCCACGCTGGAATTCCTCCTCGGTAAAGTCATCAACTTTAATTGCTTCGCGCATGGCGAGATAGTTTGCCAGTAATTGTTTGCCTTCATCTTTGCTGATGAGTTTTTTCTTCACCCCTTCTTCAATGCGGTCGGTGTGCATTCTTTCGCTTAGTTCGCCGTTTTTAAATATTTTCTTAAACTTTTTTTCAATTTCCACTGTTTCGATTGCAAGATTGAAAGCATGTTCCATTCTGCCCATGCGGTCTTCAGGATCATCGGTAAAGTACGCACCTTCGGTTAAGCGGTCACGCGTAGCAGACGGTGAAAGCGCAAGCTTTGCAACTTCATGGATTAGCTTGTCCGATGGTGGTGAGAAAGGCTTGCCGAAGGGAAACATCAAAAATCGCAAACTCTTCGCAATTACTGAGAAAGGCAAATTGTAGAACACAGCAAGCATCGCTTGTTGTGCATCATGAATGGCAGTTTGACAGGCGTAATGCAATAAAGGTAAATCTGCTTCTGGCTCGCCTTGATCTTCAAAATGCTTTAACGTCGCCGAACACATATACATATTGGCAAGAATATCCGCGAAACGTCCAGAGAGTCTTTCTTTGCGTTTTAAGTTTCCACCGAGTGTTAGCAAAGCGTAATCAGTCAATACAGCAAAATCTGCGCTTAGCCTTGTTAAACCACGGTAATATTTTCGCGTGAGTGGCGTACCCGGTGATTCAAAAACTGCATTGGTAAAGCCGAACCATGTGCTGCGCGATATATTACTGATGACAAAACCAATGTGTGAGAATAGGGCGTTATCCAGTGCCGTTAAATCATTCTCTTGTGTGGCTTTCATCTCTTTTAAAATATAAGGATGACAGCGGATTGCGCCTTGCCCGAATACAATCAGTGAGCGCGTTAAAATGTTTGCGCCTTCAACGGTGATCGCCACAGGAATCGCTTGGTAGCCTCGCCCAAGATAATTTGAAGGACCAAGACAAATACCTGAGCCACCTTGAATATCCATTGCGTGCGTTGTAATCATGCGCATTTTTTGGGTAAGCGTATATTTGAGTAAAGCAGTAACTACCGCAGGGCGTTGACCTTGGTCGAGTGCGGTGGTGGTGAGTTTGCGCGCGCCATCCATCATATAGGTGTTACCCAAAATCTCAGCCATGGGTTCTTCAATGCCTTCAAATTGACCAATCGGCATTCCGAACTGTTTGCGTACGCGTGCATAAGCACCCGTGTAGCGTGTGGCAACTTTTGCTGCACCCACAGAAAGCGCGGGTAATGAAATGCCACGACCTTCACCTAAACATTCGACCAACATGCGCCAGCCTTTGCCGACGTTATCCACACCACCAATCAACCATTCCATCGGAATGAAGACATCTTCTCCCCATGTTGGGCCATTTTGGAAAGGATTGTTGAGCGTGAAGTGGCGTGTGCCAATTTTAATATTAGGCGTGTTGGTAGGAATCAGCGCAACAGTAATACCAATATGATCACCAACGCGTTCGATGCCATCGTTGACTTCTTTACTTGAAAATACTTCGTCAGTTAATAGCTCATTTGGATCATAAAGTTGAAAAGCCAAACCAAGTAGCGACGCTACAGGTGCGAGCGTGATGTAGCGCTTTTCCCAATTTAGACGGATACCCAGCACATCTTTTTCACCTTCAAAATCTGCACGACAAACAATACCGACATCAGGAATTGAGCCAGCATCACTGCCAGCCTCTGGGCCTGTGAGCGCAAAACAAGGAATATCTTTTCCGATAGCAAGACGTGGAAGATAAAAATCTTTTTGATCTTCTGTGCCGTACTTCATCAGCAATTCACCAGGGCCTAAAGAGTTAGGAACCATAATGGTGACGGCGGCGGTGGTGCTTCGCCCGGATATTTGCATAACCACTTGTGAATGCGCCAGTGCCGAGAAACCATGTCCGCCATATTCCTTAGGAATAATCATGCCAAAGAAACGTTCTTCTTTGATGTAATCCCAAATAAAAGGCGGTAGGTCTTGAAGCTTATGCGAGATTTGCCAATCATCCAACATGGCGCAAAGTTTGTTTACAGGGCCATCGATAAAGGCTTGTTCTTCTACTGTGAGAGTGCTCATGGATAGATCGCGCAAGCGTTTCCAATCTGGTTTCCCTGAGAATAATTCCGCATCCCACCAGACATTCCCGCCATCCAATGCTTCTTGCTCGGTGCGAGAAATTTGCGGAAGATTGGCTTTGAGTAATCCCATCGCAGGTTTGCTGATAAGCTTTTGTCTGAGATCAGGTAAGTTGATAACGGTGATTATCAGCAATATTGGCAACCACAGTAGCCACATCCAACCGCTAATACCACCAGCAAACATGCTGACAACCAACCACGCGCCAATCATCCAAGTGGATTGAAGTAAACCAAGCCTTAAATAACCTGCGACACCGATAATGACGATAAGTAGTAATAACCAGAGCATGTTGTCCTCCTAATTTCTATTTTAGAACAGAATAAATCTATCTTAGATTAATTGGCTCGTAAGCCCTATCTTTTTTAAGCTGATCTTGTTCTTCTTTTTTCTTGCGTAGTGATTTTTTATTAAGTGATTTAAGCACATTTTTTGCTTGTTGTTTCATAGGTAATTTTTCTTTTTTTGGTTCTTCTGGGTCTTCATCCGTCCAAGGTAAATCACGATAACCTTCTTTCATAGAAAGCGGCCATGCAGGAAACTTGAGAACCTTAAAATAGGGCGAGTAATCAAAGTCGGTAGGGACGAATAAACGGAAATTACGTTTATGAAAAAGTAAGCGGTCATTATTGTCTGTTTTGATTACGGGTAGCATTGGGTAGTTTACACTTTGAAAACACCGTGCAATCATACTCGAACAAACAATATTGGTAGGTCGCCCCGCATTGTGTTGAAATAAAGATGAACGCCAGCGACGAGGCAAAACTCCGTAAGGAACCATAAAGCGTGCAAGATCAAGTAGTTGTCTCACATCATAATTCATGCCGATATGCTCGGTCGCAAAATTGACTACTTTATTTTGATCTTCATAACTCAAACCCGTCGGACGACAAATGCGTAGATTATCATCCGCATAATCTGTAAGTGGATTTACAATTGTGCCAAAGCCCAGTAATGATTCAATAACCAAAGGCTTATCAGGATCGCCATCATAATTTTTTTGTACGATAGCGCGCGCATCAGGATCGGCAATATCACTTAAACGCCCGATATAAAGCGCGGCGTGTGTCCAAGGAGAAAGGGTGATGATCTTGATAACTTCGCTAACGCGAGTACGCCCCTCAAATAAAACGACATCAGCAGGACGCAGATCACGAATCATGTGATCAAAGTTGTTAATTGCCTGCATATCCTGATTTCCTTTCGGAATATCATTAAGCCAATCAACGATTGTTTGCCAGATCGAGTTACGTAAGTTTTGTAACACTGTGAGTCCTATTATAGTTATTTATATTCTAGTATAAGAACGCAGTTTTTTTTGTTTTAGATCATAGGTTTTTTTAAGGATTAGTATTGGATAGTTATAATTGATTTTCAAAGTTTCATTTTTTTGCCTAATCAAAAAAATGAAACACCATCACGTAAAACTGGGGGGGTGTGCTTCGACAAGCTCAGCAGAACTGCTTTAATAATTAATCCTCATATCTATCTAGGCAAAAACACCACTAAATAATTTAGCAATACTCATAATGATAGCTCCCAAGTAGGGCCAAACAAATAGGCTAGAGCTAAAGGATATAATGAGTGTTATAAGGTAGAAAATGCCTTTAGTGGCTTTTGTCACAGGTTTGTAAATTCGTTTCAGTGCATCATTTATTGCTAAGAAAAGTAAAAAGGTAAAGATAATAAAAATAAGGGTTTTAATGACGTTATATACGTGCCATATGCCATTAAAGAGGTTGCTCCACCAGCCATTTAGGTTTGGCTCTTGTCCTATTACTCGTTGATAGAGAGATGCTCCTACATTCGCTAAATAATCTTTAGTTTCATCAACAATGTGTGAAGGCGCTATTCCAAGTTCTTCATTGGAAGGGTTCTGTACACGATGATCACTCAGCATCATATCTTTAAGCTCAAGCCATTCGGGTGCTATGACCGTCAGCCCAAGTAAGATAATGATTATTGCTACACTAATTCTGGCGGTTGTTTTTAATATTGTCATTTGATGCTCTAAAAGTGAGGGGGTGTGTCAATGCCGTTAAGTTAAGGGTTGATGCGACCAATGCTTCGACAGGCTCAGCAAACGTACCGTTTTTTGAGGGCGTTCCCTGAGCTTGTCGAAGGGTTCCAAGCCTTAACTTAATGCATTGGATGTATCGTTAACCCAAATCTAGCGTTATCCCCAGTTTCTCTTCAATCACTAAAATCCGTGCTTCAAGCGCGTCAAGGTGGTCATTTTCTATCGCTACAGCATCAATCATCGTGGGTTCTGCTGTTATATTTTCAATTTTTATTTCACCGCACAGGGTATGAGCAAAGCGTTCTTCTCTGCGACCTGCGCCTTTTGGAATCAAGGTGACCAGAGTTTCTTCTCGTTCGATTAGACTATTAATTACGTCTTGTACTTCTTCTGCCCCAGAAAAATCTGCCATGCGTGCGGTGCGTGTTTTCAGGTCGTTAAGTGTTTGTGGTGTGCGTAGCATTAGCACGGTGAGTACGGCTTGTTGTTTGCGGTCTAAATCCAGCTCGGTGCAAACACGGTGGATGATTTTATTGGCGCGTTCGCCGTATTCTAAACCTGCTAGTTTACGTTCCACCAAAAGGTTTATGGTATGACCAATTTGCCCTTCGGTAAGGTTCATCACTGGCTCACGGTTGCTTTTTTGATTGCAAGCATTGGTGAGCGAGTTCATGGTTAGCGGGTAGTTGTTGGGTGTTGTTAAATGCTTTTCCATGAGCGAGGCGATCACTCTGGCTTCTAGTGGCGTGAAGAATGCTTTTTGACCTTCTTTTTGGTCCTCATTAACAATGCTTTTTTCTGTTATTAACGAATCATCCATGATTATTTTCGCATCCATAATATTTTTGTCCTTTTTCTCTTCTGATTAGAAAATCATTTATACTACGGCTCTGCTTTATATACCCTTAACCTTATAGATATTTTTATGTTCTATTCAGAAAAATTTGATGTCATTGTCATCGGCGGCGGTCATGCGGGAACCGAGGCTGCGCTTGCGCCTGCGCGTATGGGGTTGAAGACCTTGTTATTAACACACAATATCGAAACCATTGGGCAAATGAGTTGTAACCCTGCAATTGGTGGCATCGGCAAAGGGCATATCGTAAAAGAGATTGATGCGTTGGGTGGCGCGATGGCGCACGCCGCTGATAAAGGCGGCATTCAATTTCGTACTTTAAACGCCAGTAAAGGCCCGGCGGTTCGCGCGACACGCGCGCAGGCTGACCGTACGCTTTATAAAGCGGCAATTCGTAAAGCGGTTGAGTCACAAGAAAACCTGCAAATATTTATGCAAGGCGTTGATGACCTGATTGTGGAAGGAGAGGGTGATGAGCAACGTGTTGTAGGTGTTTCCACTGAAATGGGTTTGAAGTTTTCGGCTAAAACAGTGATTTTAACGGTAGGGACTTTCCTTGGTGGTTTGATTCATATCGGTTTGCAAAATCATTCGGGTGGGCGCGCGGGTGATCCGCCGTCGATTGCATTGGCTGATCGCTTACGTGAAATGCCGTTTCGGGTTGATCGCTTAAAAACAGGGACGCCAGCGCGAATTGATTCGCGCTCAATAGATTTTAGCAAGCTGCAAGAACAACCGGGCGATACGCCGATTCCTACGTTTTCATATATGGGAAAAGCCGAAGATCACCCTCGCCAGATTTCTTGCTTCATCACCTACACCAACCAAAAAACGCACGATATTATTCACAGTGGATTAGATCGCTCACCCATGTATACAGGCGTTATTGATGGCGTCGGACCGCGTTATTGTCCATCCATTGAAGACAAAATTGTACGCTTCGCCGATAAAGATAGTCACCAGATTTTTGTAGAGCCAGAAGGCCTAGATACTTACGAAGTCTATCCCAACGGCATATCAACCAGCTTACCGTTTGATGTACAGTTTGATTTTATCCGTTCAATTGCGGGTTTTGAGAATGCTCATATTACGCGCCCAGGTTATGCGATTGAATACGATTATTTTGACCCGCGTGATTTAAAGCCAACACTAGAAACCAAATTTGTAAAAGGGCTGTTTTTTGCAGGGCAAATCAACGGCACAACAGGTTATGAAGAGGCAGCTGCGCAAGGCTTGTTGGCAGGCATCAATGCGGCGCGATTAGTGCAAGAAAAGGATGCGTGGTTCCCGAAGCGTAGTGAGGCATACATTGGCGTAATGGTGGATGACTTGATTGCTCATGGTACGCAAGAGCCATACCGAATGTTTACCAGCAGGGCAGAACATCGCCTATTATTGCGTGAAGACAACGCGGACTTACGTCTAACCGAAGTAGGGCATGAACTTGGTTTGGTGGATGAAGCCCGCTGGCGTGCGTTTAATGAAAAACGTGAAAGTGTTGAGCTTGAAATGCAACGCCTACGCGATACCATATTGCGCCCAAATGAGATTAGCAAAGCTGAATTAGAATCAGTATTTGATGGCTCGCTCACCCGCGAGTATCGCCTAAGTGAATTACTGCGCCGCCCCCATGTGACTTATCAAACACTAATGCAAATTGAATGTGTTGGCCCTGCCGTTGAAGATATTAAGGTTGCTGAGCAAGTAGAAGTGCAGTTTAAATACGCAGGTTATATTGATCGTCAAAAGGCTGAAATTGATAAACAAAAGAAACATGAAGAGATGATCGTACCGAGTGATTTTAACTATGATTCGATAGAAGGAGGTTTATCAAATGAGGCGCGCCAAAAGCTGGAAGATCAAAAACCAACGACTATCGGCCAAGCCTCACGTATACCGGGTATTACACCTGCGACTATTTCTATTTTGATGGTTTATTTGAAAAAACACCGTAACAGGAAAGTGAGCTGATCAAAAAAACATGAAGACTTCTTGGCAGTGGGTTTTATTAAGTTCTTTATCTATAGCGGTTATTCTTTTCTATTTGTATTTTGAAATAGCTTTAATCCTAAAGTTGTATTTTCTTCCTCAAATGCAGCCATCTGGAAAATTAACTTACCATGAGCCACTAGGGCTTTTTGCACCTGTTTTGTATCTTTTTGAAGGCGCCTTTAAAT
Organism: Cocleimonas sp.; assembly: GCA_021647365.1. Taxonomy (GTDB): domain Bacteria; phylum Pseudomonadota; class Gammaproteobacteria; order Thiotrichales; family Thiotrichaceae; genus Cocleimonas. The sequence continues at coordinate 60,288 of JAKIUW010000007.1, read as the reverse complement.
TATTGGAGGGCCTGTCTCCAATTATGAGGTTCATTAGGGAAGTATTATTATTAATAAACTCTATATTGTTAGTTTTATCAATTCCTGTGAGTTTTTTTGTCTTTAAACAACGGCTATGGGCAGGGGTAGTCATAGTGTTATTATCTTTGCCTCTAATGGTGTTTGGTTTTGAAGAATTAAAAACCTTTTTTATTTGGTAGTGTGGTTTCACTTGTAGATGAAAACTCATCAAGTGATTTTTAAAACTTAAGAAGAGTGATGAATGACTAAAGATGAACTTTGGGAATCTGGTTTAACAAGTTTGAATTGCAAAGTAGATAACAAACAGCTTTCCTTGTTAATACAATATGTAGATACTTTGAGTCGCTGGAATAAAACTTACAACCTCACTTCAGTACGTGACCCAAAAGATATGATTCCTTTGCATATTTTTGATAGCTTGGTTGTGGCTGATTTTATTAAAGGTGATAGCTGTTTAGATGTGGGAAGCGGTGGAGGCTTACCGACAATTCCATTAGCGATTATGCAGCCGCAACGTGAGTTTACGGCGTTGGATACCAATGGAAAAAAGACACGCTTTATTCAACAAGCGGTGATTGAGTTAGGTTTGAAAAATGTGCAAGTCGTGCATCAACGTGTTGAAAAATGGCAAGCGCCAACAACCTTCGATGCAATCATCAGCCGTGCTTTCGCTTCCATCCATGATTTTGTTTCATCTTCATCTCTGCACTTAAACGAGCGCGGTACGATGTACGCCATGAAGGGGCAATATCCTACGGCTGAGATGCAGTATTTACCCAAGGGTTTTGAGCTTAAAGATAGCCACAAATTACACGTTCCATTGGTTGAAGCTGAGCGTTATTTGTTAGAACTTATTAGAGCACACCCCCCCACTTTTACATGAGTAAACAAAGAATAATGAAGAGAAATAGTTTTAGAATTATAGCCTACAGTATCATTGCGGTTTTACTTGTCTCAGCTATAGGGTTTACGCTTTGTAATTCGAGCGTTGCACCTATTAGTGAATCTGTCGTCACGCCAAACGGCGAAAGTGTTTATGCACCCGTTGATGTCGATATGAAGCTAGAAAAAGTAGGCGATCATTCGTGGTATGTGCAAGGTAAGGCGGGTATCGCGACCGATAATGCGGGTTTTATTTCCAATGCGGGTGTGATTGTTACCGATGAAGGTGTGGTGATTTTTGATGGGCTAGGTTCGCCATCATTGGCAAATAAGTTGGTCGGTAAAATTAAGAAAATCACGGATAAACCCATTGTAAAAGTCGTGGTCAGTCACTATCACGCCGACCATATTTATGGCTTGCAGGTATTTAAGGAACTCGGTGCAGAGATTATCGCACCCGATGGCGTGTATGAATATATAGATTCAGAGGGCGCAAGCAGCCGTTTAGAAGAACGCCGATTGTCATTAGACCCATGGGTAAATGATCAAACCGTCGTGGTAACACCAGACAGGATTGTTGATAAAAGCGAAGATTTCACACTAGGCGGTATTAAGTTTACCCTAAGTTTTATAGGCAAAGCGCATTCGGATGGTGATTTAACGCTCTATGTCGAAAATGATCGTGTGTTATTTACAGGTGATCTAATTTTTGAAGGGCGCGTACCCTTTTTAGGCAGTAGCGATACCAAGCACTGGTTAGCAACCCTAGAAAAAATGGAATCACAGAATCCACACGCCATCGTACCCGGGCATGGTCCTTGGGCAAAAGACCCAAAAGCAATCACGCTAACGCGCAAGTATTTAGCCTTTATGCGAGAGAAAATGGGCGCGGCTGTTGAAGAATTGATTGATTTTGATGAAGCTTACAATGCGATTGACTGGTCTGAATATGAGAAGCTTCCAGCTTTTGAGGAGGCTAATCGTAAGAATGCGTTTCAGGTTTATTTGTCGATGGAGGCAGAGGGTTCTTGAGTAACTTAGTAAGCATCATGTAAAACTAGGGGGGTGTGCTTTATAACTATTTAAGCACAGTATGCAATCGCTTAACCATATCTTTAAACACCTTAGGGCTGGCAGCAACAATATTGCCAGTTTCTAGGTGAGAATTCCCACCTTTTAGGTCGCCAACCAATCCGCCAGCTTCTTGTACGATGAGTACGCCAGCGGCGATGTCCCATTCATGCAATGCAAATTCCCAAAAGCCGTCATAACGACCTGCGGCAACGTAGGCTAAATCTAGTGATGCAGAACCGGGGCGACGCACGCCTGCGGTATCTACCATTAACACTTTCATGGTATTGAAGTAGTTATCAATGTTTTTACTGTGCTCAGGGAGGTAGGGGATACCTGTAGTTAATAAGGCATTACTTAGCGATAAACGCTTTGATACGCGAATACGACGTTTGTTTAAGAATGCTCCAGCACCACGTGATGCGTAGAAAAGATCATCTTTCATTGGGTCGTAGATTACGGCTTGATCTAGTATCCCATCTTTTTTAAGTGCGATAGAAACAGCGAAATGAGGAATACCGTATAAGAAATTGGTTGTGCCATCAAGAGGATCAATAATCCATTCGTATTTTGATGAATCACTGTGTGGAGAAGTGCTTTCTTTGCCTTCGTGCTTGCCACTTTCTTCGCCTAAAAATGCATGGTTTGGATACGCTTGTTTCAAAATGCCGATAATGGTTTCTTCTGCCGCACGATCGATTTCAGTCACAAAGTCATTTTTATCCTTGTTTTCAATCTGTAATTGGTCGATTCTATCGGCACTACGAGCAATAATGTCGCCAGCTTCGTGTGCTGCTTTAATAGCCATGTTGAGCATAGGATGCATGATAAAACCTCTACGTAACTGCTCAGAACATTCATCTTTTCATTCAGCTCTTTGTTGCTTTCGTACTCGAATGGTCACATATTAATATATGCTCACATTCTGCGTGCGAAAGCGCCTTGATCTGAATGAAAATATAAACGTTCTGAGCAGTTACTTTAATTAATTATAATCCGCGAGAGTATAGCCGAAAAATGAGTGCAATAAACAGTTTAGCCAACATAAGAATTGTATTAATCCAAACATCCCACCCTGGAAATATCGGTTCGGCTGCGCGCGCGATGAAAACGATGGGCTTGAGCGAGTTGTACCTTGTTAACCCCAAGTCATTTCCAGATGAACAAGCGAATACGATGTCATCCAGTGCTACGGATATTTTAGAGAATGTCGTAGTGGTTGAATCATTGCAGGGTGCATTAATAGATTGTCGTTTAGTGGTGGGGACAAGTGCAAGGCATGAGCGTAGCTTGGCTTGGGATATTTTAGAGCCACGAGAATGTGCGGAACAACTTGTAAAGCAGGCACAAACGGCTAAGGTGGCTGTTGTTTTTGGGCGTGAAAGCTCTGGGCTGACCAATGATGAGTTAGCTTTGTGTCATCATCTTGTGCATATCCCGACCAATCCTGATTACAGCTCTTTAAACTTAGCCTCAGCGGTACAAATATTAAGTTATGAGTGTCGTTTAGCACTTTTAACACGTTTAGATGGTGCAGCCAATAAGGTATCTGGCGAAGATATAACGGAGGAAGTGGTCACAGCAGATGCAATGGAGAGCTATTACAAACATCTTGAATTGGCAATGATTGAGTCAAAGTTTCTTGATCCTGAAAACCCTAAGCATTTAATGACACGACTGCGTCGGCTGTATGGGCGTGTCAATCTTACGCCCAGTGAGTTAAATATATTGAGAGGTATGTTGTCTTCTTTTTTAAAGATAAAGAAATAAAAAGGGAATAAAAAGCACACCCCCCCACTTTTACATGACGTTTGTAAGCAGCATATCGCTTAGCATAAATTCTTGCAGTTGTTAAAAAGCTAACGAGCTATAGTTTAAAACTAGAGGAGTGTACTTTAATGGGTTTGATTCAGCTTGTAGTCAGCCGTTTAGCGTAAAATACTTGATAAAAGTTGATAAATTAACTATTTTTAGCTTAAACAACCTGTGTATTTGAATATTAGATAAATTGCTACACAAGGTGAGAACTAATAAAAATAATTTGGATCGTAAAATGAAAAATAAAAACAATGCAAAAGAAGAGGTTTACTCTGCGACAGAGTTAAGTGATTTACTCTCATCACCCGTTTTCTATTCTGTGCTTGTGCTGACATTTTTGTTGGGCTTGTCATCGGTATTTGGTTTTTTACAAAACCCTCGTAAGTTAAAGACAGTGGTTGATGCCATTAGTGAGAAGGTTTCTATTTATCAAAATATTGAACCAGGTTTTGGTGTTGATCAATACAGTTCTTACGGATCATCAGTTGATGATGTTTTATATCTTGAAAACAACCGATACAGTATTTTATCTAAAGAACTATTTGCTCCCATTGATAAAGCCACCGAGAAGAACATTCAAAAAGTATCTTTCAACTACGATATAACGTCGAAACAATTTTGGGGAAATCTTGATTCAAGTAGTATCGAATCTGCATCAGAAGAGAGTATCAGAAAGAACACGGAGAACTGGAGATTAGGGACGCCACTTTCATCAGATTATTATATTGATCAAACTGATTCAATATACGCTTTAAAAGTGGGTCTTCTACGCTTGTAATTTCTCTTCAATAGCAGCGCGTATTTGTGCCTGCTTTTCTTCACTATCAATGATATTCCCACCTTTTGTGGTAACGCGAAAAATATCTTCGGCTATCTCACCCAGTGTGGAAATTCTTGCATCGTGTATTGCTAAGCCTTGTTGATTAAACACATTTCCAATACTTGTTAGTAAGCCCACTCTGTCAGCCGTTCTAATCGAAATAATGGTTTGATGACGACTTTCATCTTGATCAAAAAGCACCTTCGTTGGTGTATCAAAATACTTTAACTGACGTGGTTGATGATGTTGGTTAAAGTCATAAGAGAGGTCGTCTTGCATTAACTTTTTCTTGATAGACGATATGAGTTGCTCTTTATCCGTATCATCCTTTAATGGCAAACCATCGCCAGCTAATAAATTAAAAGTATCAAGTACATAGCCGTCATTGCTAGAGGTGATTCGTGCTGCAACCACATCTAGTTTTCGCTGTTCAATTGCAGCAGTAATACGGATAAAGATATCGGCCTGATCAGGGGCAAAAATAAAGAGCAGGGAGCTATTTTTTGTTTTATCTCTGTAGATTTTGACAATAAATTCTGCATCATGATTTTGTGTGATTTCACTAATATGCCATGTTAATACTTCAACAGAATGTTGCAGAATATAATGTGTATCAAATCGATTCCAAAATGCCTGACAAACCTCGTTTGAAAACCCTTTTTTGTTTAATTGTGCTTGAGCCGCATCCTTTTTCTGTTGGATGAGTTGTTTGGTGTTTTCAATATTTAAAGAGCCATTTTGTAAATAGGCGCGTGTGGCACGATACAAATCCTTTAACAGCGAATGTTTCCAGCTATTTAGCAAGGTTGGGTTGGTGCCACGAATATCGCAGATTGTGAGTAAATACAGATAATCCAAGCGTTCTTGAGTGAGCACCACGTCAGCCACTTCTTTAATAACTTCGGGATCTGTTAAATCCTTTCGTTGTGCCACACTGCTTAACAATAAATGTTGTTCCACTAACCAACTAACGGTTTTTGCATCGTGTGCATTAAGTGAGTGTGATTGGCAAAATTCCAAAGCATCTACCGCGCCTTTTTCAGAATGACTGCCGCCACGACCTTTGGCAATATCGTGAAATAAACCACCTAAATAAAGAAGGATTGGTTTATGTAATGTTTTAAATATACCTGCACAGAAAGGTAGTTCTTCTTTACCTTTTTCGGTGCTTAAACGCCGTACATTGCGTATAACATTAAGTGTGTGATCATCCACCGTATAAGCGTGAAATAAGTCATATTGCATACGTCCAACAATATTGGCAAAAGCAGGAATATAAGCGGCAAGTACGCCATAACGATTCATGCGGCGCAGTGCAAAAGTGATGCCTTTTGACTCCGACATGATATTGATGAAAATCTGTTTATGGTGTTCATTGTCTCTAAAATCATCATCAATCAAATGTAAATTGTGGCGTAGATTACGCAGAGTATCAGGCGTTAATCCTTTAATTTCTGGACGAGTTTGCATAATGTGGAAGACTTCAAGCAGGGTGTGAGGCTGTGTAGCAAAAAGATCATCTTGCTCCAACCCTAAATAGCCGCTGTTATTATTGTAATAATTGTTAATGGGAATAGGGGCTGTTTGTTTTGTATCTAAGATATGCTCACGTAATAAACCAAGTAACACCTCGTTGAGCCTTTCAAGTTCTGTGATGTTACGATAATAAAGTTGCATAAATGATTCAATTGACTCGTTATTTTCATCGTTCATAAAACCAAATCTGTGAGCAAGTTCACGCTGATGATCAAATAATAAACGATCTGTTTTTCTGCCTGTAATTTGGTGCAGGGCAAAACGAACTCTCCATAAAAAATCTCGTGCTTCAATTAAAGCTTGGTATTCATCAGGGTTAAGCAGATGGACCTCTTTTGTCGTGCTTAACTTTTTAAGTGACTTAACCCCATATTCACGAAGAAAAATCCAACCAATTGTTTGCAAATCGCGCAAACCACCAGGACCTTCTTTAAGATTAGGCTCAACGCGGTAGGCGGTATCGCCAAAACGCTTGTAACGGTTGTTTTGTTCTTCAATTTTAGCTTCAAAAAAATCTGCGCTATTCCAAATTTTATTGGGAGATATTTTCGTTTGCAGTTGCTCAAAGAGGGCTTGATCACCGCATAAATAGCGAGACTCAATCAGGTTGGTGATAACGGTAAGATCATTGTTAGCTTCATCGACACACTCATCTAAGGTTCTAACGCTGTGACCAATCTCTAAGCCTAAATCCCAAAGTACCGTAACAAAGTTAGAAAGTTGCTCCTGTGCTTTGGTGTCAGGTTCATCTGCCAATAAGATGAGCAAATCAACATCCGAGGCTGGGTGCATTTCTTCGCGCCCATAACCACCTACTGCGACTAAGCTTGCTGCTAATGATTCATCAAGCCCTGCTTGTTTCCACATGCCTTGTAATAATTCATCAATGGTTTGACTGCGTTTTTTTAATATGAAAGAAATATCAACATCATTCTCAAAGTCTGTTTGTGAATCTTGATTGCTTTGATTAAGGATTTCTTTCAATGTAGGCGTTGTAGCGGTGGGTAAGGTCATTGTAGATCAACGATTGTAGTAAATGGTTTATGAAAGCACACCCCCCCACTTTTGTACACTGTAATAAAGAAGTGTTCTGTTTTTTGAGCCTGATCATGTAAAAGTGGGGGGGTGTGCTTTTAATACTTACATCTATGATTTTTTAGGCTATTCTTCATACAGTTAGACAATTAACCACTTACAGATAAACCCCAATAAAAAATCAAAGGAGTCCTCATGAATTTTACAAGACGTTCACTATTAACACTTCTAGTATCAGCAAGCGTATTGCTACCATTAGCAACAACAAACGCAGCTGATCAAAAGCACGTTGCGATTACTCAAATTGTTGAGCATCCTGCATTAGATGCTGCTACAAAAGGCGTAAAAGATGAACTTGCAGAGGCAGGTTTTGTTGAGGGTAAAAATCTAAAGTGGTCGTTTGAAAGCGCACAGGGCGCGCCAGCAACGGCAGCGCAGATTGCTAAGAAATTTGCAGGTGAAAACCCTGATGTAGTGGTTGGCATAGCAACACCTTCGGCGCAGGCATTGGCTTCATCAGCACGTGGTATACAGCAGGTTTTTTCAGCGGTAACCGACCCTGTTGGTGCAAAGCTAATTAAAACAATGGACAAAGCAAACGGTGGAAACATCACAGGTGTTTCTGATTTGTCACCGATTGATAGTCACATGGATTTGATTAAAACCATCGTTCCAGGCGCTAAGAAAGTAGGCGTAATATTTAACCCTGGTGAAGCAAATTCAGTAACTTTAGTTGAGCTAGTTAAAAAATATGCACCAAGTCGAGGCATGGAAGTCGTTGAAGCAGGCGCACCAAAATCATCAGATGTACTAGCTGCTGCACGCTCATTAGTAGGTAAGGTAGATGTGATTTACGTTCCTACAGACAACACGGTAGTTTCAGCGTTTGAAGCAGTTATCAAAGTAGCAACAGAAGCTAAGATTCCTGTAATCTCAGCAGATACAGATTCAGTTAAACGTGGCGCAATTGCGGCGCAAGGCTTTAACTATTATGACCTTGGGCGTCAAACAGGCAAGATGGTTGTGCAGATTTTGAACGGCAAAAAAGCAGGAGACATTAAGCCAGAAGGTGTTTCTAAAACCGAGCTTTATGTTAACCCTGAGTCAGCAAAATTAATGGGTGTAACGCTTTCAGATACTTTGATTCAATCTGCAAAAGAAGTGGTTAAGACCATGACAAAATCAGAGCGCGAAGCAGAAGAAGCTAAGAAAGCAGCTGAGAAGAAGTAAATGATTATTTAGCCACGGAAACACGCGGAAAAAAAGATAAAAAGCTTTTGTATTCAACCCATCATGTAAAAGTTGGGGGGTGTGCATAAGCTAGATTATGTATTTTTGCTCTTTTTCCGTGTCCTTCCGCGTGTTTCCGTGGCTAAAATTCTTTAGGGTTTTAAAATATGTCAACAATCGCAGCGCTTGGCGCATTGGAAAGCGGCTTAGTCTTTGCACTGGTTGCTTTTGGTGTTTTCTTATCCTTTCGGATTCTTGAATTTCCTGATCTAACCGTTGATGGTAGCTTCCCTTTGGGTGCAGCTGTCAGCGCGATTTTGATTGTTTCGGGCGTTAACCCTTGGTTGGCAACATTTGCGGCATTTGGTGCTGGCATGATGGCTGGCGTGGTGACGGCATGGATGAATACCAAACTGGGTATTCTCAACCTGCTCGCCTCCATTTTAACCATGATTGCTTTGTATTCGATTAATCTGCGGATTATGGGAAAACCCAATATAGCCTTGCTGGGTGAAACTACCGTACTTACGCCGACAGAATCTTGGGGTATGCCGTATTACTGGGCAACACCGCTGGCATTTTCGGTTGTGGTATTGGTTGTTTTCTTTTTCCTATTGCGATTTTTAAACTCCCAGCCCGGTCTTGCGATGCGCGCGACTGGTGCAAATGCACGCATGGCGCGTTCGCAAGGTATCAATACTGATCGCATGATTATCCTTGGTATGGCAGTTTCAAATGGTTTGGTTGGACTGGCAGGAAGTCTGTTTGCACAAAGCCAAGGCAGTGCAGATATAACCATGGGTGTTGGCGTTATTGTCATCGGCTTGGCATCGGTAATTGGGGGTGAGGCAATCATCACACCTAAAACCATGTTCTTGGCATTGATTGCTTGTGTGGTTGGTTCGATCCTTTATCGTTTTGCGATTGCACTGGCATTGAATGCAGACTTTATTGGTTTAAAAGCGCAAGACTTAAACCTCGTTACGGCCGTTTTAGTAACTTTTGCGATTGTTGCACCAAAGTTAAAAGCTAATCTAACGGCAAAGTTTTCTAGGGGTAATAAATAAGTATGATTAGCTTAGAAGACATCCACGTCACCTTTGGCGAAGGAACTCCTTTAGAAACACGTGCCGTTCGAGGCATTAGCCTTGATATTCAAGAAGGTGAATTCGTAACGGTAATCGGTAGTAATGGTTCAGGAAAATCAACCTTGCTCAATACGCTCAGTGGAGAAACACTGCCCACGAGCGGGAAAATAAAAGTAGGCGATGATGACGTTACTTACTGGTCAACGGCTAAGCGCGCTAAGCTTATTGCGCGTGTGTTTCAAGACCCACTTGCAGGAAGCTGTGAGAATTTAAGCATTGAAGAAAATATGGCTCTAGCGTGGTATCGCGGAAAGCCTCGTGGCTTTGGCTCAGCGCTCAATAGCCAAAATAGAGAAATCTTCAAAAAGCAGTTGTCGCGCTTAGGTTTGGGCTTAGAAAATCGCCTAAAAGATAAAATGGGCTTGCTTTCAGGTGGACAACGCCAAGCGATTAGCTTGCTTATGTCAGCGCTCCAGCCTGCAAAAATTCTATTACTAGATGAACACACTGCAGCGTTAGATCCGAAAACGGCGGCGTTTGTGTTGGATTTAACCTGTCAGATTATCGATGAAAATAAACTCACGGCTTTAATGGTCACGCACAGTATGCAACAAGCGTTGGAAGTAGGGACGCGCACGATTATGCTGCACGAAGGTAAAATAGTATTTGATGTAAAAGGAGAGGAGCGTAAGGGTTTGACGGTTGTTGATCTGTTGGATTTATTTAAGAAGAATCAGCAGGGTGAAGAGCTGAGTGATGATAGTTTGTTGCTGGGCTAGTAATGATTAAAGCAATTATTTTAGTATTGTCATTTTTTTTTCGTGGAGTATTATGGCTGAAGGCATTTTTATACATGCTTATAACGAAGTTTCAAAGCGCTACGTGATACTTGATGAATTAGATGATTCCTCAATTATGTACTTAAGTGAAGTGGGCAGTCAAAAGCCTGTTAAAGATGCTTTTGCCTATATGCGTATACAGCCTGTTGATCTGCCAACGTGGAAAAAACATATGAAAAGGCGTGGAGCTCCTATCTTACATACTGATATCGCTTCTAAAGAAGCTACCATATCTAACGCAAAAGAGTCTGATTTTAGTTTTTTATGGGCGCCAGGCGGAGAGTCTGTGGCACTGATATATAAAAATAATCCAATAGCTTTTATCTCTTTAAAAGAGAAGTATGGTTTTAGTAAAGCGGTCTCTAAGAAAACACCAATAGTAAATCCATGGAATGAAGAGATATTTTCTCTGCTATTCAATGTGACCAGCAAGTAAAACAACTGTGGAAAGCAAAAAAAGAGGGCCGAAGCCCCCTAAAAATATAGCAATTTAATGCGATTTAATTAATATAAGATTATGTCGCATTTACCCACTGTCCCTGATTATTCTTACAAGCACGTCCTTTAACTTGTTGCATACGGCCATCAATGTAAGCATCCATGACATAGTCACGACACTGTGTACGCGTACCATTTACATTGCCTTCGTATTTATTGACAGGTGTAAACTCGTACTGCGTGTTGGTGTTTTGATTATTCCACGCTACTTTTTGGTAGTTTGGTGTGCTTTCTAAAGACTGGTTAACCTTTTGTTGATCGCGTTGATCAAGACCTCGACCAACATTTCCACCAATCATGCCACCAACAACTGCACCAACAATTGTCATTACATCTTTGCCGCTACCCTTACCAAACTGATGACCTGCAGCGCCACCCAAAACTGATCCAAGGATTGTGTGTGTTTGTTCATTACTAGAAGCGCCACAACCACTTAGCACAAATGATGATGAAAGTGTTAGTGCAACGAGGCCCGTCGTTAATGCTGATTTTTTAGATATTTTTGTAAATAGTGTCTTCATTGTAATCTTCTCCAATTATGTAAGTTACAGTTACTATGATATTGTTTTTTGTAATTAGTTCACTTTTATAGCATAAGCCGATAAGTGGTAAGCACACCCCCCTAGTTTTACATCATGTAAAACTAGGGGGGTGTGCTTTAAAATCAACTAATTCCCCATCGCCAAACAACGGCGACATAATCGAGTTTTCACTTTAAAAAAGCAAAGCGCAAGCTCGCTAAATACGTTCACAAGCTATACCTGCATTGCAGAGTAGCTCGTAGGCAATAGTATCTGCCGATTGAGCGATACGGTCAACACTCAGGTTTTTGCCCCATAGTTCGGCGAGATCGCCAACTTGGATGTTTTTATCTTCAAAGTGACTAATATCGACCACAATCATGTCCATAGAAACCCGACCTACTAATTGCGCCTCCTCACTATTAATCCATACAGGTGTACCAGAAGCAGCGTGACGAGGATAACCATCAGCATAACCACAAGCAATAATGGCAACTTTCATATCTGTAGGGCATTGCCAAGTTGCACCATAGCCGATGTTATCGCCTTTTTTTAGATCATGTATGGCGATGATCGGCGCATTTAGCGTCATGGCAGCTTTTAAATCGTGTTCATCTCGGTGAGAAGTTGCAAATGGCGAACTGCCATAAAGCATAATCCCTGGGCGAATCCAGTCAGAATGGCTGTCTTCCCAGCCTAAAATACCTGCTGAATTAGCAATGCTTTTTGTAAGGAGAGTAGGGGATGCAATGCCTTTTTCTGCATCTGCAAAACAAGTTAATTGTTGCTTTGTAATCTTGTTATCTAGCTCGTCTGCACAAGAAAGATGTGTCATCAAAATAAGCTGATCAGCATTTACTTGTGAGTGACTACTCAGCTTTTGAAATACATCAGCCGCACGATCAGGATGAAAACCCAAACGGTGCATTCCTGTATCAATCTTTAAATTCACCTCAAAGCCAGTCTTGTGTTGATGCGAATATTGATCCAATAAACTAAGCTGACGATCATTATGAACCGTTAGACGTAAATCAAAATGCGCCGCTGCGCGCAAATCATCCGCACTTTGATGCCCTTGTAGAATCGTGATGGGCTTAGTAATGCCAGCATCGCGAAGCTCAACGGCCTCGGGTATGCAAGAGACGGCAAAGCCATCGGCAATTTCATACAAAATACCCGCCGTAGCCACCGCGCCATGCCCATAAGCATCGGCTTTAATAACTGCTAATGTTTTGGAATTAGGCGCAGCTTGTTTAGCACGCTTGAGGTTGTGCTGTAGAGCTTCGGGGTGGATTGTGATGCGGGATGAGCGTTTCATATTTTTATTATAATCAATATATTGCTTAATAATTAGATAAAAATCACATTTACGTTATATCAAATATATTACGGGAGATAGTTTTTATAATCCGCGCCTTCGACTCCGCTCAGGGAGCTACATTCTTAATGCTCAGGTGCGTACACGTCAGGCATAAAGTTATCAAAGCGTGTAAATTTACCCGTAAACGTCAACCGAACTTTACCAATCGCCCCGTTTCTTTGCTTACCGATTATAATTTCTGCCATACCTTTATCGGGCGTATCTTCGTTATAAACCTCGTCGCGGTAGATAAACATAATCACGTCCGCATCCTGCTCGATTGCGCCTGATTCACGTAAGTCCGACATAATCGGGCGTTTATTGGGGCGTTGCTCCAAACTACGGTTTAGCTGTGAAAGTGCAATCACAGGGCATTCCATTTCTTTAGCCAAGGCTTTTAGCGATCGTGAAATTTCTGAGATTTCAGCGGCACGGTTATCCGACTTTCCAGTGACTTGCATCAACTGTATGTAGTCGAGAACAATCACACCGAGCCGACCGTGTTCACGTGCTAAACGACGGCATTTTGCACGCACTTCGGTGGGCGATAGCGCGGCGGTGTCATCAATAAAGAGCTTGGTTTCGCCAAAGGTTTTAACTGCCATGCCGATGCGCGGCCAATCTTCTTCGCGAATTTTACCGGTGCGAATATCATTCAGCGGTACGCGGCCCATTGAAGCAAACATTCTGAGTATCAGTTGCTCAGCGGGCATCTCCATGCTGAAGATAGCCACAGGTTTTTTATCGTTTACTGCTATGAACTCTGCCAAGTTCATAGCAAAAGTTGTTTTACCCATCGAAGGACGACCCGCCACGATAACCAAATCACCTTTTTGCAAGCCAGAAGTCATATCATCAAGCTCGTTGTAGCCAGTTGATGCGCCCGTAATAGTGTCATCAGATTTGCTTAGCTCGTGGATTTGATCAAGCGTGACTTTGAGTAAATCTTTGATCGCTTTAAAATCTTGTTGGCGGTTGCCTTGCTCGGCAATCTCAAAAACTTTGCGCTCGGCCTCATCCAATAACTCGCGACTAGGGCGCTCGCCAGAGTTGAAAGCCTCATCGGCAATTTCAGAGCCGATGCTAATTAATTGACGTAAAATAGACTTTTCGCGCACGATGTCGGCATAAGCCTTGATGTTCGCTGCACTTGGCGTATCTTTGGCTAGAGTGCCAAGGTAGGCTAAGCCACCTGCACTTTCTAATTCATCACGTACTTTTAGCCATTCAGACAGCGTGATAATGTCGAGTGGTTCGTTTTCATTGGCAAGCACCGCGATGGAGCGGAAGATTAGGCGGTGATCTTGGCGGTAGAAATCGTGTTCCTGTACCACATCGGCGACTTTATCCCATGCGCGGTTTTCCAGCATTAATCCGCCGAGGACGGATTGTTCCGCCTCGATGGAATGAGGAGGCACTTTAAGGTGTTGTAGATCATCATTATGATCTGGGGGTACGAGGATTGCTGACATGGGGGGAGTTTATCTTTTTTTTCTTTGAACAGTAAGTGGGGGTTGTTGTTTATTTATCGTATATAGGTTGTGGATAACTTGTGGATTTTTTGTTCTACCGCTATTAGATAGCGTTCCCTGAGCGGAGTCGAAGGGCACCAAGTGCTTAACTCAGATTGATTTTATTTTCACCTTTCAAATAGTTGGTTTCGTAGCTGGCACTTGGTGCTTCTCCTCTAATATTAACTATAGGCTACGAGTTACTTTCTTGCCTGCGGCAGCAAGAAAGTAACCAAAGAAATACCGCTTAACTTCAAAACATCATAGCTCTACCTTCAGTGAGGAAATAATGGGAATGAAGGGAGCTCGCTGGTGCTAAACATCCTTCATCCTGATCCATTATTTCTTGAGATGGTTGTTTTTAAGGTTTATATAAAGCATGTCTTTTCCGTATCCTTCCGTGGATTATTCGGCTAACGCCTCACACTAAAGGGTAGTTGTCGCTTACGCTCCAACATTGTCTCGCGTTGCTCGGCTCCGTGGCAAAAAAGTCTTTAAGTCCTTTCCACAGAACCCCCTACAGAATCATCCTGTAAAAGTGGGGGGGTGTGAATTTTATTATTATAAATCTTCCTAGAAACACCCAGCCCCAATAAAACCAGCAATATCCAGCCAAATGACCCGCCTCCGCTGCCACTCGAATAGCCTCGCTGATGTTGTATTGTTACTCCGCTTTTACCTTCTTTTGCGCGCGCTCTAAAGCGGGTGAGTTCGCCATCTAGGTTGGCGATCATATTGTCAAAGGCTAGGTTGAAGCCTTGTTTTGATTTTGAGGAGAGGACTTTACCAACGTCTATGGCGGTTGAGCTTTTGTGTAGGCTGTTGATGCCAGGGGCGCGTAGTAGCATTTTGCGGCTTCTTACATCAAATACGGCGGTGTCGACGAAGGTTTCTACGCTGTTTTCATTGCCAGGAATCACGTACATGCCGACGATTGTCCAGTATAAAAGCGACACTTTTTTGTGTCGG
Organism: Cocleimonas sp.; assembly: GCA_021647365.1. Lineage (GTDB taxonomy): Bacteria > Pseudomonadota > Gammaproteobacteria > Thiotrichales > Thiotrichaceae > Cocleimonas. The sequence goes on along the minus strand of JAKIUW010000007.1, from coordinate 45,089 downwards.
GTTTGTGTGATTTGGTCGTAGGAAACCAGCGCCATTACGTCTACATCGTGCAGTTTTGCTACGCGGTCTAACGTGCTGAAGCCTTTGTCTTGTTTTAGGTAAACGCTGGGAATGATGCTGATGCTTTCAATAAAACGGTGTTTGCCAAATGAGGCTTTCACTTTATTGAGCAATCTTATTTTATGAGCTTCGTCTAGCCCTTGTCCGCGCCAGTTTTGTGAGGGTAAAAAGGCGATGCCGACTTTGACGGGGAGTTTTAGTACAGGTATTTCTTGCTTGTGCTTTACCCTTGAATCTTTATTGGGATAGAGAAAATCAACCAAACTGCTGGAGATGGCTTGTCCGCCTGAGTCGCGGCTGACGAGTTGTGAGCATCCACTGAGTGAGATTAATAATACGAGTGATAGAATTCCTTTGAACATTGTGATTTCCTTGCTGTGATATGTATGTTGATAACAACCCTGTAAAAGTGGGGGGGTGTAGTTTGTGAGGGAGTAGTAAATACGGTAGGTTGGCGCTGAGGAACGAAGCCCAACGTGGCACTGTTTGTTGGGCTTCGCAAGCTCAGCGCCAACCTACCAAAACACCCTGTAAAAATAGGGGGTGTGTGCTCTACGCTGTAGATGTTCGCATCTTCACCCGATCCATAATCTCCTGAGCCGAGGCTTTTAAAGCATCAACACTGTCATCAATCACACCGCCTAGATTGCCTGAGAGTTTGCTATCTAGCTGCTCCATGGCATCCATATTGTCGGCAAACTCCTGTTGGCGTTCTTGAATCCGTGATAGCGAATCTTGCATATCACCAAAGCGTGAGACAGCGCCGTTGTTATGGTTCGCCAGTTTGCTTTGGGCGGACTGCATTTTGCCTGTGGCTTTTGCCATGCGTAATTCAGCGCGGTAGCTATCCAGCTGGGTGATCATCTTTTGCAGTGTTTGCTGGAGTTGATCTTCGTGCTGGGTTAACTTTTCGCAATGTTGGCGCTGCCGTTTGAGTAGCGATTCTTTATCACACACCATTTGTGCTAGCTTTAGTGCGGAGGCCTCATCTTCATTGCCAAGATGATCTGCCATGCGTTGCTCGAATTGATTGATAGTTTTTTCAAGGTTTTCAATCTCACGCTTTAGTCGCATTTTTTCTGCAATGATGGAGGCAAGTTGATGCTTTGATTGCGTGATATGGTTTTCACATTCGTGAATCTCTTGTGCAAAAATGCGTAAACCATTGGCATCAATTACAATTTCTGCCGATTCTCTCGCGCCACCGCGTACAGCGGTGAATAATTTAGTTATGATTCTCATTGTATTCTCCTTATCCTATTCGCTGTATTCGTTAATAATTTTATTAGCCTTGGCTTCGCTGATCCGATTGATGATTTTGCTACCTTCGTGTTCATCGCGCAGTGTTTTAGAAACCATAATGGTCGAGCTAACAATAAAGAGCGCATTAAGCCCCATATAACCTTTAAGCATTAAGTCGCCAGGCATAAAAATGATTGCGGCTAACATGGCAGCCAAAGAAATCACGAATGAAAGTTTTACAAATAATAACCAACCTGCTGAGTTGGATTGTGTGTCGTAGTTTTCCATTTTATTTTCCTTATCTTAGTTATTATAAAAATGTAATAAGAACAGAGCGTATCGCCGTGTTGAAAGGAATTATGGGGGAGGGTAGTTTTTATTAAAGCTTTTCGAGAATGGTTTCGTTTATTTTGACTATTGGTATTGTTATTTGATACTTTCGTGTGACTGTTACTTGCAATAAGTAATCGACTGAAGAAATTATTCGAGTAGTTGTTAGTCTTCCTCTTGTCTTACGAAGACTTCATTATCGTTTCTGGCATTGAGACGAGATTGGCATTGCGGGCATTGAATAACCATTATTGTTGTTTCTATTTTGGTTTCTTAAAGGGGTCAAAAACACTAAAGCGCCAATCCCGCACCGCAAGTACGGAGGTGTAACCATAGCGTTTACCTAGTGGTAGTGAACTATCATCTTTTGTTAATTCATCAAATTCACAGGCAAGTCGCTCAATTTTTCGTTGGAACAGTGCGTTTGATTCTGCGGATAACATGCCGTTGAGTACCACTAGTTTTTCTTGATCTTGAGTGAAGGTGGTTTTGAAAAATTCTGCTTCGATGGTTTCTCTAAAAAAGCGCTGGATGTGTCCATTTTGTTGCCACTTAAAGTTAGAGGATATTTTTATCTTAATATTATTATTGGGGAGTAGCTCTATGATATTTAAACGGTCAAGTTTGGCAAGGTGTTGAATACATTGGGCTTCAGTTATTTCATAGGTTGTCAGTATATCGGGCAAGGTCCAGTGATTCATGACTGAGATGGTGATGAGTAATAATTCAAGATCGCTGGCGAGTTCTTTTTCTTGCTCATGGCTGAGCTCGTTTATCTGGCGTGCAGTGGAGTCATTAACCTGTTGCATAAGGTCGGTGATTTCCATATCCATCATGTGGCAGATATCATCTAAACGATTGAGGCTAAAGGTTTGCTGGGCAAACATGCGTTTTACACTGGCTTCAGATAAGTTTAGGTGTTTGGCTACATCGGCGTAGGTTTTTCCGTGAGATTTTAGCGTGTTTTTTAAGGTGCTAATAATGAGACTGGTTTGTGCCATAGTTTTAGGTGAGTATTGATTGTTATAATTATGCTTATTATAACAAAATAAAATGCACACCCCCCTAGTTTTAAACGATACAATCTTGCGTATGAATATTTTTGATAAAGTTATTGATAGAAAGAACACGAGTAGTGAGAAGTGGGATAAGTATAAAGGCAGAGACATCATCCCAATGTGGGTGGCAGATTCTGATTTTGAAACAGCGCCTGAAATTGTTGAGGCTTTACAGCAGCGCGTTGTGCAGGGCGTGTTTGGTTATTCTGAGCAACCTACGACAGGTGTTCAGGATGCAATCCAATCTCATCTAAAATCACAATACGGTTGGCAGATTGATAAAAGCTGGATTGTGCCATTGCCTAGTTTAGTCAGTGGCTTGAGTTTGTCATGCTTGATGACAGATACTGAGGGCGATGGGGTTGTCGTCCCGCAAACGATTTATCCGCCGTTTAAATATGTTGTAGATAATAACAAGCGTCAAAAAATAGAAGTGCCAATGCGGCTTGATACGAGCTCAGGTGTTGAGCGCTGGGTGCTTGATCTTGATGCGTTTGAAAAAGCGATTACTCCACAAACTAAGTTGCTGTTATTTTGTAACCCTCATAATCCTGCTGGTACGGTTTATACAAAAGAAGAGCTGGAGAAAATTCATAATATTTGTAAGCGCTATGATTTGCTGATTTGCTCGGATGAAATTCATTGTGATCTAGTGCTAGATGATAATAAAAAACATATTCCATTGGCGATGTTAAATGATGATGCGGCAAATCGTAGTATTACGTTGATGGCGGCGAGTAAGACGTTTAACGTGGCGGGTTTGGGATTTGGTTTTGCGATTATTCCTAGTGATACATTAAGGGATAAATTTAAGGTGTTGGTTCGACAACGTATGCCTGATATTAATATATTAGCGCAAACGGCGACGGAAGCGGCCTTTAAGCATGGAGAGAATTGGCGTTTAGAACAGATTGAATACTTGCGTGAAAACCGTGATTATTTGATGCAAGAAATTAATGCCATTGAAGGGATGAAAATGTACCCGCTTGAAGCGACATTTTTAGCTTGGATTGATGTGTCGGGTTTGGATTTAGATGATCCTGAAATTTTCTTTGAAGAAGCGGGTGTAGGAATATCTGCGGGAAAGTACTTTGGCGATAATGATTTTATTCGTCTTAACTTTGCTTGTAGACGTTCGCTGTTAGAAGAGGCGGTGGGTCGTATTAAAAAAGCCATTGCTACGCTGTAGCATATTGAGACCTTTACACAGAGATATGCCCAAATAAAAAAGCACACCCCCCTAGTTTTACATCATGTAAAACTAGGGGGGTGTGCTTATGTTTAGGGAAAGATCGAGTAAGTTACTTTACCCTTTCAGTATCCTGATTGTTGGTTGTTCCACGACCGTTATCAATAATCAGTTTTCCTGATTCAGTAGGTGGATTAGCGGGATCATTGTTGCCCGCTGTATCCGTTCCACCGCCACCACATGCTGTGATGACAATAGAAACGAAAAGAGCAGATCCAAGTTGTATTATTTTCTTCATTTTTAAAACCTCATTTTTATTTGGTTTTCCGAGCTTATAGCTCGGAAGTTATAGTTTATGTATTAGTTGGTTACAGTAATGGTAGCTACAGCCCAATGCTCTTCGCCAGATGCATCAGTCGCGCCGTACCAAACTTCAATATCACCTGTGAAGCCAGTAGGTGCTTGATATACCATGCTATTACCTGAGCGTGATGCAACTCCTGTCCATGCTTCATCAACGGTGGTTAGCGCAAGGCCTTGTCCATTATCATTAGCAAGTACATTGACGGTGACAGATTGCCCTTGGCGTACCGTAGCGGTATCGTTATTGACAATGTTTCCGCCGCCGATAGTGATCACCACTTTCGCCCAGTCTTCATTTCCAGCAGAGTCTACTGCGGAGTACCAAAAATCAACGGTGCCAGTAAAGCCAGCAGCTGCAGTATAAACAAACTTACTGCCTGATTTAGTGACGGTTCCTGTCCATGTTGTACCAAAAGCGCCTAAAGTAATATTGCTTCCAGAGTCATTAGCTAGTACATCAATAGTTACTGAGTTTCCTGGGGATACAACCGCAGTATCATTTGCTGCGTTTAGCGTTGTTGGAGGGGTTGTTGAATTAACGGTTACATCAACAAATGCCCACTTCCATGCAAGCCCTGGCGAGCTTATACCATACCAAAAACCATCTGTTCCACTAAAGCCTTGGTTGGGCGTGTATCGTGTTTTACCGTTAACAATCGCTACTTGACCGTTATTTGCACCATCTGCAAATTCGAGTATCAAGCTAGTGCCTGTATCGTTAGCTAAAACATCAATATCAACCACATTACCATTCGAAGTAGCAGTATCATTATTAGCTGCAAAAACAGGTGTAGGTGTATTGGTTTTGATGTTCTTCACATAAATGTAACTACCTTGGATGGGTATACCACCTGTTACTAAGGAATCAGTAACCATGCCAGTTTGTCCATTGACAGTATTTGCGGCAATATCCGCTAGATTCATTTTGTAGAAGACACCACCATCAGTGTAGAAGTTGTAGTAAAACTCTTCTTTATCATCAATGTAACAAGTGTGTGATTGCTTGGCACTTATTAGCCCTGCTGGCGTAAAGCCAAGAGGAAGGTATTGTGAAATAGTCGGTCTATTAGTGTTTATATTACGAATCACACGTGTAAAACCTACACCATGATTGGTTGTTAACGCTAAGTTGTGCTTTTCTGAGAAACAAGTATGACCAGGCCCTGATCGTATTCCTATATCTAGGTTGTTTACTATTTTCCAACGGTTAACATCAACCACGCTTACCGCGCCACCTGCCATTCCTATATAGACGTGTCTATTGTTAGGTGCAAAGTCTGCATTGTGACCACCGGGGATACCAGGGAAGAAACATTCTGTAGGAAAGTCTGCATTAGGGTCTTGATCTGGATTACGTGCTAAACCTTCTGCGTTGAAAATCTGTTCATATCGTGCTGTTCTACTTAAGCCACCTCGGTTTTGCCCTCGATAGTTAGCCACACAAGCATCGATAATACGGTCTGATTTTACTTTGCTTTGTGGTCTTGTGCGCTGTAAATTTAGGCGCTTAACCAACTCTAAACCATTTGTTGTTAGTCTCATATGAAGTAATGCATGAGCTTTACCTGTTAAATAATCCGCATCAGTAACACCTCTACCTGTCGTAGGATTCATATTGCCTACATGCTCACCTTCTTCTGTCGCGTAGAAATCAGCTTGTTGCGCTGGAGGTAGGTTGATTCTATTCCGAGGAACTATTTGGTGTATAGAGGTACGTGTTGGTAAATGATTAAGTAAAGTACCTACAATTCTTGATCCAACTTTTGATACACGATACGTTGAAATTCGCTTGTTTGCTCTATCAACTATTGCGGCAACATCAGGTGTTAACCAATAGGGGTGTCCGCTAATTTGTGTGCCCCCGTGTGCATTACTAGGTAGCGCACATTGATATTTTAAGGCGCCTGCAGATGTATTCGCATCACTATGGCTGAGTAACATACTGCCATCAGTTAAACGACAATCAATATTCTCACCAATAGTACCAACGACCTGATCGGTTTCAACATCAATGAATGAGGCCATTGGTCGGTTTGAAGCCGCCATTAGAATGATATTAAACCTTTTACTATGCGTATCTCCAGAGCGAGGCTTGTGAATCAAACTAATCTGCTTAGAGTTATTCATTGAGGTTGTCCCGTTCTGGTCTTTTCTCAAATCAATAACATTTACAAAGTTTGAGCCTTTTGGTACACCATAAATCTTGCTGTTAAAGCCATTGTCAGCATGGTGACCCGCGTTCCCAGGGACATTAAGTGTGTTCACTAAGTCCATATTTTCAATATCAATTTCAAGAATTCTATTACCCGTCGTTGATGTGGGTGTCGTATTATGTTCATCTGCAAAATAGGCGTGTACTTTATCGCCGGGTGCTGCGAAACCTGATTGTGTGCTAAGAATAACTGAAGCAATGGATGCAACGAACAGCGATAGCTTGCCTTCTCGTACAAGCAATTTTGGGGAGTCCTTCATGAGTAAATTTTCCTTATAAACTATGAGTAATTTGAATTATTTATATGTAAACAAAATCACATATATGGATGGCGATGCTATTTTAGAATGCTTAAAAAGTAATCATGCTTAATGATGAATGGGAGGGATAACAAGACGATGGATTAAAAGATGCTAAGATAAGCCCTTTTAAAGTCTACTATCGACCATTTATCAAAAAGGAATATGCATGCTCATCTCAAATTTAGAATTTATGACAGGCAAGAAAGTCATCAAGCACTTCGGTTTAGTTCAAGGTAGTTCAGTACGCGCTAAACATGCGGGTAAAGATATTATGTCGGGGATTAAAAATATGTTTGGTGGCGAGCTCACTGCCTATACTGAATTGTTACATGAGTCTCGAGAAGAGGCCACTAACCGCATGATTCAACAAGCAGAAGCTGTTGGCGCAAATGCTGTTTTAAATGTTCGTTATTCAACATCGAGCATTGCAGCAGGGGCAGCTGAGATTTATGTTTATGGCACGGCAGTGGTCCTCGACGAATAGAATATTGGCTGAATAAGGACGTTTGATATGGAACAGATAATCATCACAATCATTCTGGTATCGCTGGGATACTTTTTTGGACGACGTGCCGAGGGCAAACATTTTAAGCAGCTCATCGAACGAGAATCAGAAATGAATGCGCTTCCTGCTATGGCAAGCCGTATGCCACCGAGTGACGGCAAATATGATCAGTTTTTAGTGTCAGGCAGTGTTGTGATTGCTAATGATTACTTCAAAGTTTTTGTAGCAGGATTAAGAAATTTCTTTGGTGGAAATATGTCAACCTATGAAACTTTGCTAGATCGCGCTCGCCGTGAAGCCGTGTTGCGCATGAAAGATAAAGCAAAAGCCTTGGGTGCTGAAATGGTGTTCAATGTAAAATATGAAGCATCAAATATTTCAGGTCAATACAGTAAAAAACTACCCATTATTGAAGTGCATGCCTACGGCACGGCACTTAAAAAGAACTTTTAAGTTATTGTCTTTCTTCCGTGTTTTTCCGTGGCAAAATAATCTCTTATGAATTACGAAAACCCAAAAATACCAGAACATATTAATACCAGTCGAGAACATCCGTTAAAGGAGTTCTCAATATTATTAATTTCTGCCATTGTCTTGGTGCTACTCGCCTCATTTTTGTTGGGTTTTGGTGGTGGTTGGCTAGCGGGTAAAATTCCCTTTAGTGCGGAAAATAAAATAGTGGCGATGTATGATATTACTCAACATACTGACTCCAAAGATCATCCAGAAATCACGCAATACTTACAAGGGCTAGCGGATAAAATAAGTACAGCGCAAAACCTCCCACCAGAAATGAAAATCACTGCACATTATATGGGTAGCGATACGGTCAACGCCTTCGCAACACTCGGTGGCAATCTCTTTATCTTTCGTGGTTTATTAGAAAAGCTTCCCAGCGAGAATTCATTAGTCACATTGTTAGGGCATGAAATAGCACATGTAAAATATCGTCATCCGATTAAATCTTTTGGTCGTGGAGTGGCGGTGAGCATTGCCATGACCGCCATTATGGGTAGCACAGACTCCCAAGTGTTGGGCGATGCTGGGATGTTGACTGTTTTAAAGTTTAGCCGTGATATGGAAACACAATCGGATGAAGAAGCCATGCAAACCCTGCAAACAATTTACGGGCATTTAAACGGTGGCGCAAAGTTATTTGAAATATTTCATGAAATGCGCACAGAGATGGATAGCGAAGAACCTGCTGAGTTTTTTAGCACGCATCCTTTGGATGAAAAACGTATTGAAAATTTTTCAACTGTAGCCAAAAAAATGGGCTGGAAAGAAACAGGGGAGCTTACGCCATTGCCTGATTTTTTTAAAAAGTCTCTTAATTAAACGCATATTTAAAGGATCATGTAAAAGTGGGGGGGTGTGCTTTGTATACTTATATTTGGAATTCAAGTCACGTGGTGATACGAATTCATTTGCCTAGCCTCTTGATTATTTGTCTAAAAACCCCAATCATCTACCGATGAAATTTATAAAGTATATTGTTGCTGTTGCCTTTTATTTCCTATTTGGTAATAGTCTCTGGATGGCGTTTTTAGGCCTTATCGTGGGTAGCTTTGTTAGCTTTAAACTCTCAGGGGGCTTGATTGGTCAACTCAGTGGTTTTGGTAATGTAGGTGGGATTACAGGGATAAAGACAGAGAAACAATCTGTCTTTTTTAAGACAGCATTCTCCCTCATGGGAACACTCGCCAAAGCAGACGGGAGAGTATCTGAAGAAGAAATTTCTCATGTAGAAAATTTCATGACCCAGCTCAATATGAGCCAAACGCATCGTAAACAAGCAATCAATCATTTCAAAGAAGGCTCAAAATCTGATTTTAAAATTGAGCCACTACTGCAAAAATTCAACCAAGTCACCGCAACATCGCCTAACCTAAAGCAAATGTTGATGGTTTATTTGACGCGTGTGGCATTAGCCGATGGGCAGATGCATCCTAACGAGCTAAATCTATTACGTGAAATCGCGCCACAGCTAGGCTATTCAGAACAAGCTTTTGAGCAGTTTATGGCAATGCTACAGGGGCAAGATCAATTTGCAGGTGGTGGTTATCATCAAGGTGGGTCAGCAGGCAGGGGTGGCTTTACTTCAGCAAGCGCCATTGATTCTGCTTACCAAGCCATCGGTGTATCAAAAGATGATAGCGATGCTGAAATCAAAAAATCCTATCGCCGTTTGGTGCGTGAATATCATCCTGATAAACTCATGGGGCAGGGCTTGCCTGAGGCGATGATTAAAGAAGCGACAGAAAGATCGCAAGAAATCCAGACGGCTTATGATTTGATTAAGAAATCGCGCGGGATGAAATAAAGCTCGCGATTTAATTAAATGCAAGCACACCCCCCCACTTTTACATGATAGATAGAAACATCATGTAAAAGTGGGGGGGGTGTGCTTTAGTATTAGTATTGAGAGACCTTTGCACGAGAGATATGACGGATTAAAAATGCTTGAATTCCCCCTGTTTTCCTTAAAAAATCGCTCAATAGCCCTGCTATTAACCTCTTTTTTAAGAAAAACAGGAAAAATCACGCAATTTTTTCTCTCGCCATACTCTCATGCAAAGGTCTCATTGAAACTAAACTATATTCACTAGGTCAGAAGATTGGGTAATGGGGATTACGTCATGATAGAAAAGCTGCTGATACAAAAAATACGCTCAAGTTTTATCACATCGGTGATTATCATTTTAGGGTTGCTGACATGTACTGTCAGTTACGCCGAATCAAACAATACCAAAACCATCGAGAAGCTATTGAAAGCCTCAAATATAAAAGCGAATGGTGAGTACATGCGCTCACAATTTTTGTCTTTTATGAAGCAGCCTTTTGATCAAAATGATAATAAAAAGAAAGCACTGATTATTGGTGATAGCTACGCGCAGGACTTTTTCAATTCTGTTTCAGAAAATCATTATCTCAACAATTATCAAATCCGCACACGTTATATCCCTGTTCGTTGTCAGATATTTTTGGGCAACGAGTCAGCACGTTTAATTAACCCCAAAGATAAAGCCTTCTGTGATAAATCAGATACCTTAGAAAAAGCCAGAACACAAATAGCAGAGGCAGATTTAGTTATTCTAGTTGCCAGTTGGAAGGCATGGTCAGCCAAGCACTTATCACAAACCATTAAAAACCTAGCGATTGAGCCACAACAAAAATTAGTGGTACTTGGCAAGAAAAGCTACGGTAGAGTTGCTATCAAAAAATACTTAAGTTTACCCGATAAAGATTTGAAACTAATAAGAAATATTGTTGATAAAGGGCAGATGGAAGTCAACCAAATTTTAAAAGATAGCTTAGGTGAAAATACCTTTGTTGACCAACATGAAATGGTTTGTGGTAAACAAAAAACTTGTCAGATTTTTACCGACAAAATGGAACTCATTTCATTCGATGGTGGGCATCTCACCAAAGAAGGCGCGCGTTATACAGGAAGAATACTATTCCAAAACCCAATATTAAAAAACTTGTAGAGAAAACGTAACGCCTGTCTGAAAGTATTGGTCTTTTCAGCTTAAAAGGAGCAGGATATTTATTGATAGCCACCATCCATTTTCTGATCTCTTGCGTATAATTAAAATAGTTAAGAAAATGGAACTTAAAAAAACAACAAAGGTGAGAAAAATGTCTAAAACAATTAAAGAAGCAATTTTTATTAGTGCGCTAGTGATTGGCTTTATGTTATTGGCTTAACTAACTGATTAAGTTATCTTTAAATAAACGCTGGCAACTGTAGTTCCTAGTAAATTATGCTGATCATCATCAAGATGAATCCCGTCAATCGTACTTGATTGAATCACTGTATTTGAGTCAAAAAAGTGCACATTATTATCCTTAGCAATTATCTCCAGCTCTTTTGCTAAACCCTTGCAGCGCTTTTCTGCACCTCTGAATTTATTCGCAATAGCGCCTTTAGGTTCGGTAATAACGGGTGGCGCAATTACCAATATTTCTGGCATAGGCATTTCAGGTTCAATCGGTGCTTGACGGATTATTTGAATCAGCTTTACCATGCCTTGAGCGGATAACCATGCGGTGTTGTCATGCGTTGCTTGAAAATCATTATGCCCGAGTAAAATAATGACCAGCGACAACGGCGAGTTGATTTCCATAACCTGTGCAAGCCCTTGCGAGCCATCACGTCCATCTTTATATGGGTCACTCCAGACCGTTCTACGACCATTCAAACAATTCTCAATGACGCGTACATTTTGATTTTTGTTGTTAAGTGCATTTTCAAAAACACCTGTCCAGCGCTTATCAAAAGCAAGGCGTTTGCGAGTATTTGGGATAATTCCCCATGATAAAGAATCAGAATAAACGAGGATTTGTTTCATGTTTATCACCTATATGATTATATTACTCAGGTTTTTGAAAGGCTTTACCAAACGTAAATACATCTTGGTTTGGGCCATTTTCACGCAGTAGCTCAAGTTTATCTTTTGCTTCTTGTATACTGGGGATATGCCCAACAGGTATCCACCAAAGGGCTTGGTGCATCGCGCCCATTTTATCAAACCATGCTTCACGATCACGAATTAGTTCAACATGTAGTGATTTGTAGACATAGTTTTTAAGAGAATCAACATTATCCCAAACGCTCATGTTTACCAAGAGCAAAGGATCATCAAAAACACGGATTGACGTTGAATCACCATCATTTGATTGTAGTCTCCAAATAAAACCATCAGTCTTATCAGCAATCGCGTTGATCTCATCTATACGAGACATAAAGCCGTGCATGGTTTCAGTATCCATTTCATCTTTAGCTTGCGCAATGTTGATTTGGGCTAAATGGTATTTTTTATTTGTAGTATTCATCCGAGTATTATTTCACTTTTTACTCTATATTTCATGATTATAAAACAACCTTCAAAATCAGGGGAGTGTGGTCTAATATATAGTGTTAAGAAGCCCCTTTAGTTTTACATGGGATCAATTATTATGAATAAGAAACAACAACGCCGATATGCCCGTCAAATTCGCTTGAGTCAAATTGGCGAAGAAGGTCAGCAGAAATTACTTGATGCAACGGTGTTAATCATCGGTATGGGTGGCTTAGGCTCGCCCGCTGCCATGTATCTCGCAGCCGCAGGAATAGGACGTATTATCATCAGTGACTTTGATCAAGTTGAAGATTCAAATTTGCAACGTCAAATCATTCATCGCACCAAAGATATTGGTGAGTTAAAAGCATTCTCTGCAAAACGCACTATTGCTGAAATAAATCCTGATTGTGAGGTAGAGGCAATTGATTGGCAGTTAGAAGAAGATGAGTTGGAAGAGTATGCCAATAAAGCTGATTTGATTTTGGATTGTAGTGATAACTTCCCCACACGTTTTATGATCAATCGTGTTTGCGTCAAGACGGGTACGCCGCTGGTTTCAGGTGCGGCAATTCGCATGGAAGGGCAGATTGCCTCGTATATTCCAGGTTCAGGTGGTCCGTGCTATCAGTGCCTATATAAAGCAGAATTTGAAAGCACGGAGACCTGTGCAATGGAAGGTGTGTTGTCGCCAGTAGTGGGGGTGATTGGTACGTTACAAGCTTTAGAGGCGATATTGATATTGATAGGGGAGTCTGAAAGCGTGAACGGCAAACTAATGCTATTTGATGGTTTAAGCATGGAATGGCAAACAGTTAATATACCTAAAAGTTCTACTTGTGAAGTCTGTAGTGATGGAGGGAGAGATAAAAGTGTATAAAGGACAATGCCTTTGCGGTGCAATTAAATACGAAGTGGATGAAATAAAGCCACAAATGGGGCATTGCCACTGTTCCATGTGTCGCAAGTTTCATGGTGCTGCTTTTTCTACATTGGGCGAGGCAGATGTGAAAGATTTTCGTTGGGTTGAGGGGGAGGAGCTATTGAAGGATTATGTAGCAGGTAATGGTTCGGTACGCCAGTTTTGTCAGAACTGTGGTTCGAGTATGACATTTTCAGTATCAGAAAAACCCAATGGTTTAATTGAGTTTTCATTAGGAACATTGGATAGTGATTTGGATGTGCTGCCTGATGCACATGTTTACACTGGATCAAAAGCTAATTGGATGGAGGTATGCGATGACTTGCCTCAACATAAAAAGGACAGAATCTAAATATGATAATTCTAAAATTAATAGAAATACCATGTAAAACTAGGGGGGTGTGCTTCTAACATTGCTCCCAAGGCAATTCATGAAAGCGCCAGCCATTTAAAGTACCACGTTGATTATTATCGTCACGATCTCCTTCAAAGCCATCGCTCACGTGGTAAATATTCGTTAAGCCAGCTTCGAGTAATTGAATTCCTGCTTTTTCTGAGCGATTGCCACTGCGACAAATCATTACAATAGGGCAGTTGTTATTAGTGCTGGCTTTTTGAATTTGGTTTATCTCTTTGACAAAGTTTGGGTTAATTTCCCAATCGGGGTCTTCCATCCATGCAATATGAATACTACTCGTTGGGTGTCCTATGAATAAAAATTCCATTGATGAGCGAATATCAATTAATTTTGCCTCTGGGTTTTCTTTTAAAAATTCCCATGTTTCAAGAGAGTCTAAGTGACCGAGTTGGTCTGTATTTTGTTTGTTGTTATCTATAGTCATGCTCAGAGTGTAGTGCTAATCTGAGAGAAGTGAGTAGTTTTTATGATTTTTATTGGGATTGGTTAAGGCTTTACTTCAAATAAAATCATGAGGGTTTTCTGTAGCGGGTTTTTATTATTATCAGAGACTAAAAAGTATTGATTATCACGATAGTGAGCAAGCCCTTCAAAATTATCTAATAGCCACCCATCAGCCCCTGTAAGGCGTGCAATAGTTTCTTTTTTACAGCTTCGACTTTTATCACATTTATTTAAGCTTACACGGCTGAGGGTGATAACGATGGGAGTGAATAGGTTTACATAAGCACGCTCAAGCACTAACACATCGCCGTTTTTTAGTATGTCCAAGCTGGTAATTGCACTGTTCTTGTCTTTTTCTGTTGGAAAATGCCATTCTTTTCCTGAGCTTGAATAAAGGGTTTGTTGTGATTTTTTGTGACTTTTTAAAGGATATTCTGCTGCGGTTAAAATGCCGTATTTAGGGTGTACAGTAACGCTTTCTAAGGCTTTGTTTTTATGGCGAAAGTATTTTTTTTTGGTTAATTTCTTTGGCATTTTTATCGATGATAAGAATTTTCCCTGTGTTGAGTATTTTGCAATCCGCGGTTTATTTTCAAAGGAAATGATAAGTTCACTATCACCTTTCTTTCCATTATTGGCATTCAATATTGATAAGCCTTCGGAGTCACTATATTTTCCACGAAGGGCAGAGCCCTTATAGCTCATCAAGCGCATTGCTGAAATTACTTTAACGCTATTGAGTTTGTTTTTTTCGCTATTAACGCTGAGGTGGTAAAGCAAGCCTTCATCCGAGATCGCGTAAAGGAGCTGTTCGTCTTCATCCCAAGCAATACCTGATAGCTCGTGAACAGGTAGTGAGTTTTTGAAGATCGGTTTTAAAGCAATGCTACCTTGGAGTTGAATGTTCATGTACTTGTCATTAGCTCTATCAGGGGAGATAGGGTAATGATAAGAGTGTGACTGATTGTTTTTAGCCTGTATTGGTGTGCAGGCGATTAATAGAAGTGTGAATAAGGTTGTGATGCAGAGCAAAAAAAACCTCTGAATTAAGTTCAGAGGCTTTTTGTTTTTTTGTAATGATAATCGCATGAAGCTAATATTATCATAAACTTGCTGTACTAAGCTGTCCTTGTAGAAGGATTGTTCCAGTAGGTTTTTTAGCTGTGTTATCACCTTTATGTTCAATACTAATGGCTAATGAGCCCACATTTTTCATTTCCTGCCATTCTTTCTTACTGATCTTGATATTAGTTTTTCCTGATTTAGAAACAGTACCCATTTTCATTGGCATTCCACCGTTTTTGGGGTGACACCAAAGTGTTAATTCCATGTTATCGGGAACATTTACTTTTTTCATAATATCAATTGAAAGCGTCATATCTGATTTTTGAATCTTCGTCACTGCCATTGCATCATGTGAATTGGATTCAAGTACCGCAGAATAAGCGGTTGCGGTTGCCTCTGGTGTAATCGTCATAGGATTAAGTAGCAGAACAGCTGACACTATCACTGCCATCGCAGCCATTCCAAAACCTTGTTTGAAGAAGTTAGTTTGCCACCAAGGTGTTTTTTCTTCTTGTGTTGCCGTAGTAGTAGAGGCTTTTATATGTGCATCAATATTCTTCCAAACCTGATTAGAAGGCTGGGCATCAGGCAAAAGCTCTACTAAGCTGGCGAATTTATTTTCATAGGCATCGACGACTGCTCGCAAATAGAAATGCGTTTCCATAAGTGCTTCAAAACGCTTTTTGGCTCTACCTTGCATGCTACCAACAGCATACTCAATCGCAAGCTGTTCAAATAGCTCGGGATTTTGATAGCGCTTTGTAGCGTTATTAGTATTGTTGTTTACGTTAGACATGGTCGTATATCCTCTAAGCCCCTTCTAATCCAGGCTTTAATTGTTCCCAGTGGCTTGCCCATTTTATCGGCTAGTTCCTGGTGTGTATGTCCGTAATAATAGGACAGTAAAATACATTCTTTTTGGTCAGGTTTTAAAGTATCCAAACAGGCCATTAAGCCTTTTAAATCCTGACTTACATCTTCCAAATTGTCGGGTTGTAAATCTTGCGATGCAAATTCTAAACCTTCATATTGGATTTCAGTTTCAGCAGCTTTTGTTTTTAAACTGCGAAGCTTATCTAATCCTTTGTTTCGTATTACTGTGGACATCCACGTAAGCGCTCTACCTTTTCCAGGTGAAAAGCTATCTGCTTTTTCCCAGACCTTGATAAAACCTTCTTGTAATACATCTTCAGCCAGCGCTTCGGTGCGCATTAAGCGTAGGCAGAGGCTCATGAGTTTTGGAGATGTTTCCTCATAGAGCTTCTTAAACGCTAGCTGGTCTCCCGCTGCAGTTTTCTGCAACAAATCAGCGTAAATATCTTCCATTGTCGTTTCTTCTTTTATGGGTAAAATAAAACATGCTGTAAAAGTGGGGGGGTGTGCTTTTAAATATGTATTTATCAGCTTACCGTATCTACCTTTACTTATTTATCTAAATGTTCCGTTGTTGATCTATATACGCCGTGTATGGATTTTAGATGCAAAAAAGGCTCCATAAAGGAGCCTTTTTGATGAGTGGTTGTAAACTACAGTTTACTCACCATCTTTTACCTCTTTCATACTGAGTCTCATTCGACCTTGGCGGTCAATTTCAAGTAGCTTAACACGTACTTCGTCACCTTCTTTAAGGTGGTCGCCAACTTTTTCAACACGTTCATCACTGATCTGTGAGATATGCACTAAGCCATCTTTACCAGGGAGGATAGTTACAAAAGCACCAAACTCCATGATTTTTGCAACTTTACCATTGTAGATTGTGCCTACTTCAGCTTCTGCTGTAATATCTTCGATGATCTTCTTGGCGGCATTTGCTGCAGCGCCGTCAACGGCAGAGATTTTGATAGCGCCAGTATCATCAATATCAACTTGTGCTCCCGTTTGTTCGGTGATGCCTCTGATAGTTTCGCCGCCTTTACCGATAACTTCACGAATCTTATCAGGGTTGATCTTCATCGTAACGTAACGTGGTGCAAAGTCAGAAACCTCTGTACGAGATTCAGAAATCACTTTATTCATTTCATCAAGAATGTGCAAACGAGCGGTTTGTGCCTGCTCTAGCGCTTGTTCCATAATATCTTTAGTGATGCCTTGGATTTTGATATCCATTTGAAGTGCGTTGATACCGTCTTTTGTTCCCGCTACTTTAAAGTCCATATCACCAAGGTGATCTTCATCACCCAAGATATCGGTTAAAACAGCAAACTTGTCGCCTTCTTTAACCAAGCCCATTGCGATACCTGCAACAGGCGCTTTGATAGGAACACCCGCATCCATCAATGAAAGTGATGTACCACAAACAGAAGCCATCGAGCTTGAACCGTTTGATTCTGTAATTTCAGAAACCACACGAATCGTGTATGGGAATGTTTCTTGATCTGGCATAACCGCAAGCACACCACGCTTAGCCAACCGACCATGACCAATTTCACGACGACCCGGACTACCTGTGCGACCAGTTTCACCTACTGAATAAGGAGGGAAGTTATAGTGCAATAAGAATGGATCTTTGTAAGAGCCTTGAAGTGCATCAATGATTTGTGCATCACGTGTTGTTCCCAGTGTGGTAACAACTAATGCTTGAGTTTCGCCACGAGTGAATAGCGCAGAACCGTGAGTACGTGGAAGTACACCAACTCGAGACTCAATAGCACGAACCGTTGTGTTATCACGACCATCGATACGAGGCTCACCTGCGATAATGCGACCACGAACGATGTCTTTTTCAATGTCTTTGAATGCGTTAGAAACATCTCCAGCATCAGCAGAGTCGTCTGCATCTGTAACTAAAGCTTCCATGAGTTTAGTTTTTGCCGCAGCAACCTTATCTTGGCGATCCATTTTATCAGCGGTTTGAAAAGCATCTTTAAGATCAGCTTCACAAACATCGGCCACTTTCTTAGCTAAAGCCTTATCTTTTTCTGGTGCTGTCCAGTCCCAAGTCTCGTTACCCACTTCTTTAGCAAAATCGTTGATTGCTGAAATAGCCACTTGCATTTCATCGTGACCAAAAACAACTGCGCCTAGCATGGTTTCTTCAGAAAGCTCTTTTGCTTCTGATTCAACCATCAATACCGCATCGTCTGTGCCTGCAACCATAAGGTCAAGGTCAGAGTCTTCCATTTGCGTAACACTGGGGTTTAAAATGTACTTACCATCTTTATAGCCAACCGATGCCGCGCCGATAGGACCAGCAAAAGGAATGCCTGATGCTGCTAATGCCGCAGATGTACCCAGCATTGCAGGAATATCAGGAAGAACATCAGGGTTTAAAGAAACAACATATATGATAACTTGAACTTCATTCATGTAACCCGCAGGGAAAAGCGGGCGAATAGGGCGGTCAATCAAACGTGCGAGTAAAGTCTCGCCTTCACTTGGGCGTGCTTCACGACGGAAGAAACCACCAGGGATTTTACCTGCAGCGTAAGTCTTTTCTTGGTAGTTTACCGTGAGAGGGAAGAAGTCTTGTCCCGGCTTGGCCTCTTTTCTGCCAACAACCGTTACAAATACGACCGTTCCATCCATATCAACCTTAACGGCTGCGTGTGCTTGGCGAGCGATTTCGCCCATTTCGAGTTCTACAGTATTATCACCGTATTGAAACGTTGTAGTTACTACATCAAACATATTAGTTTCCTTTTAGACTACTCAGCTCACTCCTAAAATCTGCCATACCTTCGTTGAAAAAAACTCATTTACACTTGTAAACTTCATTTTTTTCGCCTTGGTCTGACGGCTTTTAGAAGCAATCTGAGCAGTCAGGTTTAATTGTAATATCACGAAGGATGTTTATAGAAGGCTTCTCAAATATAAAATAAGGCTTTTATAAACAACCTAAAACGTGATTGGGTTTGTGAAGAATAAACAAAAACACCGCACAAGTGCGGTGTTTAATAAATCAATTTAACGACGTAGGCCGAGGCTTTTGATCAATTCTTGATAGCGCGTTAATTCAGTACGCTTTAAGTAGTCAAGAAGCTTGCGGCGCTGGTTAACCATTCTCAATAAGCCACGGCGTGAGTGGTGATCGTGAATGTGTGTTTTAAAATGCTCCGTAAGATGCTTGATGTTCGCTGTTAATAGCGCAACCTGCACCTCCGAAGACCCGGTGTCAGTGTCTGACAAGCGATATTCAGCTACGATTTTCGCTTTAGTTTCTGCGTTCAGAGACATAGTTCCTAAGTTCCAGATAAGTACCTAACAGTTACAAAATAATGAAAATGTAAAAGTAGATTGGGTTGATAAAATAGCCATAAAAATGACTATATGTAAAGGCGCGCATTGTAACACGCTAAAGGGATGGGTGGTAATAAATCATATTGATTTTTAGGCTTTATTTCACGTTTATTATCAGTTTAATAATAAAGTACACCCCCCTAGTTTTACATGATGATTAATTAACCATGTAAAACTAAGGGGGTGTACTTCTACAGATAGTAATGCTGAATCTGCTATTTAGTTTATTTGCATAATACGTTTAGCTGCTAACTGATGATCGCTTGAATAGCGCCCAATCCCTATAAATACTTTATTCTCTAAGTACATTCGTATCATATCGCTTGTCGGTATATCTCTGCGTGAAACCTTTAATCCATTTTGAATGCGCTTGGCTTCTTCATCGTTTAATACAATTGATGGCAGTTTAATCAGTGCGCTATCGATGGGGAGTAGGGTGTCTGCGAGTTTGTTTGTTTCTGCTAGTTCTTCAATATCTTCAATCGTGTAGAGTTTACTACAGTCAAAAGGTGAAACATTGGTGCGCCTTAACATGCTGAGGTGTGCGCCAAAACCAAGGGCTTCGCCAATATCTTGCGCGAGAGTACGAATATAAGTGCCTTTGCTACAATGTGCGTCCACGGTAATTGTGTCTTCGGTTTGACTGAGTAGGGTTAGTTCGTGAATCGTGATGCTGCGCGCTTTTCGCTCAATTTCTATCCCTTGGCGCGCGAGTTTGTAGAGTGGCTGTCCGTTATGTTTGAGGGCGGAGTGCATGGGTGGAATTTGCTCAATGCCACCTCTGAATTTTTCTAATACAGCTTCGACTTGTTCTTTGCTAAATTTACTAACTTCACGAGTTTCTAAAATATCACCTTCTTTGTCGCCTGTGGTTGTTGTCTCGCCAAGTTGTGCGGTGAAGATGTAGCGCTTATCAGAATCGAGTAGATAGGCAGACACTTTGCTGGCTTGTCCAAAACAAATGGGAAGAACGCCTGTGGCGAGTGGGTCAAGGCTACCGGTATGACCTGCTTTTTTTGCATTAAATAAATAGCGGACTTTTTGCAGAGCAGAGTTGGAGCTTCTGCCTAAAGGCTTGTCGAGCAGTAAAATACCATCGACATCATTGCCTTTTCGGGATCTAGGTTTGCTCATGTAGCATTTTTAGCATGGCAACATTCACATGGCTGAAATCACCTGCATCACCGTCTAGCACTTTGAAAGGCGCATTTGGCTCGCCGTATTGGTCTAGTACCAGTACAGCACCAGAAAAATCATCGTCCTTGGTGTAGCCGTTCACGGTGATTAATGTTTTTAGGTTTGCCGCTAAAGATGACTTTACGCCATTGAGTGAATCTTCAAAAGCTAAGCAATTTTCTGGTTTGATATTCATTTGTTCCATTGCCCATGTGTAAATATCAGGGGCAGGCTTTTTGGCTGGGACGATATCGCCTGCGGCTATCACTTCAAACCAATCGATAGATTCTTTGCCCAGCGTTGCTGAAAGTAAGTAAGTTACATTGGCGGGTGTAGTCGTGGTTGAGATTGCTAGGCGTAAACCTGCTTCTCTAGCTTCATTAATGAGGCGCTCTACGCCAGGGCGTAATGGAATTGCGCCTGACTGTAAAAGTTCTAAATAAAAGTGGGTTTTACGTTTGTGCAAACGCGCGGCAAACTCTGCTAGGTCTTTAAAAAGCTCTTCATCAAGCTCAAAGTCTTTTAAGAATTTTTCAACGTATAAACGGATACGTTCTTTACCACCTGTGACTTGAAGTAATTCACCATAAAGCTCGACAGTCCAATCCCAGTCAAGGCCTGCTTCATCAAATGCTTGATTAAAGGCGACGCGGTGTCCGTCTCTTTCTGTGTCTGCTAATGTTCCATCAACATCAAAAATTAGTGCTTCTAGCTTGCTCATAGTCGTTATCCAAATATATTTTTCAGTGCATTTTTAATTTTTCAGCGCATTATAGTGGCATCTTGAGAGATGTCTATTGACCTTATGTGACAGGGATAAAATATTGTTAGTGGGAATAGGGTGCTGAAAAATTGGCAAAAAAAAGCCACCGTACGAAGTCGGTGGCTTTTCTGAAAGCGAAAAAATTAACGCTTTGAGAACTGAGTTGCACGACGTGCTTTGTGCAAACCCACTTTCTTTCTTTCAACTTTACGTGCATCACGTGTCAAAAACCCTGCTTTCTTTAGTGTTCCACGTAGACCTTCGTCATACTTTAGTAATGCTCTTGAAATACCAAGGCGAATCGCGCCAGCTTGACCACTATCTCCACCACCTTTTACTGTGACCATAAAGTCAAAGTTCTTATCATTTTCTGTAGTAACAAGCGGTTGCTTTAGGATCATGTGAGCCGTTTCACGACCGAAGTATTCTTCAAGTGGAAGTTTATTAATAACAATCACGCCTGATCCTTTGCTCATAAATACACGAGCGGTAGATGACTTGCGTCGACCTGTTCCATAATATGTAGTAGTTGCCATTATAGTATTTCTCTAATTTCTTATTTATTACAGTTCTAAAGCGATAGGCTGTTGAGCGTGATGATTATGCTCTGTACCAGCGTATACTTTTAATTTTCTGTACATGTCACGTCCTAAAGGACCTTTAGGTAGCATGCCTTTTACCGCAAGCTCAAGAACGCGCTCAGGCTTGTGTGCAATTAACTTTTCAAAGTTAGTTGATTTTAAGTTACCAATGTAACCTGTACTTCTGTAGTACATTTTATCTTTTGCTTTATTACCCGTTACACGGATTTTCTCAGCATTAATGATAACGATGTAATCACCTGTATCTACGTGAGGTGTGAATGTAGGTTTATGCTTGCCGCGTAAACGATGAGCAACTTGACTTGCAAGACGACCTAATGTTTTGCCGTCTGCATCTACTACAAACCAATCGCGTTTTACTTCAGCAGGTTTTGCACTAACTGTTGTTCCCATTTCAATTCTCCAGAAATGAAGGTGTATATTCTATAACTGTTAATAAGCCTTAGCTAATCAACAATCTTAATTTTGGTTTAAATCAGAAAGCTTGAAATTACATCAAAGCGACCTGTTTCAAAGAACGCGACATTTTATGAGAATCTCCGCCATGATACAAGCAGTAGTTTCAATTAATTCACTCTTTATTGAAAATAAAACGCATTTAAAATAGCTTTTAGTTAGAATCGCTCTCTTTAGCGACTATAAAGTAGAACGAATTAATGTCTCAACATCTAAAAGGCCTGCTCATAACCGTATTGGGCGTATTTATATTAAGCCCTGATGCACTATTAATACGCCTTGCCAATTCTGATACGTGGACGATTCTTTTTTGGCGCGGACTACTCTTTGCGCTGGGTATTACGATAATTGTTTTCTTAAGCTATCGTAGTACAACTATCCGACAATTTGCCAATATTGGGAAACGCGGAATATTACTGGGTTTTCTTTTTGGTTGGAGCACGATATTTTTTGTAACAGCCATTCAATACACGAGCATTGCTAACGCTTTGGTTATCATCAGTATTTCACCTGTATTTTCAGCTTTGTTAAGCTGGGTGTTCCTTAAAGAAAAAACCAACTTAAGGACATGGATAACGATGTTCATTATCATCGCTGCAACTGCTGCGATTATGTTTGATAGTTTTAAGCATGGTGGGTTTTGGGGAGATATGGCTGCATTGGCGACGGCATTGTTATTGGCAATTAATTTCACCCTTACGCGCCAAGCTAAAAAGATCAATATGGTGCCAGCGATGGCGATTGCAGGGCTAACAACGTCAGCGATTGCTGCAATTATGATTGCTTTAACAGCAAGCCCATTGTTATTAGAAGCCCCAGCAGTTCCTTATTTATTGTTGATGGGCTTGGTGGTAACGCTGGCTTTTTCATTGATCACATTAGGTCCGCGCTATATGCCCGCCGCAGAAGTAGGGATGATCATGCCGCTGGAAACAGTCTTTGGGGCTTATTTAGCATGGATATTTTTAAGCGAAGCGCCTACGATGCATGTGATTATCGGGGGTGGGGTTATTATGATTACGCTGATGATTCATGCTTGTTTTATGGTTCGGGGTTCATCCTGAGGTGTGGGTTTCTTTAAAAGCTAAAGCATCATGTAAAAGTGTGGGGGTGTGCTATAAAAAATAGTCTTTGAGTGGCTATGTGGCAAGGTTTGACTTTCCCCAGCTAAACGCTTTCAATCTGGGATTCTTCTACTTTCATTAGATCACAAAAAAACTCATTATTATCACTGCTTGTAATCAGTAATTTATCCGTTGAGCGTGTCATCGCAACATAAAGAAGCTTAGCTTCATCGACTTTTTTCGCTTTTTTGCTCGGTAAAAAGCCAACACCAGAAACGGCAACTATAGGAAACTCAAGTCCCTTACTACTATGCATGGTCATAATAGTTACGCTGTCATCAGATGAGTTGTATTTCTTTTTATTTTTTGAGTTATTAAGCCACTGGCTAGGAATACCTTCATTAATAAAGGCGAGTTGAATTTGTTTACCTAAATCTTTATTTCGATAGGTCACACACATATCTGACCACGCATATCCTTGTGTTTTATTGAGGTGCTTGAAGACAAAAATGATACGTTTTATTTCTTCATTGAAGCTTTTAAATAACCCTACTGATGGTGCTTTTCCCTTTCTACCCGCTGTTTTAGGTTCTATAAGTGGAATATGGTCATCATCACTCTCTTTAGATTTAAAGTACTTGTTTGCAAAGTGGTAGGCAAAGTTAATGATTTCATCGGTATTACGATAATTCACACGTAAAACTGTAGTTCTTCCTCGTGCTTGAATACCTACACTAGAAAGGCTGAAATCGAGTTTATTTTTGTTATAAAGTGATTGAGCATCATCATATAGCAAGAGCAAAGAGTCAGTCTCTGGGTTGATCATGCTTGTAATTAATTTAAGCCATTCTGGTTGGAAGTCATGACCTTCATCAATCATGATAGCTCCATATTGCCCTTTGGGAATATGACCTTTCTCTGTTGCTTCGATAACCGTTCCAACGAGCTTATCCACGTACTTTATGCTTCTTTCAGCAGGTTTATCAATATTGTAGAGCCTTAACTGTTCGCCACACCAATCATGAAAGTGATAGACGTTTACTTTATCTTCTACACCATTATCAATCATCATTTGCCGGAGGTGTGCAGCAAGTGTGATGTTGTAGCAAAGTACCAATATGGGTTTATCTAATGTTTGAGCGAGATATAGGCTACGATAGCCAAGAATCAATGTTTTTCCTGAACCTGCTACACCATGAATTACTCTATGACCATTGCCGATGCTTCTTGCAAGTTGTTCTTGCTGCATATCCATGACTTTAATAATTTCAGGGATTACTTTTTTTGTATTTGAAAGTTTATCATTTGCTGTAGTTGCAAATAAATCTGTTTGAATGCCTGAACCAATTCTAACTTCTGGGTATAAATGCCAGCGTATGCGATCAATTTGTGGGAGGGATAAGGGATGTGCAAACTGGTAGTTAAACATATCCCAAAGGCGTTTTTGAAATTCTTCTGATTCTGCACTTTCTGTCATTTCATCCTTGCAAATTACTAGATGTGGCTTTATGACACCAGAGAAGCCTGAATCATTAAACTGCTTGCGAGTGATGTTGCTAAGGACAACACCAAAGCCCCATGGGGAAACTAGATTACCTTTATATTTTCCTGTTTTATGTATAAGCTGAGGGTCTTCCTGAAGTTCATTTATAAGAGCGTAGGTACATTCACGCGCTTGCTGAACTGGATTAGGTGTTGTTTTTTGACCAGTTGGTGTGTTGATTGTAATGCTCTTAGGATCAAGATCAACAATAGTATCAATCCTCCAATCTTTGACTTCTAGCAATAATAATCCACGAGCTGGGTGTAGGATTACAAAATCAGTATATCGTTGTCGCTTACCCACGGGGACTTCATACCAACACAGGTAGTCATCATCTAGTAATTGTTCCAATCTTCTAGCAAAACGCTTTTCACCAGCTTGCATCTTATCAAGGCATGAGCTGATAGCGGGAATTAACTTGGCCATGTTGATTATATTTATTATTCTTTTATTACTTGAGATTATAGCGTGAAGTGGGTTTTATTAATAATTAATCAGATAAGCTGTGCTTTAGAAATCATTTTTCTTCCGTGTGCTTCCGTGGCAAAAAACACTTCCTCTCTCTCTGTTAGGTCGAGAGGGCAAACAATCTAGCGACGATGCTTAGCCTGTTTATTCGTTTGTTTGTTTCCCGAGTTCTGCCCCAAGCGCTTTTTAGGTTTGCCTTTAAACCCACTCGCTGCTCCACGCTTTTTACCTTGCGCTGCTTTGTTTTTGATTCTGTGGTGGAAATCATTGCCTTTGTTGCTGTTGCTTCCTTTGGCGCCTCGCTTTTCTAATCGTGGGGTAAATTCAGGCACTAGGTGTTCTTTACCTGTTCCGATCAAATCTTCACGTCCCATGCGTTTTAGGGCATTGCGAATAATTTGCCAGTTTTCTGGGTCGTGATAGCGCAAGAATGCCTTGTGTAGTTTTCTGGTCTTTGCCGTTTTGGCTGTGTCGATATGCTCTGTGTCTGAACCTACTTTTTTGAGTGGGTTTACGCCGGTGTGATACATCGCTGATGCCAACGCCATTGGCGTGGGGATAAACTGTTGCACTTGGTCGGGCTTGAACTTGTTTTCTTTTAGCCATAGCCCTAAATTCATCATGTCTTCATCGGTTGTGCCGGGATGTGATGAGATGAAATAAGGGATGAGGTATTGCTCTTTGCCTGCTTCTTTTGAATATTTTTCAAACAGTTCTTTAAAGCGGTAGTAGCTACCGATCGGCGGCTTCATCATTCTTGATAATGTACTTTTTTCAGTATGTTCGGGTGCTATCTTTAAGCGACCTCCCACATGGTGTGTGACTAATTCTTTTACATATTCGGGGTCACGAATGGCCAAATCATAACGTAAGCCTGATGCAATAAATACGCGTTTAACACCTTCAACATTTCGCGCTCGTTTATAGAGTT
Source organism: Cocleimonas sp. (assembly GCA_021647365.1). GTDB lineage: Bacteria > Pseudomonadota > Gammaproteobacteria > Thiotrichales > Thiotrichaceae > Cocleimonas. The sequence continues at coordinate 18,896 of JAKIUW010000007.1, read as the reverse complement.
TGGTAAGTGGTTTGTGATTAGTGTTGAGGTTTTCACAAATACCAGGATACACACAAGACAAGCGACGACAGGATTCTTCAATTTTATTGCTCTTGCACGATAGCCTGTACATATTTGCTGTCGGCCCACCTAAGTCCGAAATTATGCCTGTAAATTCTGGCACATTATCACGAATTGCTTCAACTTCTCGAATCACTGAATCTTCAGAACGGCTTTGAATAATGCGCCCTTCGTGTTCGGTAATCGAGCAAAACGTACAGCCACCAAAACAGCCGCGCATGATATTGATGGAGAACTTAATCATGTCATAAGCAGGGATTTTTAAATCGCCGTATGATGGGTGCGGTCTGCGTGTGTAGGGCATTTCAAACAAGCGATCAAATTCTGGCGCGCTCAATGGTTGTGGGGGTGGGTTTAGCCACACATCACGTTTGCCGTGCATTTGCACTAAAGATCGGGCGTTGCCGGGATTCGTTTCTAGATGAAACACGCGTGAGGCGTGTGCATATAATATTTTGCTATCAACCACTTGGTTGTGCGATGGCAGGCGGATAACTGTGGTTGTGCGATCTAGTTTTTTCGGGCGCTCATGAAAATGAATAACTTTAGCAGCGGTGCTATTAAGCTTCTCTTCGGTTAATGCATCTTCATCATTCTTTTTGCAATCATTACTTTTGGTTGTGTCGATGTACGGATTTGAATCGGGATGCTCTATCGATCCAACTTCATCAATGTCGGTCGAATCAATTAACGTCCAACCTTCAGGGATACCTTGGCGCATAAAAGCTGTGCCACGAATATCGGTAATCTCACCAATTTTTTCGCCTGCTGCGAGGCGATGCGCGACTTCTACAATGGCGCGTTCGGCATTGCCAAATAACAACATGTCGGCTTTTGAATCAGGCAGAATTGAACGCCTGACTTTTTCTGTCCAATAATCGTATTGAGCAATACGGCGCAAGCTTGCTTCAATGCCACCGATAATCACTGGTACACCTTTAAACGCTTCGCGTGCGCGTTGTGCATAAACAACCGTTGCACGATTGGGGCGCTTGCCTGCTTTTGCGCCAGCGGTGTAGGCATCATCTGAGCGTGGTTTACGGTCGGCAGTGTAATGATTCACCATCGAATCCATATTGCCTGCGGCGATGCCGTAGAATAAATTGGGCTTGCCGAGCTTGCAAAAATCTTCCGCCGAGCGCCAATCAGGCTGTGAAATAATCCCCACGCGAAAACCTTGTGACTCTAATAGTCGCCCGATAATTGCCATACCAAAGCTAGGGTGATCCACATAGGCATCACCCGTAACGATGATAATATCGCAAGAATCCCAGCCCAAATCATCCATTTCATCGCGCGACATAGGCAACACAGTGGCCGTACCGAACTTGTGTGGCCAGAATTTGCGGTAAGAGAAAATGTCGGGGGCAGTGATTTGCATCGGGCGATTATACGCTAGCCACATTATTGTATCTACCAACCTTATTTAGAACTGTGTCTTTCAATTATGAATACAGATCAATAGAATCATACGATGAGCAAAGCACCCCCCCCCACTTTTACATGATGTTTCTATGACGCGCTATATTCCATTTATTTTTGTACTTCTTTGGTCTACAGGTTTTGTGGGTGCGAAGTTTGGTCTGCCTTATGCAGAACCGTTTACCTTTCTGATGTGGCGAATGGTTTTTGTTGTGCCATTATTCTTGATTATGATTATTATTTGGAGGCGACCAAAAATCAGCTTATTCGATGCGAGTATTCAAGTGCTAGTAGGCTTATTGATTCATGGTGTTTATTTGGGTGGCATATTTGCTGCGATTGATGCCAATATGCCGACAGGGCTAACCGCCTTGTTTGTGAGCTTAAACCCATTGTTGCTCGCCGTGTTTTCTGGCGTGGTGCTGAGTGTCGCTATAAGGAAGCGTGAATGGCTGGGCTTATTGCTTGGCTTTTTGTGGCGTGGCTATTGTTCTCTACGGCGCTTCTAGCTGGGAGGGGACGATTACAAGCAAAGGCATTCTTTGGCTTTTAATTGCTCTACCTGCGATTGTGGTAGGCACATTACTACAAAAACGCTATGCGCAAAATGTTGATCTTATTACAGGCTCAAGTTATCAATATGGCGCGGCATTGCTTTTTTTTACAGCCGTTTCATTCACAACAGAAATCGGCGTAGTGGATTGGAATCTCACCTTTGTTGCTACACTCGCATGGTTAATTATTGTCTTATCAATAATCGCTATTTTATTACTGCTTTATATGATCCGCCACGGCGAAGCCACGCGTGTTGCCAGTTATTTCTACCTTGTTCCGCCTTTTACGGCATTACAGGGCTGGTTGTTTTTTGATGAGCAATGGAGCTGGTTGACAGTTGCAGGTGCGACACTGGTGATTGCCGCTTTGATGATAAGTAAGCCTAAGGCAAAGGTGTAATAAAATGATCATGTAAAAGTAGGGGGGTGTGGATTTAGCTACCAAGTGCAATTTACAATAACTGTTAGAAAAACAGGTAAGTTGATGTGTTTTCACACGGAATTTTGAGGAGAGTACATATGATGTACTAGCAACTTAATCTTTAAAGCATTCCATCAAGCTTAGCATTATCTAGTATTGAGATTACGTTGCACTTAGAACTTGAATTCAGCCGTGGAGTCTCTCCTATTTATCCAGTCTTTCGCATCTTTCATGCGGCCAAAAACCTTAGTAGCAATGGATAAATCATGTCCCGCAGAATAATTATTTTTCACCGCACAACACACAAGCCCAGCGGCAATGGCAGAGCGAATACCATTTTCGGTGTCTTCAATGGCGACACATTCATCAGCCTTCACGCCAAGGCGTTCCATTGCCAGTAAATACACGGCAGGATCAGGTTTGCTTTTTATTACATCTTCACCCGTGGTTATCACATCGAAATACTGTTCTAGCTGATGGCCTTGTAGCGTTGATGTAACACCAAACCGTCCTGCGCCTGTCACCACGCCTAGCTTTAAACCCATTTTGTGAAAATGCTGAATTGTATCAAGCGAGTCAGGCATTAAAGGAAAGGTATTCTTGGTGAAAAACTCATGTGTTAATTTTTCTTTTTCTTCAGCCAGAGCTTGCGGTGTGATGGCTAAAGCATATTTCTCAACTAGAATTTCTGCATTTCGTGGAGTAGGTGTGCCAGAATGAAAATCTTTATAACCTTGCTCGGCAAGCTCTACATTATGTTTTTCTAAAACGGCTTGCCACAGTTCAAAATGCGTCACTTCCGAGTCAACTAATGTGCCATCATGGTCAAATAGGATTGCTTTTAATTTCATAGAGACAAGTATATTGAGTAATGTATCAAATATAAATAAATTAAGTGAAATTAGCGATCAATATGATGCTTTTTTGATAGATGCGTGGGGCGTGTTACATGATGGTGGTAAGGTGTTTCCTCATGCTTATGACTGTTTAAAGCAACTTAAAGCGCAGGGCAAAATTGTTGTTATTTTATCGAATGCCGCAAGGCGTACGACTGATTTTGATAAAGAACTCTTGGCGACAGGTATTGATCAATCCGTCTTTGACTTTAGCCTAAGCTCAGGCGAATTACTTTGGCAGAATTTTAAATCAGGTCGATATGAGGGCTTAGGCAGTCGTTGTTATTACCTTGGTCCAAAACGTAGTCAAGGAATCCTCGAAGGCTTAGATTTATCATTGGTAAACACATTGGAGCAAGCAGATTTCATAATCAATGCTGGCGCAGAAGGGAATACCTCAGATGCCTCGTCTTACCAAAAACTATTACAGAATGCCGTAGATAGAAACCTCCCCATGGTCTGTGCAAACCCCGACTTAATTGCCATTCGCAAAGGCGTACGTGGTATATCCGCAGGTGCGATAGCCAAGCTCTATCAGCAGTTAGGTGGAAAAGTTGAATACATCGGCAAGCCGCACAAACAAATTTATCAAGATTGTTTAGCAAAACTAGCGGGAATTCCAGATCATAAAGTTTTAATGATTGGCGATGGCTTACAAACGGATATTTTAGGGGCAAATGATCAATGGATAGATGCGCTGTTTATTACCAGTGGAATTTATAATCAGCAGTTTGCTGAGGCTAGCCGTAATGATAAATTGGCAGAGTTGTTTTTTAGTGAAGGCGCTTTGCCTGATTATATGATTGAAGCTTTGGTTTATTAGTTGTTTTATTGATCATGTAAAAGTGGGGGGGTGTACTTACGTTTTTAATATAGGCTATGCTAGCGTTATTACATAAATATAAAGAGCCGAGTAATTTATGAAATCCTCCAATGATAAAGTTAATGACTTTCTAATCGATATTAAGTCCACACTCCCCGAACGATATGAAATAGTAGAGGAAATAAGAGCGGTTTTCTTAAGTGGAAAGACTGAAATAAAAAAAGATATAAAATATGGCGGTATTGTTTTTAATGTTTCAGGGGAGCTTGTCGGTGGGGTTTTTCTTTATAAACAGCACTTGTCGATTGAGTTTAGCAACGGCACGCAGTTTGATGATCCTGAAAAGCTACTTGAGGGTAAAGGTAACATGCGCAGGCATTTAAAAATCCTAGAGAAAGATGAGTTAATAACTAAGAATATTAGCTTTTATATTAATCAAGCGAGCAAGGAAAACATCATGTAAAAGTGGGGGGCTGTGCTTGTTGGGATATACCTAAAGCTATATACAACGTCGCCAAAAAGACGGCGACGTAATCGGGTTGTCCATTTTTTGTGAAACAAAAATGGCAAGCTCGCTAAATTATTGCTAAGCGAACCTTGGATGAAACCCATTCACTAATCACCACGGCAATTAAAATCATAATCAAAATAACCGTAACTTGTGGCCAAGCTAAAATATTTAAAGATGATTGTAAATAAAGCCCGATTCCGCCTGCGCCTACCAAACCTAATATGGTTGATTCGCGGATATTAATATCCCAGCGGAATACGCTCAAGCCTGCAAAGGCGGGCATGATTTGCGGCACGATACCGTAGGCGATAACCTGTAGTTTGCTGGCGCCTGTGGCTTGTATGGCTTCGACTTGGTTTACATCTATCTCTTCAATCGCTTCATACAAAAGCTTGGCTACAAAGCCGATAGAGCGAATGGCGATGGCGAGTGTGCCTGCAAAAATCCCGGGGCCAATGATGGAAACTAGCAATAGCGCCCAAACAAGCGAATTGATTGAGCGGGTTGAAACGATAATCAATAAAGCCAATGGGCGTAAAAACCGTTTGCTCGGCGTGGTGTTTGTTGCCGCTAAGAAGGCTACGGGTACACCCATGATAATTGCTAACAGTGTTCCAAGCGTTGCGATATTGATGGTATCCCACATTGGTTTCCATAGCTCGCTTAGATAGCTCCAGCGCGGTGGCCATGCGCGCCCACCAATGTCGACAGCGATTCTGGGTGCGTCATAAACAAAGAACCATGTAGTTGCATCGGAAATTATTTTCCAACAGAACATAAAAATAGCAACACCGATAAACCAGCCAAACCAGATTTTAAATTGCTTGGCTCGGTCACGGCGTTGCCATACTTTCAATTCACCTTTTGTAGTAACGGGCATATTCGATATTCTCTTTACTGTACTCTGGCTCTGATGAAGCCAGAAAGATATTCAAGCACCATCACGATGGCGATAATGATAATGATGATGGCGGCGGCAGTGTCAAATTCATAGCGATCAAATGCTGTATTTAGCGTTGCGCCAACACCGCCAGCGCCGACAAGCCCTAGGATGGATGAGCTTCTGAAATTAATATCAATGCGATAAATGGATAAACCAATCAAGCGCGGCATCACTTGTGGTTGCACGGCATAGTTAATCCATTGCCACCAGCCTGAACCTGTTGATTTCACCGCTTCGGCTTGGGGTTTACTGATGTTCTCAATATCTTCTGCCAAAAGCTTTGCGATAAATCCGATGGTAGAAAATGTAAGTGTGATAAAACCAGCCAGTGGACCAAAGCCAAAAATAGCCACCATTAAAATGGCAACAATAATTTCATGCAATGCGCGCGCAACGGCGATAAATCCGCGCGCCAAATAATAAATAGGCTTTGGGGCAAGATTGCTTGCAGCTCCAAGCGCCAAGGGAATGGCAAGGATAATACCAACAACGGTGGATGTCACCGTGATGATGATGCTTTCCCAAATACCTTCTGAAATGTCAGTCCAACGTGTCGTAAAATCTGGGTTAGTAAATGATTTAATAAATGTCCAGCCACGATCAAGCCCTTCGTAAACGCGCGACCAATTTACATCGTATGAAAAAAATGCAGCGACAAAATACAGTGCCATTAATGCTAAAAGCCCATAACGCCATGTGGTATCTTTGATTAGAGGAGGGCGTTTCCATGTGCGAGAGCTCATGTGTTCTGATCTCCCACGTTTTCCTCACCTTCGTCAACGTCATCAATGGTTGCTTCCCAATCTTCTTCGCCGTAAATTTTGGTGAGCGCTTCAGGGGTGAGCTCATCGGGTGCGCCGTCAAACACTAACTCTCCATCTTGCAGACCAACAATGCGCTCGACGAACATTTGAGCTAAAGCTACGTCGTGAATATTAACGATGGCAGAAAGTTGCCGCTCTTTACAAAGCTCTGAAATCAAACGCATGATTTGGCGCGATGTTTTCGGGTCGAGTGATGCGGTCGGCTCATCAATTAAAATGACTTTAGGTTGTTGGATGAGCGCGCGCGCAATACCTACGCGTTGCTTTTGTCCACCCGATAATTCATCGGCGCGTTTATCCACCATGTGGTCTAAACCCACGCGTTCTAATAAACGAAAGGCTTCATCAATATCAGATTGGGGATATTTCCGAAAAAAACTTTTCCAAAATCCCATGTAGCCTAAACGACCCGACATAACATTTTCCATAATGGTTAGGCGATCAACCAGTGCGTATTCTTGAAAAATCATGCCCATTTCACGGCGCGCTTTGCGCAAGCCGCTTGATGAAAGTTTGGTGATGTCGGTGCCGTTTAAAATCACGGTACCTGTGGTAGGTTCAACCAAGCGATTTACACAACGGATTAAGGTGCTTTTACCTGCACCAGAAGGGCCGATTAAGCCAATGACTTGCCCATTGGGAATAGTTAAATTGACACCTTTAAGTGCATCGTCGCCTGTTTTATAGCGCTTTCCTAGATTTTTTAATTCGAGCATTTCCTTACCTTGTTTGGTTACTCATTAAAAAGCCCGAGGTCAGAATGACTTCGGGCTTGGATTAAATCTAATTAATATTGATCATTATTTACAAGAATAAGAAACGTCGTTTGCAGAATCAATGGTACGAATAACTGCCCACTCTTTTTTATAAGTAATAGGAATAAACTGACCTTCTTTTGATTTTGAGAACTCAACCTTTAAAGAGCTAGGTGTTCCGTCTGCATTATCCCATGGAAAACTCGAGAATGACTCTTTAACCTTTGCCGCAAGTTCGGGTTTTAAGTTATAAACGTGACCAAAACCAGTGGTTGGGAAGGTTTGAGATTTATAAATCGTTTTAACCTGTCCTTCTTTGATAACACCGCGCTTTAACATACGGTCTTTAACCGAGTTAGCGATTGAAGCCGCTGGGTAATCTTTATTGGCGACACCCAAAATAGAGTTATCGTGCTTGCCAGAGAACGTCGGTTTAAAGTCCTTGTCTTTCACCATTTTAAATTCTGATTTCAAAATAGCTGAAGGTGCTTTAAAGCCTGAGTTTGACGTTGGCGAGGTGAAGGCTAATGTCTTACCTTTAATATCTTCAACTTTCTCGATGCCACTGCCTGGGTAGGTAATAATTTCCATTTCGTAACCAAAGCTACCGTCTTCTTTAGCCATAATGGTGAAAGGGCTAAAGCCTGCACAGTTTACGGCTAAAGGGTTTGAACCTGTGTTGAAACCTGCAATATGTAATCTACCAGAACGCATAGCTTCTATTTGAGCCGCATTGGATTGAACAGGGAAAAAGACGACTTTCTTGCCAGTTACTTTTTCCATGTGAGTGAGAAAATCACTCCAAGCTTCTTTATATACAGCAGGGTCTTCAACAGGTGTGTATGCAAAAATGAGTGTTTCAGGGTCTAGCCATTTTTTAGAGTCAGTGGGCGCATCAGCAACTAAATCGCCATCTCGGTCACAAAAGCGTTTATCTAATGTGCCTCGCGGACAATCTTCTGCAGCTATTGCCGTTGATGCCATAAAAAATGATGTAGCTAGTGTGGCTGTGAATAGCCCTAATTTACTGGTTTTCTTCATTTTACTCTCCTAATTGAATGAGGTGTTTTACACGTTATTACCTGAGATATTTGCACGAAAGATCTCTGCGCATTCTTTATATATAGAACAAAAATTAGGAAAGTGTCGTTTCTGGGCTAATTTATTATTTTTTATAGAAAAAATGGTATTCATAAAATTTTCTACTATCATTAATTAAGAGAAATACTAATTAAAAAATATTTAAACTTCAACGTTATGAATTTATCAAATGTAAAACTACCTAGCTTATTTGGTCGGGCTAAAAAACTAGAATCACAGATAGATCAATTTTTAGATAAAGTTACCGAGGCAGGCTTAATATATAAAAGTGCTTTACTGGTATATTTTGATCAAGGACCTTGTGATGATTTTGAAAATTATTTACAGAGAATTTTGGTTATTGAGCAATCGGCGGATAGCTTGCGCCGTGATATTGAAACCAAACTCTATGAGCAAACGTTAATCCCTGAATTGCGCGGTGATGTATTAGGATTGCTTGAACATGTTGATGCGCTCATTAATATCTACGAAGCAAATTTATTCCGCTTTTCCATTCAAACACCCAAAATCCCCAAAGGTTATCATAGCGGTTATATTCAATTATCCGATACCGCAATTTTGAGTGTGGATGCTTTAATCCTCGCGGTGCGTTCGTTCTTCCGTGATATTGAAGCGGTGCGTGACCATGTCACCAAGGTGATGTTTTATGAATCCGAAGCCGATCAAATCAGTACGCGGGTTCAGCGAGAAATATTTTCTAGCACATTGGGTTTAGCTCGCAAGAGACATCTGGCTTATTTTATTGAACACATTGATGAACTGGCAAATACCGCTGAAGATATCGCAGATATACTCTCAATATTGACAATTAGACGAAAAATCTAAGGTATGGATTTAACTGTTTTAATTTTCCTGTTAAGTGGGTTAGCGCTCGGTTGGGCGCTAGGTGCAAACGACGCTGCTAATATCTTTGGCACAGCGGTTGGCACAGGCATGGTACGTTTTACTACGGCTGCCATTGTTGCCAGTGTATTTGTGATATTAGGCGCGGTAATTTCGGGGGCAGGCGCATCACATACGCTTGGAAAGCTAGGCGCTATTAATGCTTTACCCGGCGCATTTATGGCGGCATTGGCGGCGGCGGTTACAGTGTTTTGGATGACAAGACGAGGCTTGCCAGTCTCAACTAGCCAAGCTGTGGTAGGCGCAATAGTCGGCTGGAATATTTTTAGTGGTAAACCAACCGACTCAGAAACGCTAACCAAAATTTTACTCACATGGGTTGCCTGTCCCATCATTGCAGGTTTTATCGCCGTGCCGCTTTTTCTTTTAACCAAACGTGTAATTAACAAAGCCAAACTCCATTTGATACGACTTGATGCTTATACTCGTTTTGCTTTAATCGCAGCAGGCGCATTTGGGGCATACAGTTTGGGCGCAAATAATATCGCTAATGTCATGGGCGTGTTTGTGTCGTCCTCGCCGTTTACAGATTTTACCATTGGTGATTCGTATGTGTTTAGCTCGGTGCAACAACTGTTTCTATTAGGAGCCATTGCCATAGCCGTGGGAATTTTCACCTATTCAAAAGGCGTGATGATGACGGTAGGGCAGGATATTGTTTCCTTGTCGCCCATATCCGCGTGGGTGGTGGTTACCGCACATTCAATTGTACTATTCCTATTCGCATCGCAGGGCTTAGAAAGCTTCTTAAGTGGGCACGGTTTGCCGACAATTCCCTTAGTACCCGTTTCCAGCTCACAAGCCGTTATTGGCGCGATAGTAGGAATAGGGGTGTTTACAGGTAGCACCAATATCCGCTGGCGGGTATTGGGTTCGATTAGTTTTGGTTGGATTCTAACGCCGATTATCGCAGGCTTAGTTTGTATTTTAGGTTTGTATTTTTTACAGAATATATTTAATCAAACTACGTTTGTTTAGTTGTAATGGATTTATAGAGTGCAAAGCACACCCCCCCACTTTTACATGATGTTTACTTACATCATGTAAAAGTGGGGGGGTGTGCTTTAGAAATGGAATAATTACTTACGCGTCTTATATCCTGCATGACAAGCTACACAAGCAGCAGTAACTTCTTGTAGCGCTTTATAAGCAGGTAGGGCATCTCCTTCTTGTGCTTTTAAGGCGAAACGGCTGGCAGCCTTGTGCATACTTGTGCCGATAGCGCCCATTTCTTTTGGGATGACTTTCCCCATGTGGCTTGCACCGTGTAACCCTAAAGAACTCATACCCAAACGTGCTTCGGCAATATCTGCAGCTTTATCTAAATTATCGTTGCCCATTTCAACGAGAATTTCATTAATCGCCATAAGGTGGTCACGCATGTTCGTTAGCTGATGCTCTTGCATCATTTTAGGCATTTCTACAAATTTTCGTTTGTCTTCTTCTGCATAAATATTTGTTGATAGTGTGCTAAATAGCGCGGTGAATAAAAGTGTTTTAGAGAGTGAGTATTTTATTTTCATTTGATTGGCCTTTTGATGATCCATGAATTGTTTGTAGATTAACGATTATAGTTTGATATTTACTAATGCAAGTATGATTCAAATCATACGACTAAAGTATTATAAAGATGCTTATAGTAGTTTGATTCGATCAGAATCTCGTTGAATTTCTCCAGAGTTTTCTAAGCTCTTTAACTCACGGTAGAAGGTCTCATGTGCCAATCCAATTTTAGCCGCTAAATCTTTTAAAGCTATATCTAGCTTTAACTCTTGATTTTCATCTGCATTACTTTTAATAAAAGTAACAATACGTTCTTTTGCTGAACGGATATTTTTTATCTCATTAATCGCGCGTAAGTCTCTGACTTGGCGAGAAAATATAGCTAACAATTCCATCATCACATCAGGCTTGTTTATTAAGAATTGAATGAGAGAGTCTTTGTTGACGAATAAAACATCACTAGCAGAATCTATAATTGCAGAGCAGTGGTATTGATTTGAGAACAGGGAAGCCTCGGCGATTGATTCTCCCTGTTGTCCAATATGTAAAACAACAGGCGTACCATCGCTGGTATTTCTGATTAACTTAACTTTGCCAACTTGGATAAAGTAAATATTGCTAACAGAGTTCCCTTGTTTAAAAAGGGTTTCACCTTTATTAAGGGAAAGGTTTTGAGGTTTTAATTCAGAGGCGAAGTCTTGGAATAGCTTTTCTATCATTTTTGGAGTTTAACAGAACTTAATAACCAATCATGTAAAAGTGGGGGGGTGTGCTTCACAGCTCAGTAGAACTGTTTTTAAGGTGAGGAATATCTAGCCACATCTTCATGAACCATATTATCGGAGTAGGGGCTAATCACCTGTATTCCAGGAATATCTTTAAAGTCTTTGGTGTTGGATGATAAAACACGATGCCCATAAACCAAAGCTGTCGCTGCTATTTGTAAATCATGGGCATTGATATTTTGGCGTTTTTTATTGCGTTCTCCATTGCTCAAGGCGTAAGCGTAAAGCTCTGCATAGGTTCGAGCGACTTCTGTATCAAAATCTAAGACTGGCAATGAGTTTAATATGTTTTCAACAAAAGCATGACGGTTAATTTTTTCATCGGCTGTTTTAGCCAGTGATACGCCCGCAAGCAACTCCGAGACAGTTATAGCGGCAATGTATACCGACTGTGTTTGCAAAGATTTCACATCACCCAAATCTAAGCGATTGTTTTCAGCATCAATAAAGATATTGGTATCAACAATTAAGCCCATTTTATTAATCTCGCTTAATCCCAGTCCCGCTATTTCCAGCCTGAGTTGGGTAAAGTTGAAGATTGACGAACACGGATAAGATCATCAGCGAATAATTGCTTTTGGCTTTTTGATAATGAGCTTCTCTTTAATAACGAGTCTAAGTCAGACAAGCTAACCGTGCTGTTTATTACAGGTATGATTTGGGCAATATCTTGATTGCCGCGTGTGATTGTCATGGGTAAGCGGGCGACACGCACCTGATCAATCACGCTAGCTAAATTGCGCGCCAGATCGGTTGCTGAAATTCTTTGTGTGAGTTGATTTGCCATAACTTAGATTATCTTATGTGTTTTTATCATTATACATAAAATATGTATTTTATGATAGTGCTTATGTAGGTCATGTAAAAGTGGGGGGGTGTGCATTATCTAAAGTGTTTAGTGGATATTTTAGTCATAAGTTAGGTATATTTGATACATATGAATATAGAACCATTTTTAAATAAACACACTGAGGCTCTAACATTAGAGTTGTCTCATTTTTTTCAGCAAGAATGTCCTGAAGACCTCAGGTGTATTCAGATAATGTTGTTTAGAGAATCACTACCCAGTGTTCCTTTCTACATTTATTTTTTAAATAGGTTTCAAGGTTCAGTAGAAGGTATTAAGCCGTACGAACCAATGTCAAAACTTGGTTTATTGATAGATTCACCGAAATATATTTCACAAGAGGATACGATTTGTGATTGCTTAGACTTTGATGATGAAGCTGAGCAGAATTCATGTATGGATACTGCCTATGAAAAATACAATGCAGATAATTTATTAACGGCAGAATGGTTCGCACAATGCTGGCAGAAAGCGGGTGGAAAAGATTTTAAAATCCCTGCATTTCTTACTGAAGAAGATGCTGAATTTAAACCAATAAACCTTAAAACAGGTAAACATATTAAACATTCGAGTGAATATAGTAATGTCTTTGATGGTTGATGTGTTTACAAAGCAATATCTTTAAAGAATCGCTTAATCCACTGCGCCCGCTGTTCTAAAGTTTCCATTTCTTCATACTCAAAATGAATCTTATCTTGACCTTTAATTTTAAATTCCCAGGGGCGCTGTTGGACTAAGCCTAGAATTTTCATGGGGTCGATATTGGGTTTTTCATTGAAGTGGATACGCCCGCCTTCTTCGCCCATGTCTAGTTTTACGATGCCTAAATTTTGGGCGATTTGTTTTAGGCGGGTGACTTCAAATAGGTTGCTGACGGCTTCTGGTAACAAACCAAAGCGGTCGATCATTTCTACGCGCAGTTCGCGTAGGGCGTTGCCATCTTTTGCGCTGGCGATGCGTTTGTACATGATGAGTCGGTTATGTACGTCGGGCAGGTAGTCGTCGGGGATGAGTGTGACTACGCCCATATCGACCGAGGTGCGTGTTTCGTTGCCATCCATTGTTGGTAGTTTGCCTGATTTGAGTGCTTTTACAGCGCGCTCTAATAGGTCGTTATACATATTGAATCCGATTTCTTGGATTTGTCCGCTTTGGTCATCGCCCAATAATTCGCCTGCGCCGCGTATTTCTAAATCGTGCGATGCGAGTGTAAAACCTACACCTAAATCTTCCAATGATTCAATGGCTTCCAAGCGTTTCTTGGCATCGCCTGTAAGCGTTTTTTTGCTTGGCACTAATAAATAAGCATAGGCTTTATGATGTGAGCGACCGACGCGTCCGCGAATTTGGTGCAGTTGTGCCAAGCCTAATTTATCGGCTCGATTGATGATAATGGTGTTGGCGTTTGGTACATCGATGCCGCTTTCTATAATGGTGGTGGCGACAAGGATGTGAAAGCGTTGATGTGAAAAATCACTCATAATGCTTTCAAGCTCGCGTTCGGGCATCTGTCCGTGAGCAAATCGTATCTTGGTGTCGGGCAAAATATCTTGTAAATCTTCCGCCATTTTTTGAATGGTTTTGACTTCGTTATGCAAAAAGTAAACCTGTCCGCCACGCGCAAGCTCGCGCGCACAGGCTTCTTGAATCATAGTTTTGTCCCATTCGGTGACAAAGGTTTTAATCGCATGGCGTTGTGATGGTGGCGTGGCGATAATGGATAAATCTCGCAAGCCCGCCAATGACATATTCAAGGTGCGCGGAATAGGGGTGGCGGTGAGCGTGAGCATATCGACATTGGCGCGCATCTTTTTGAGCTGTTCTTTATGGCGCACACCAAATCTATGTTCTTCATCGATAACGACTAAGCCAAGGTCTTTAAAGTTGATGTCTTTTTGCAAAAGCTTATGTGTGCCGATAACAATATCGACCTTACCCGATGCCATATTTGCCAGTGTTTCGCGCGTTTCTTTGGGTGTTTTAAAACGTGAAAGCGAAGAGATCTTAAACGGCCAATCAGCAAAACGGTCTTGGAAGTTTTTAGCGTGTTGTTGCACCAATAAAGTCGTCGGCGCAATAATCGCGACTTGTTTGCCTGTATTGGCGGCAACAAAGGCGGCGCGCATGGCAACTTCGGTTTTACCAAAACCTACATCACCACAAGTGACACGATCCATCGGTTTTTCGGAGATCATATCTTTGATAACCGTGCCGATGGCGGCGGCTTGGTCGGGTGTTTCTTCAAAGGGGAATGAGTCTGCGAAGACATTGTATTCCAATTCGTTAAATGGAAATGCATGACCTTTTTGTGCGGCACGGCGGGCGTGAATTTCTAATAATTCGGTGGCAACGTCATGAGCTTTTTGCGCTGCTTTTTTACGGACTTTATCCCAGTGTTCTGTGCCGAGCGTATGCAGTGGCGCATGTTCGGCGCTGACGCCTGTGTATCGGCTAATCAAGTGTAGCGATGTAACAGGCACGTAGAGTTTAGAACCTTTGGCGTATTCTAAATTGATGAATTCTTGCTCAATACCGCCAGTGGTGAGTTTTTGCATTCCCATAAAACGCCCCACGCCGTGTTCTTCGTGTACTACGGGGTCGCCTTCGCTCAAGTCGGTGAGGTTGCGAATAATCGCATCGGCATCGCGGGTAGGTTTTTGGCGACGACGTTTTTGTTGGACTTGCTGACCGAAGAGCATTGCCTCGGGGATGATCGCGAGAGAACCGTCATCGCCTTTTATCCACAAGCCATTTTCCATCGGTGCGATGGTCAGCCCAATATCGAGTACGCTCGTGGGTTTGGCATCAAGAAACGCCTGCCAATTTTCATAGGTGGTGGGCGAATAGCCATTGTCGCGCAGTAGCCCTAATAGATTTTCACGGCGACCTGCCGAATCTGCTGTAAATAATATTCTGCCTTCGCTGTTTTGGCTTGCGCTATTTTTTGAGAATGTCGCCAAAAACTGTTTGATTAAAATCAGTGGATCTTCTGACCTCCCTTGAATTAATAAAGAAGGCAGCGTGCTGACAGGATAATTATGCCCTTGGTTTTGTGTGTATCTCTCCTGCTTGAAGTGATGCGTATTAACACGGCGCAACGGTTCAATATTTTCTTGGAGCTGCTCAGGGCTAAGGTATAGCACTTCAGGTGCAAGAATAGGGCGCTCAATATCATGTCGGCGTTGCTCGTGTCTGTCGTGTACGGTGGCGAAGAATGTTTCAGCCGATGCTTGTGTGCCGTCGGTATTTATCAATAAGGTTTTTTCGGGCAGATAATCAAACAGCGTGGCGGTGCTTTCAAAAAATAACGGCAAGTAGTATTCGATGCCAGCAGGTGGTGTGCCATTGCTCACGTTATCATAAATTTGGCTGAGTGATAAATCCCCAGCAATTTGCTGGCTGTAGTTTTCTCTAAAGCGTGCAATGCCTTCGGGGTTTAACGGAAATTCGTGCGCAGGCAAAAGCTCGATCTGATCAACCTTTTTAATGGTTCGCTGATCTTCAGGATTAAAACTGCGGATGGTTTCAACGTCGGTATCAAAAAGGTCAATGCGGTAGGGTTGGCTCATCCCCATCGGGAATAAATCAATCAGTGAGCCACGCGTACTGTATTCGCCATGCTCCATCACTTGCGAGGTATGGCGGTAGCCTGCTTCTTCTAATTGAATGCGAAGTAGATCAATTTCTAATTCGTCGCCGACCTTTATCATTAGTGTATTAGAGCGAATATAATTCACAGGTGGAAGGCGTAGCATAAGCGTAGAAACAGGTACGATAAGTACGCCTTGCTTGAGGGTACTGAGTTGATACAGTGTTTTTAGGCGATCTGAGATTAAATCTTCATGCGGTGAAAAAACATCGTAGGGCAGGGTTTCCCAATCAGGGAAGATATGGACATTGTTTTTGGTATCGTTATCTGATGAGTGATCATGTTCATCAATGCCCATAAAAAAGCGAATATTCGCTTCGGCGGTATAAGCACTGTGAGAGTCTGGGGTAACTAAAACCACCAAGCCTTTGTATTCTTTCGCCGTATTGGCAATGAGTAAATCTTGTGAGCAACCGTGTAATTGTCCCCAGCTGGTTTGTTGAGATTCTTTATTTGGAAAGAGAGGATGTAGGGGGCTGGCTGACATAATGCTAAAAACATAAGGTGCTAAAAGTTTTGGAATTGTATATTGAAAAAATAATTTTAGCGATGATAAATTATATGTAAACCTACATGTAAAAATAGGAATGCGGCACAAGTCTTTGATTACAAAGTACATCCAATTAAGCTGGTTTTGTATGTATTTTTGGCATAGAAAGCATGATTAATTTTTAGCCTTTTGGTGTATAGATTTGGTTATTTATCTCAGTTATGATGCCCGCCTTGTTGAATTAATGTAGTGCCTAATATGCAGTTAAAAGGTGAAATGTCGATGCTCAATGTCTTGCATATACAAGACACAGATGTAAATAAAGTGTGTTCGACACTAGAACAAAAAAGAGATGAAGCACCGCAGTTCTTTATGCAAAGCCCTCTTGTTATTGATGGTTCAGAGCTGAGTGGTAATGCTTTGGATCTTGATTTTAGTGCATTGAAAGAAGGCTTGTTGGAGCTTGGTTTTATTCCTGTTGGTGTGCGTAACTTCCCTGAGGCTGCAAATAAACTAATCAGGGCAAGTGGCTGGGCAATTATGCGAGCGCAACAGGCGCCGTCAAATACCGCTGATACTAAATCTGAACCAGTAGAAGAAAAGGCAGTCCAAGCAGAAGCTAAATCAGAAAATACAAACCCAGCGACACAAACAATCGGGATGAATAGTGCAATGACGGTTGATCGCCCAGTGCGATCAGGTCAGCAAATTTATGCGGCTAATGCCGATATGACAGTACTTGCACCAACTAGCGCGGGTTCTGAAATTATGGCAGACGGTTCAATTCATATTTATGGTGCATTGCGTGGGCGTGTTTTAGCAGGAGCACAGGGTAATGAGAATGCACGGATTTATTGCCAGTCGCTACAGGCCGAATTGGTTGCCATTGCAGGGCGCTATCAGTTGTTTGATGAGTTAGATACGAATTTAAAAGGCAAGCCTGCGATGATTCGTCTTGAGGGTGAGAAGTTGATCGTTGAAGCTTTGTAACTATCCATATCACCCTTAAAGCTCGCCATTTCTTTGTTGGAAGATGATCATTTACATTTGTAAACTCACATCTTTCACCTCGAACTGACAAGTTTTAAGAGTAATCTGAATAGTTACAAATATTGGTATTAGGCATAATATAAAAGATAAAAATTGGGAGATAATAAATTGAGTAAAGTAATCGTAGTCACATCAGGTAAAGGTGGTGTAGGTAAAACAACATCAAGTGCCGCATTTGCGGCAGGTTTAGCGGCTAAGGGCTTTAAAACAGCGGTAATAGATTTTGATGTCGGTCTAAGAAATCTCGATTTAATTATGGGCGTTGAGCGCCGCGTTGTTTACGATTTTGTTAATGTGATCAATGGTGAGGCGACACTCAAACAAGCGTTGATTAAAGATAAGCGCGTTGATAACTTATACATTCTTCCAGCCTCACAAACACGCGATAAAGATGCTTTAAATACAGAAGGCGTTGAAAGCGTTATTAATGAACTTAAAGAGGATGGTTTCGACTACATAGTGTGTGACTCACCCGCAGGTATCGAAAAAGGTGCTTTTATGGCACTTTATTTTGCAGATGAAGCCATTGTTGTTACAAATCCTGAAGTATCATCAGTACGTGATTCAGACCGTATTTTGGGTATTTTACAAAGTCGTTCAAAAGTTGCTGAAGAGGGTGGCACGGTTAAAGAACACCTTCTCATTACTCGCTATTCACCTGAGCGCGTTGAGGGTGGCGATATGTTGAGCATGGAAGATATTCAGGATATTTTATCAATCCCATTGATTGGTGTTATTCCAGAGTCTGGTTCTGTATTGCAAGCTTCAAACAGCGGTAATCCTGTCATTATGGATAAGGAAAGCCAAGCGGGTCAGGCTTATACAGATGTGGTTGCGCGCTTCTTAGGTGAAGATGTGCCGTTACGCTTTGTTAATCCAGAAGAAAAGAAAGGCTTTTTCAAAAAGCTATTCGGTTAAAAGGAACTTAGGGGATAAGAACATGGGACTGTTTAGTTTCTTCAAAAAAGAGAAAAAGAAAAACACGGCAAGTCTTGCAAAAGAAAGGCTACAAATTCTGATTGCGCATGAGCATTCGGATACATCGTCAAAAGCACCAGAGTATTTACCCAAGCTTCAAGAGGAGCTAATGGTGGTGATTCGTAAATACGTTAAAGTTAACGATGATGCCGTGAATGTGAAAGTTGAGAAAGGTGATAACTTTGATACGCTTGAGTTGAATATTACCTTGCCAGAAAGTAAATAGGCTTCAGTAATAATGATATAACCAAAGCCACTACTGTCCCGTTAACTTCATAACATCACCATTTGATTAAAGTCATGTTGTTTTCTATTGGGTGGATCACCTCGAAGAAGTGCCATAAGGTCGCGCTTCTCAAACAAATTAAGCTGTAACAATCG
>JAKIUW010000034.1 GCA_021647365.1 Cocleimonas sp. | reverse complement strand
AAAGCCAAAGGCTTGTACAAACGCATCAAGTAGCATCTCTTGTGTTTCACAAGGATACGCCACAATAAAAGGCTTACGGCTGTGCGAGAGTCTGAAGTGAGCAATTTTTAGTCGTGTCTCAACACCACCCAGCAGCACCACTTCAAGACTCCAATCAAACTGCATGGCATCGCCTGCTTTAAAGTTCAGAGGGATAAAAGCATCGTTTAGAGACAGTTGGGTGGCTCTTAACTTTTTTACGAAGCGACAGACAGGAGAATAGGATCCTTGATAACCTTCAATCACGAGCTGCTCATAGAGTTTTTGTGCGGTACGCCTTTCACGCTTAGGGCGTTTAAGATCAAACTCAAACCATTGCGTTAATTGATCCTCAAACCCTTTTAGCTTAGGACTAAAATTGGGTGCGATGCGTTTATATTTTGGTGGTGAATCATCACGGCAATATTTGCGTATGGTGTTTCGGGAGAGTCCTGTTTCTTTTGCAACTGATCGTATACTTTCATTATTGATTAAAATGCGACGACGCACTTTCATGGCTGTTTCCATTAATATCACCTATTAAATTCTCCAAGCTAAAGCTTGGTATTAAACTACAAATAGGTGGGTCAATTTTCGATGCCAATTAACCCCTAAAGTGGGTCAGTTTTGCATGCTTATTAACACCTTATTTGATAAAGGTACTGTTCGTGATGAGCCATTTTTAGTATCTGACAAAAATAGTGTTCTTTTCTCCAAGTTCACATTGTTACGTGTAAGGCTGACAATTTCACCATGACGCATACCTGTATGCAAAGCTAACTTAACTATCCACGCTAGCATAGGGTTACTATAAGACTCGCAAGCAGCAAACAGCCGTTGCTCTTCATCTCCTTCTAGTCGTCGGTCACGCCCTTTAGATGTTTTTGGCTTTCTTACATTTAATACAGGATTAGCAGGTATGCCCATTCCCCATTCTTTAATTGAGACAGTGTATAAATGACTGAGCAAGGCTAGTTCTAGCCGAACTGTATCTGTACTTAATCCTGAAGCAAGGCGTTGATCACGGTAATTTGCAATATGTTCAGCACTCAATGAAGCCAAGGTATAACGACCTAATTGCTTTTGAATGAATTTAGCCCGATTTTTTTCAAACTTGTGAGTAGATGGTTTTTTTAATGAGGATATTTCTTTGAGGTAGCGATCAAACGCTTTTGTTATTGTTGTTTTTTCAGAGTTATTTCTAGGCACATAAATACCACGAACTATTTCATCTTCTGTCGTTCTTGCCCAATCGGTTGCATCTCTCTTAATTCTAAAAGTTTTGGTCGCTATTGGGTTTCCTGTAATGCGAATAATCGCTTTCCAAGAACCTGATTTGGTCTTAACGATGGTAGCCATAAAGTGTACCTTGCATCTGAGCAGTGTACCTTTATTGTACCTTATTTGAAAAACAAAGAAAAAGGGCTGTAACAAAAAACGCTACAGCCCTTTTAAAATATGGCTCCTCGACCTGGACTCGAACCAGGGACCAATAGATTAACAGTCTACTGCTCTACCAACTGAGCTATCGAGGAATTGGTAGAAATCTGCTCGCAACATCTAAACGATGATCAACAGAGGTCGCGAATTTTACTGGCTGCTTGGTTTCTGGTCAACCACTAAATGACCAAATGCTGTAGTTATTGGCTTTAATTTATATAACTTACTGCTTGTTGGATAACTTCGATTCCCGCTCCTTCTTTGTAGGCATTTTCGCTGATGTGTCGTCGCCATGCTTTTGCGCCGGGTTGTCCTATAAATAGCCCCAATAAATGACGGCTCATATGCTTTAAATACACGCCTTTATCCATTTGTTTTTGCATGTATTCCATATACTGATTAAGCACATCTAATTCCGTTTTATTATCTTGCTCATCGCCGTATAAACGTTCATCTACTTGATTCATAATATAAGGATTATGATAAGCCTCACGCCCTACCATCACACCATCAATGTGTTTTAGATGCTCCTCAGATTGAGCTAAGGTTTTGATGCCACCGTTGATGATAATTTCCAGTTCAGGAAAATCACGTTTCATTTGATAAACCAGCTCGTAATTCAGCGGTGGCACATCACGATTTTGTTTTGGGCTTAAGCCTTTTAACCATGCTTTTCGTGCGTGGATGATAAATGTTTTACAACCTGCCTGTGAGATACTTTCTAAAAAATTTGGAAGACATTTATATTCATCCATCTCATCGATAGCAATCCTGTTTTTTACGGTGACAGGAATATCCACGGCATCTTGCATTTTGCTAACATTTTCTGCAACTAGTTCAGGCTCCGCCATTAAACATGCGCCAAAAGCTCCATTTTGTACGCGATCACTGGGGCAACCTACATTGATATTCACTTCATCATAACCGTAATCTTCTGCCATTTTTGCGCATATAGCCATGGCTTCAGGGTCACTACCACCTAGTTGAAGCGCGACAGGATGTTCTTCTTTATTAAACTGAAGATACCGTTCTTTGTCACCATGAATCAGCGCACCTGTTGTTATCATTTCTGTATACAACACAGCATGTTTTGAGATTAAACGCAGGAAGTAACGCTCATGTCGATCAGTCCAATCGAGCATCGGTGCTACGCAGAAACGGCGGTTAATATTGGTCACATTTTTTGCTCATTTTTTTATTACAGTACCCGAGAAATTTGGCTAGATTATGATATGCTTCTCGACCATTGTAAATCACAGGTATTAAGACATGGATGTTGGTAGTTCAATTCAGGCGGGCAACTGGATAGCCCTCTTTACTTACATGGGCTTCAGTTTTTTTGCAGGCTATGTCATTGGCTTTGCAACACGCACTTTTATGAAGTTTGTTTTCTTCCTTGCGGGTACAGCATTGATACTTCTTTTCGTTTTACAATATAATAATTTGATTGATGTGAAATGGGATGCCTTTGAAAATATTTACAACAGTTTGATTGCATGGATTTCTCCGCACCTTGGCGGTCTTAAAAACTTTATTACAGCTAATTTATCATCTGCGGCTATGGCTGGGCTTGGTTTGTTTTGGGGCTTTAGAAGAAAAGGCTAAATCAAGGAAACAAATAATTAAGATTATAGAAGCACACCCCCCCACTTTTACATGATGTTTATACAAACATCATGTAAAAGTGGGGGGGTGTGCTTTACGTTATATATAAACCGTTAGCGCTGACATTTGCCACAATAGAATGTCGAGCGTTGTCCTTGTTTGATTTGCTTTACAGTAGCATCACAAACTGAACATTGTTCGCCCGCCCTGCCGTAAACATTTAATTGTTGCTGAAAATATCCAGGCTTGCCTGTCGCGCGCACAAAGTCTTTTAAGGTTGTTCCGCCCTGCTCTATCGCTGCAGCTAAGACCTCTTTTATAATAATCACTAGTTTTTTATAACGTGCTTTTGAGACTTTACCCGCCAATGCCTTCGGCGATATTCCTGCTTTGAATAGCGATTCACAAGCATAGATATTCCCGACACCAACAACCACATGTCCATTCATTATGAATTGTTTGATGCTTACTTTGCGGCCTCTTGAGAATTGAAATAGATAATCCACATTGAAATCTTCGCCTAATGGTTCAGGCCCTAGTGATCGAATCAATTTATGTTTGAGCGGATTTTTAGTCGTCCATAAGACTGCGCCAAAACGACGAGGATCACACAAGCGAATAAGTTTTTTATTAGCAAATACAATATCGACATGATCATGCTTTTCAGGCTCAGTACCGACATCAAGAATACGTAAACTGCCCGACATACCCAAATGAATTAATACGGTTCCTTTTGATGTTTCTAATAAGATATATTTTCCACGACGAGTAACGCTTTGAACTATCTCACCTTCCATATCATGGATTTCATCAGGCACTAGCCAGCGTAATTTGGGCTGCCGAACAATAATCTCTACAACGGTTTGTTGATCGATATAAGGCAGAATACCTCTGCGAGTAGTTTCGACTTCTGGGAGTTCTGGCATCGTTATTTTGAGGCGGGAGCGCCGCTTTCAATAGTGTGAATCAGCTTGGGTTTTTCTTGCGGCTTAAAACCTTCTTCACCCATCATCATCAAGCCAGATACGGTTTCACTAATCAGATACATTCTATCGCCTTTTAAAATAAAACGTTGATGAGTGACTTCATTAAACTTGCCAAAAATCATTTTCACACCGTTAAAGCTTACACTGAGATTATCCTTATCCAAGCCATAACTGGCTAGATCCTTACCTTTAATATCGTAACTGCTCTCGGCATTTTCTGATAACAAGGTAAATAACTGCCTTACTTTTTCTTTATCGGCGACAAATGATGAGGGCTTTATCACATTCCAAATCTTATCATCTCGCTGGATGACAACATCTTCGTGTCCTTCTGCGTGGATGATTAATTCCCTTGCATCATTACCGATAGAATCATCATACAAAGTCGTATGTAAATCACCTGTATCTTCTTTTCGTAAAACCACAAAGGCAATTAACACACCGACTACTGCGAGCAAAATAAGGTTTAATAAAAGTCTTTTTGTATTTGAACTTGCCATATTATTGCTTTTTCTTTGGCTCTTTTTTCGCCTCTTTGCTTATCGGCGCTTGAACGCCATAGCTCATTTGCATTTCATCTTTACTGCTAGGTTTTGTAAGCGTAAAAGAAAGATGCTTCAATAATTTTCCATCGTTATCATAAATATAAACTTTATTGTCAATTTTAGTGAAGACACAGTTACGCATTTCATGAGCATCATTCGGGCTTAAGAATTTATAGTTACATTGACCACTAGGGTCAAAGCCAAACTCCATACGAAAACGGCTTACTGAGAATTCTTTGCTACCTTTTGGGCGGAATATATTGGGTGTCTTTTGACCGCCTTGCTCTTCATAAGAATGCACCCAATGTTGGTAGAAGTTTTTATTGCTTGTTTTTTTTCCACCGCCATCTGGAAGACCAACGCCTGCACAACCTGTTAATAAGGATAAGCCTAGTGCTATAAATACTGAATTTAGCTTTTTCATTATTTTCCCCTCTGTAGTTTTTATATAGTATTAGGGTTATTAAGTTAAGTGCTGGGAACCCTTCGACTCCGCTCAGGGAACCGCCCTCAAACAACTGTACGCCTGCTAAGCAGAGTTTTCTTTTACTTGGTAGATAAGTACACCCCCCCACTTTTACATGATAGATGTCTATTACCTTTTTCTACGCCTCATCCAACGCACTGTTCCGATTAACAACAAGCCTATCGGTAACACCAACAAAAAGAAAAGAGACATACCGTACAGCGCCCAATTTGGCATATCTAATGTTGTATCAGGCGCGCTTACTCGTGTGATGGAAAGTAATTCATCATCTGCGCCCAGCCAGTTAAATATATTAGTTGCTAGCTCTATGTTGCTGCCCTGACCGATAAAATTATTTAGCATAAAATTGCTGTCACCCATAACAACGATACGTTGATCTGGCGCTTTTTCATTTATACTATTCGGACGCGTTAAGGTCATTGCAATATCTAACGGACCGGGCTTGTCTGCCTCATCATCAAATTTCACATCGCCTTGAATTTCGCCCGACTCCAACCAACTTGTGGGCAAGGTTGTTAGCAAAGGCTGATATTTCCATTTTTCATCTTGCTCGGCTTGCTCAGTTTCTTCATCACGCGCAATCGCAGTCGCAAAAGGAAATATGGTGTGCGCGGTTAAATCTTTGGTTAACTCCGACTCGCCATAATCTATAATCGCTATCGCGGCAGGATGCTTAATGCCCAGCATATCTTGTAACGCTTGGTTCGCTTCCAGCATCGTGCCTTCATTGATAACAATACCTAGTTGCTGTTCCAAATTATCCAAGCCAAACATCTCGCCTGGCTCGTGCATCCATAGCAAGTTTCCGCCTTGCTTGATGTAGTCTGTAATAATTTTTACTTCTGCTTCTAAATAGGCTTTTTGAGGTGCAGCGATAACGATAAAAGTTGCATCGCTGGGGATCGACTGAGTACGAATCAAATTATGTGGCTGGATATTAAAACCCTGCGTTTGCAAAACCTTTGCTAGCTTGGAAATACCGTTAGAATTCTCATCAAACGGCTGGCGTTCATTATGCCCTTCAAGAAATACAGCAAGGCGAGGCTTATCACGTGACAAGCGCTGTAAAACATTGATAACGGTTTGCTCATCCACCGAACTTATAATTTCACTTTTATCACCTAGGCGAATCAGTAGCTGTCCGCTGAACTGGATGCCATCTGCTTTCGCTTTATCAGGATTTAGATCAGGATTTATAATTTCTAAGCTAATGTCTTTTTTGTACTTTTGGTATTTAGTTACACGCTTTTTCAGTGCTTGATGCACCGTGGCATCATCAGGAATATAGGCGATTAGCTGTAGCGGTTTATCCAGCTTTCTCAATAATTTTTGTGTAGAAGCATGAAGAGAGTTTTGTTGGTTATGGGTGAAATCAAACTCGGTGTGGTAAGTTTTTCCTAACCATGCGAGCAGACCAATGACGATCATAACAAGGATCGTAAAAATAATATTTTGAAAACGCAGCCCTATGTTTAAGTTTTTACTCATTTTGTTATCACCCCAGTAACCTATCGTTATCTAGTTTGCGGATGGATAAAATTAAAAAACCGACAATAAATAAGGCGTAGTAAACCAAGTCGCTGGTATCAAACACACCATCAAGAAAAGGCAAGTAATGGCTAAAGTGTGATAAATAAATAAATACCTCGCTACTGTTGCCTTGTGAATTTCCTGATAAATATAAAACCACCAAAAAGAGCAATAAACCAAAGCTACTAATCGCGGCTATTATGGGCTGACTGGTTAGTGAAGAAATAAATAATCCTGCGGCAGCAAATGAGCTTAATAGTAAAAACAAGCCCAAGGATGATGTGAAAATCACGCCCCAATCCAGCGTTGTGCCAATCGTTAGTGCCAATGGTATTAGGCTTATCATGGCAATCACCAATAGTATAAAAAACACGATACCAAGGAATTTACCTAATACTATTTGTGTTGATGATAGCGGTGATGACAGTAATAAGGTCAGCGTTTTATTCATGCGCTCTTCGGCAAACAGGCGCATGGTCATAATCGGCATAATCACCAGCATGATAACGCCTGTCCATAAATACAAAGGCGACAACACAATCGACGTCACGCCCGGTGGGTTTTCCATGGTAGCGGTTGCGGGTTGAATGTCGGTTATAAATGCATCTAAAAATATAAGAAACATCAGCGTAAGAATAAATTGCAAAATAGCCAGCACGCTCCACGCCAATGGAGAGTTGAATAAACGCTTAAACTCGGTAGTCGCAATCGTGAAAATTTTATCCATTTTTTGCCACCTGCTCTTTTACAACTTCTTCTACTGTATTTTCGCTGGCAACCGATTCGTTATGAATCAAGTTCATAAATATTTGCTCAAGTGATTCTGTTTGCTGGTTTAATTCATTGAGCTTCCAGCCCTTAGCAACACTTAACTGAAAAACATCAGATGCTATTGGTGATTCTTCATAATTTAGTTGATAACGCGCTTCACCTAATAACTGAACACTCTTTACGCCTGCCAATGTAGACAATTCATTTTCATCAACGACAGATTCAAACCCCACCAATAAAACAGGGGCAGATTGTCGTTGTTCCAATTGCTCAAAGGTATCAGAAAAAACGGTACTTCCTTCTTTGATAATTTGCACACGATCACATACCGCTTGAACTTCTGGCAGGATATGCGTAGATAATATAACGCTGTGGTCTTTTCCTAGTTCACGAATCAACTCACGAATTTCAGTAATTTGGATTGGATCCAGCCCCACGGTGGGTTCATCTAAAATAACCACTTGCGGTTGGTGTAAAATTGCTTGTGCAATACCTACACGTTGCTGATACCCCTTAGAAAGATTCGCAATCAGTTTATTGGCAACATCACCTAAACCACAACGCTCAATAGCAATATCTATCGCTGATTGGCGTTTATCTTTTGGAATATCATGCAATGCCGCGCAGTATTTTAAAAACTCACTCGCCGTCATATCACGATAAATAGGCGGTTGTTCTGGCAAATAACCGATTGATTTTTTTGCCTGTTTGGGATTATCTAATAAATCCACGCCATTAATTTGTATCGTGCCTGAGCTGGGGAAAATATTACCCGTGAGCATTTGCATAGTCGTTGACTTGCCCGCGCCGTTTGGGCCGAGCAAACCCAGCACTTCACCTTTGTGAAGCGTTAAATTAAAATCATTTACGGCATGGTATTTACCGTAATAGCGATTTAAAGCGCTGGTTTGTATAAGAGCTTGCTTGCTCATAAGTAGTGAATTCCCCAATTCTTCTCATCTATGATGAGTCACTTATTATTTTATTGTTCGCTTATTATCCAAGTAGTATAACAAATTTTGCTAAGCACACCCCCCTAGTTTTACATGATGTAAAACTAGGGGGGTGTGCTTTATATTCAGTCAATCTTACAGGCATAAAAAAAGCTCGGTTAAACCGAGCTTTCTGAATTAGCTTTATTTACGAATAAATAAACTAATTACTTAATTTTAGATTCTTTGAACTCAACGTGCTTACGAACTTTAGGATCGTACATTTTCTTAACCAATTTCTCAGTCATTGTACGTTTGTTCTTAGTCGTTGTGTAGTAGTAGCCTGTTCCAGCTGACGATACCATTTTGATTTTATCACGCATGTCTCTATCTCCTAAACCCTTGTCTAAACTTTAATGCCGCGAGCGCGAACATCAGCCAATACAGTATCAATACCATTCTTATCAATGATACGCATACCTTTTGCTGTTAAACGTAACTTTACGAAACGGTTTTCACTCTCAACCCAGAAACGGTGAGTGTGTAAGTTCGGTAAAAAACGACGACGTGTTTTATTATGAGCGTGAGATACATTGTTACCTGCAACTGGACGCTTACCTGTTACCATGCAAACTTTTGCCATGATATTTCTCCAAAAAAAATGCTATGTAACTGCAACGATTAAAACAATCTAAGCAGCCACGAAAAAATTATATTTAAACACCCAGAAACAGCTAGGTATCGAAAGGCGCGTAAGTTTATCTAATCAGCCCTGTTACATCAAGTCTTATATCGATGTTTTGACAAATAAAAGCTGTTCTGCTGAGAGAAGTCGAAGCACACCCCCCTAGTTTTACAGGCACATAACAACTAACCATGTAAAACTAGGGGGGTGCTTTTAAAAATGTACTACCGCAAAAAACTCTGATAAGCAGGATTATCTGTTTCATCCCAATGGTCATAACCCAAGTCTTCTAAAAACTGGCAGAACTGTGGGCGCTCATCTGGCGGCACTTGTACGCCTGTTAGTACACGCCCAAAGTCTGAGCCGTGATTGCGATAATGGAATAAGCTGATATTCCAGTTTCCGCCCATTTGGGTTAAAAAGTGCAGTAGTGCGCCGGGTCTTTCGGGGAAGCTGAAGCGATACAGCACTTCGTTATCTACGTCTTGCGCGTGTCCGCCTACCATAAAGCGTAGATGTACTTTTGCTAGTTCGTTGTCTGTGAGATCAAGTACACCGTAGCCTTGGGACTTTAGATTGCTAACAATCTTTTCTTTTTCTTCATCACCACCGCTTAGTTTTACACCTGTAAATACTTGGGCATCGCTTGAATCAGAATAACGATAGTTGAACTCTGTAATGGCTCTATCGCCCAATGCGCCACAAAATTCTTTAAAGCTATTCGGTCTTTCTGGGATGGTGACTGCCAATATGGCTTCACGTTTTTCACCTAGCTCGGCGCGTTCTGCCACATGGCGTAAGCGATCGAAGTTAATATTTGCGCCACTGGTTATTGTAATTATTTGTTTGTTTTTTAATTGGTGTTCTTGAATGTAGTTTTTCATGCCCGCTGTAGCTAACGCGCCTGCAGGTTCTAGCAGTGTTCTAGTTTCTTCGAAAACATCTTTTATGGCCGCGCAGGTTTCATCTGTGCTGACTAATATCATTTCATCAACAACTTCTTTGGCTATCTCAAAAGTATTCTCACCTGCTTGGCGTACTGCCGCGCCATCTGCAAAGGTGCCGATACTATCTAGCAACACGCGTTTATTTTGTTTGAAAGCCTCAAACATTGCGGGTGCTTCTTCGTGCTCAACGCCTATTATTTTTGTCGCTGGGCTCAGATATTTAATGTAGCTTGCGATACCTGAAATTAAACCACCACCACCCACTGCAACAAAAACCACATCAATCGGGTCGGGATGTTGGCGCAAAAGCTCCATGCCGATTGTGCCTTGACCTGCAATTACATCTAAATTATCGAAAGGATGGATAAATGTCATGCCTTCTTTTGTCGCCAACTCCATCGCATGAGCGTAGGCATCATCAAATGTATCACCAATTAGAACCGCCTTTCCGCCGCGCGATGTAACACCTTTTACTTTTATCTCTGGCGTAATTTTAGGCATAACAATGGTGGTTTTAATACCTAGTTTTTCGCCTGAAATCGCTACGCCTTGTGCATGATTTCCTGCTGATGCTGCCACTACGCCGCGCGTTTTTTCTTCATCAGATAATTGAAACATGCAGTTAAATGCACCGCGCAATTTGAAGGAGAAAACCGCCTGTAAATCTTCACGTTTTAGGTAAATACTATTATCTAAACGCTTTGATAATGATTTTGCTGGTTCAAGCGGTGTTTCGACGGCTACGTCGTACACTCTGGCGGTTAGTATTTTTTCGATGATTTTTTTGTTCATAGGTGAATTGTACAGGTATTGAGATTTCGGTATACCTTCATTGGTATAGATTTTTGTATATTGGCGAGTATGATGCGCTCATCATATACAATTATTAAAATTACACGGAGTTTCACATGACACAAGATGAAATGAAAATAGCTGCAGCAGCTGCCGCATTAGAATATGTAGAATCGGGCATGGTTGTAGGTATCGGCACAGGCTCTACCGCAAACCACTTTATTGATTTATTGGCAACTGTAAAAGGTAAAATCGATGGGACCGTCGCTAGCTCAGTCGCCAGCGAAGAGCGCTTAAAAAGTCATGGCATTCCCGTTATGGATTTGAATAATGCAGGTCAGCTTTCAATTTATGTTGATGGCGCAGATGAGTCTGATAAGCACTTAAACCTTATTAAAGGCGGCGGTGGCGCATTAACGCGTGAAAAGATTGTCGCTGGCGCGAGTGATAAATTTATCTGTATCGCCGATGAAAGCAAGTTGGTGGATGTGATGGGTGCATTCCCATTGCCTGTGGAAGTTATCCCGATGGCGCGTAGTTATATTGGGCGTGAAATTGTAAAAATGGGTGGAAGACCTGAATTACGCACAGGATTCACTACCGATAACGGCAATATTATTATTGATATTCATGGTTTAGAGATTATGGAGCCTGTGAAAATGGAGGCACACTTTAACCAACTACCGGGCGTAGTTACGGTTGGGCTATTTGCTCAGCGCCCTGCTGATGTTCTGATTCTTGGCACACCAAATGGTGCAAAAGTTATCACGTGAAAATTGCCACTTAAACGATAGGTTACGTTCTAAGCTTCTAATAAAAGCTTAGCCAGCGTTTTTCTCTGGCTCAACCAGTCGTAATGCTTCACTTTTAATACGCTCGTATATTTCTTCACGATGTACCGCAATTTCTTTTGGTGCATCAATACCGATACGCACTTGGTTTCCCTTCACACCTAACACTGAGATTGTGACATCATCACCAATCATGAGTGACTCACCCACGCGTCTTGTTAAAATTAACATCCCTTCGTTCTCCGTTATTGTAATTATTAGCCGCTATCCTGCGGTTATATTATTTTTTAGCTATCTCTTTTTTATTTGTGTAGTTATTTATTAGTATTATTTTTCGATAACAACTACTTTTTCAGATAGACGAGACTATTTTCTCACAGAACAACTGAACAGAGACTTAATTATCTGAGAGTCAATTAATTTATTTTTTACGGGGTCGGATTTTACTTATGAGATCGAATTACTAAAGACTACTGCAGTTGTAGGTTGGTGCTGAGTTCACGAAGCCCAACAAACAGTATCACGTTGGGCTTCGTTCCTCAGCACCAACCTACATAGTAGCCCACTGGTAGAGAGCTTCTGTTTATTATGATATTGGTACACCCCCCCCACTTTTACATGATCATGTAAAAGTGGGGGGGTGTACCAATGCAATTAAGTTATAAAGTGATTCAACCAATGCTTCGACAGGCTCAGCAAACGTGCCGCCGTTTAGAGGCGCGCTCCCTATGCTTGGTCTAAACCAAAAGCTTCGTGCAAAGACCTAACCGCAAGCTCTAAATATTTCTCATCAACAACCACTGAAACTTTTATTTCAGATGTTGAGATCATGTGGATATTGATATTCTCTTTTGCAAGCGCTGCAAACATGTCAGAGGCTACTCCTGCATGTGAGCGCATCCCGCCACCGACAATAGAGACTTTTGCAATTTTGTCATTGCCACTACAGTTTTCTGCGCCCACTTTTTTTGCTGTCTCCGATAAAATATTTTTGGCTTGCTCGTAATCATTTCGATGCACCGTGAAGGTGAAGTCTGTTGCCCCATCTGAGCCGATACTCTGTACAATCATATCCACTTCGATATTTGCATCCGAGATTGGCCCTACAATTTTATACGCTACGCCTGGTTGATCTGGCACACCTGTAATGGTTAGTTGCGCTTCGTCTTTATTAAAGGCAATGCCTCGTACCAGTACTTCTTCCATTATGTCTTCCTCACGCGTTACCAGCGTACTTTTTCCTTCATCGCCTTCATCAAAACTTGATAGAACACGAATGGGCATATTGTATTTATGAGCAAATTCTACCGCTCTAATTTGTAAAACTTTTGAACCTTGGCTTGCCATTTCTAGCATTTCTTCCAAAGCTAGTTTTGGGATATGACGTGCTTCAGGCACCATGCGCGGATCGGTTGTGTAAACACCATCCACATCGGTATAGATTTGGCATTCATCCGCCTCTAACGCAACCGCTAGCGCAACGGCTGTCGTATCTGAACCACCACGACCGAGTGTTGTG
Organism: Cocleimonas sp.; assembly: GCA_021647365.1. Lineage (GTDB taxonomy): Bacteria > Pseudomonadota > Gammaproteobacteria > Thiotrichales > Thiotrichaceae > Cocleimonas. The sequence continues at coordinate 20,102 of JAKIUW010000034.1, read as the reverse complement.
ATATTTCCATCGCAATCAACACCTTGAAAACCCGCCACAACAACCACTTTTCCTGCGGCAATATCTTCTTTAATTTTGCTTCCATCTATCTCACTGATTCTCGCTTTGCTAAACGCGTTATCAGTCATCACTCGTGCTTGTGTTCCTGTATACGAACGCGCTGCACAGCCTTTGGCTTCAAGTGCCAAGCTTAATAAACCAATGGTAATTTGCTCACCCGTTGAAAGAATCACATCTTTTTCACGCGCTGAACCATTCGGGTTAATCTCATTAATCAAGCTGACTAGCTTATTAGTTTCGCCCGACATAGCAGATAAAACCACCACCACCGAGTCACCGCGTTCACGATAACGAATCACACGTTTGGCAACCTCTTGAATACGCTCTACCGACCCTACTGATGTTCCGCCGTATTTTTGTACCACTAATTTTGACATGTCTAGCTTCCCGCTTGTTCTTCAACCCATTTGACAACAGATTCCAGTGCCGCAGGCAGTGCCTTTGTATCATTGCCTCCACCTTGCGCCATATCAGGTCTTCCACCACCTTTACCATCTATTTGACTGGCAACGTGCTTTAATAAATCACCCGCTTTTATCGTGGCAGTTTCTGCTTTGGTTACCCCCGCAACTAAGCTCACTTTACCGTTTGCTATGGTTGAAACCACTACGGCAGCTTTGCCCAATTTATTTTTAAGTTGATCAACCGTATCGCGTAATGATTTAGGATCAGCGCCTTCTAAATTTGCTGCTAAGACTTTAATGCCGTTCACTTCAACTGCTTGTGAAGCAAGATCAGAACCTGCTTGCGCGGCTAACTTTGACTTTAATTGCTCTAACTCTTTTTCTAATACGCGTGATTTCTCTAAAATCAAACCAACCTTTTCTTCTGCGCCATTTACGCCAGATTTTACTAAACCTGCGATGGATTCTAATTGTTGTGAGCGCTGATTAATCCAATCAAGCGCGCCTGTTCCTGTCACCGCTTCAACACGGCGTACACCTGCGGCAACTCCGCTTTCGCTGGTGAGTTTAAATATGCCAATATCACCCGCGCGTTTTACATGAACGCCGCCACAAAGCTCGGTTGAATAGCCGATGTTGACTACGCGAACCTCATCACCGTACTTTTCTCCAAACAATGCCATTGCGCCTTTTTTAACGGCTTCATCCATTGATGTGATGGTCGATTTAGCCTCGGCATTTAAGCGAATTTCATTATTGACTAGGCTTTCAACTTTGTTGATTTCTTCTCTTGTCATCGGCTCGCCGTGGGCAAAATCAAAACGTAAATGATTGGCTGTTACCAACGAGCCTTTTTGCTCAACATGCTCACCCAATACTTCGCGTAATGCTTTGTGCATTAAATGCGTAGCTGAATGATTGAGCACAATGGCTTGGCGACGGTCTTCTGTCACTTGTGCCGTAAATGTATCGCCCGCTTTTAATGATCCACTTTTCATCGTGCCATTGTGAATAAATACATTGCCCTGCTTTTGAGTATCTTTAACTTCAAAGATATTTGTACCTGACATAAGCTGACCTGTGTCACCTACTGGCCCACCAGATTCTGCGTAGAATGGCGTACTTTTAAGAACGACTTGCCCATCTTGACCATCGCTCAATTCATTTGCTTTTTTGCCATTTATGAAGATTGATTCAACTTCAACATTATCTTGGGTTTTATCATAACCGCTGAAATCTGTCTCACCTGTTACATCCAGTTTATCGGTGTAATCAGTGTCGAATTTTCCTGCGGCTCTCGCCGTTTGGCGTTGTTGTTCCATTGCAGCTTCATAACCTGCTTCATCAATTTTTAATTCATGCTCACGCGCAATATCCGCAGTTAAATCAAGAGGAAAACCATAAGTATCATAAAGTTTAAACACCACATCACCCGGAATGGTATCGCCTTTAAGGTCACTGATTGCATCACCCAATATTTTCATACCTTGATCTAAGGTTTCTGCAAAACGCTTTTCTTCTTTTAAAAGAATTTTTTCTATATTCGCTTCTTCTTTTTCAAGTTCTGGATAAGCTTCACCCATTTCTTTAACAAGTGCCTTTACGATCTTATAGAAGAAAGCATCGTTCAATCCGAGTTTATGCCCATGACGTGCCGCACGGCGAATGATGCGACGAAGCACATAGCCCCTCCCTTCATTTGAGGGCACAACACCATCAACAATTAAGAACGTACATGAACGAATATGATCGGCAATGACCTTGAGTGAGGCGTTATCAAGGTCGTCTGTTTTAGACAATTTTGCGATAAATTGAATTAAGTTTTGAAATAAATCTATATCATAGTTGCTATGACCATTTTGTAAAATAGCCGCTAATCGTTCTAAACCCATTCCTGTATCAACAGATGGCTTTGGCAGGGGTTTCATTTCTCCACTTTTTGAGCGGTTATACTGCATAAAGACAAGGTTCCAAATCTCGATATATCTGTCGCCATCTTCTTCGGGCGTTCCTGGAGGACCACCCCAAATATGTTCACCATGATCATAAAAAATTTCTGAACATGGCCCACAAGGACCCGTGTCACCCATTGCCCAGAAATTATCACTCTCGTATTTTTTACCCGGCTTATCGCCTATCCTGCTAATACGATCTATTGGAAATTCTATTTTATTAATCCAAATGTCGGCGGCTTCATCATCATTTTCATAAACCGTTACCCATAGTTTTTCGGGCGGTAGCATGGCGACTTTTGTTAGATATTCCCATGCAAAAGTAATCGCTTCTTCTTTGAAGTAATCACCAAAGCTAAAGTTACCGAGCATTTCGAAAAAGGTGTGATGGCGCGCGGTGTAGCCTACATTTTCAAGGTCATTGTGTTTTCCACCTGCACGCACACAGCGTTGTGATGTTGTAGCACGACTGTAGTTACGTTTATCTTCACCAAGGAATACATCTTTAAACTGCACCATGCCAGCATTGGTAAACAATAAGGTTTTATCATTGCCCGGGATTAGAGAACTTGAAGCAACGATTTCATGATTTTTACCCGCAAAGAAATCTAGAAATTCTTGCCTGATTTCTGCGGTACTCTTTAGTTTTTTAGAATCTGTCGACATGCTACGCTCTAATTGGGTTTTAAAAGCGTATTGTCTCTGTATGTAAGGGGAGTTTCAAGGAATTTTAATATCTATATATTTAAAGGCACACCCCCCCACTTTTACATGATGTTTTGCAAACAATCATGTAAAAGTGGGGGGGTGTGGTACCAATGCCATTAAGTTAAAGTAAAGTTCAACCAATGCTTCGACTCCGCTCAGCAAGCGTGCAGTCGTTCTAGGGGGTTTTTGTGCGGACTTGATTTATGCAAAGCGAAGTAGAAGGAAATAAACCCAAGTACTTAACTTGGTAATATCAAGTGTACTTTAGGCCTATCCAAGAGCGTATCGAATCATCTCTGCATCAAAACCTCGGCTGAATAAAAAGCGCATTTGCTTTGCTTTTTCTTTGTAGTCATGAGGGATATTTTTACCATATTTTTTTTCCCGTAATTGGCTCGCTAGTACAAACCAATCAGCATCTGCTTGTTGTATTGATATATTTATCAATGAGGCACTGACACCACGCATTTTTAAATCATTTGATATTTTTACTTTGCCCTGACCGCGTGAAACGCGGTAACGGATAAAACTCTCAGTGAAACGTTGATCGCTTTGATAATCACGCGCTTCTAGTTCGTCGAGTAATTTATTGAGATCAACATCCTCAGAATATTCTTTTTGGATAAGTTTCTTGTAAAGCTCTTGACGTGAATGCTCCCGCATTGCGAGCGAGTAGATTGCAGAGTTTTTGCAACGTGAATAGTTATCTCTTTTACTGAATCCTAGTTTACTCATATTAGTTCCTTACAAGTAATCTCGTACACGTCGCCCAAAAGACGGCGACATAATTATTCGGCATTCGCCTCACCCTAACGGGTCAGCTAAAGCTATTGTCTCGCGATGCTCGGCTGAGTTATCTGTTTAAAAAACAAACAGTAAACTCACTAAAAAAGCCCTCTATGGGGAAGAGGGCAAGGGCTATATTCTAATTATGAGAATATTTAGAATTTGATTTATTGGAGTACACCCCCCTAGTTTTACATGATGTTTGACCATGAGTTCAACTATCATGTAAAACTAGGGGGGTGTACTTATAGTTTAATGAACAGTTACTCAGGGCTATCTGCTTTTTTACTCTTCTTCTCAGCACTTTTATCTGTGGCTTCTGTTTTTGAAGGCAGTAGTTTTTCACGTATCAAAGCTTCTAATTCATCTGCAATTTCTGGATGCTCTTTTAGATATTGCCCTGAGTTATCTTTACCTTGCCCAATTTTTTCACCGTTGTAGCTGTACCAAGAGCCTGCTTTATTTACAAATCCCTCTTGCACACCAAGGTCTAGTAATTCACCAACGTGAGATACACCTTCGCCATAGCGAATCTCAAACTCAGCTTGTTTGAAAGGAGGCGCCATTTTATTTTTAACTACTTTTACGCGTGTTGCATTACCAACTATTTCATCGCCTTTTTTGATTGCGCCAATACGACGAATATCTAAACGAACTGATGCGTAGAACTTTAATGCATTACCGCCTGTTGTTGTTTCTGGACTTCCAAACATTACACCAATTTTCATACGAATCTGGTTGATGAAAACAACCATGGTGTTTGAGCGCTTGATATTAGCGGTTAATTTACGCAAGGCTTGTGACATTAAACGTGCCTGAAGACCCATGTGTGAATCACCCATATCGCCTTCAATTTCTGCTCTAGGTGTTAGCGCCGCTACAGAGTCAATAACAACCATATCGACACCACCAGAACGTACCAGCATGTCTGTCACTTCTAATGCTTGCTCACCCGTATCGGGTTGAGATATTAGTAATTCATCAATATTTACACCTAACTTTTGTGCATAACTTGGATCAAGCGCATGCTCTGCATCGATAAATGCACAGGTTCCACCTGCTTTTTGACACTCTGCAATCGCGTGTAAAGTCATGGTGGTCTTACCTGATGATTCAGGTCCGTATATTTCTATTACACGCCCTTTGGGTAATCCACCTATGCCTAGTGCAAGGTCTAAAGTTAGTGAACCTGTTGATACGACATCGATATTTCGTGCGGCGGCTGAATCGCCCATACGCATAACCGTACCTTTACCAAACTGTCTTTCAATTTGCCCCAATGCCGCTGCTAATGCTTGTTTTCTTTGCTCATCCATTTTTATATAACCTTATTTATTCCGTTTTTATTTAGCTGTTATTTAATTTTAGCTACCTTATGATTCGTTGTTTGTTCTATTTTAAACATAAAAGCGAACATAAAACAAACAATAATTTATTATTGTTTGTCATGCATTCATTCTAACCTACAAGACTAATAACACCTTCTAATGAAAAATCAACAGCTTGGCGACGTATTTCATCCCTATCACCCGTAAATATAATTGTTTCTGCTATTGCTTCTCCATCCCTTTTCTTCCAGCCAAAACAAACCATTCCCACAGGTTTATCTTCTGTTCCACCCTCAGGACCTGCTACTCCGCTGATTGATAATGCAATATCTGCCTGCGAATTTTTAAGCGCGCCTTCTACCATTTCAACTACAACTTGCTCACTTACTGCTCCATAATTATCCAGTGCTTCAATGGATACGCCTAGCATATCTTGTTTAGCCTGATTGCTATACGTTACAAATCCACGGTCAAAAATAGCGGAGCTTCCTGCCAAATCTGTGAGCTGTTTTGCTACCCATCCGCCTGTGCAAGATTCAGCTGATACTACGGATAGATTATTTTCATATAATTTTTTTGAAACTTTTTCGATAATATTTGTCATAGGTGCAATGCTTTAGAAAATAATCATTAAGTCAGAGTTAAGCTGTTTGATGCGACACTGCTTCAAGCTTACTCATAATAAACAAGGATATTACCATGTCCAAAATGCTCAAAGTAGCAATCCCTTTCTTCATCATCACTTTTCTTAGCGCTTGCGGCGGCGGTGGCGGTGGCGGAACAACAAAAAGCAACAATGATGATAACCCAGATATACCGCCACCATCCACTAGCTCACACAATGTTAAAAATAAAAGTGATGCCTCAAAGTTTTTAAATCGCACAACATTTGGCCCTACAAAAAACAGCATCAATCATCTAGTCAGTAAAAAGACTTATGAAGGCTGGCTTATCGAACAATACAACGCAGCAGCAACACTACACGCCCCTCAAGTAAAAAGTCTGGGCAAAAAAATGTGTGCCGATATAACCAGTGAAGGCGATAAAGTCCTCGATTCATGGGAGTATGGTTTTGCTCGCCACCAAATTTGGTGGGAAACTGCAATGAAAAGTGATGACCAATTACGCCAACGTGTCGCCTTAGCATTGAGTGAAATATTGGTTATCTCTAATTCAGATGGCCTTGGCTTAAGTGGATTTGAATTATCTATCGCCAGTTATTACGATATTCTAGTAAAACATGCCTTTGGAAATTACCGTGACATATTAGAAGAAGTCACACTCCATCCTACCATGGGTGATTTTTTAAGCATGACAAGAAATCAAAAAGCGAATGCAGCAGAAGGTGTTCGCCCAGATGAGAACTATGCTCGAGAAATTCTGCAATTGTTTACTATTGGTGTTCATGAATTAAATCTTGATGGATCAGAAAAACTAGGCAGCAATAACGAACCCATAGCAACCTACAACCAAAAGACTGTTGAAGAATTTGCCAAAGTGTTCACTGGCTGGAATTATGCGGATGTTGAATGGAATTCATATTTCGGTAATGCAGACCATACCAAGCCAATGGTTGCGGTAGAGGAATATCACGACACATCTGACAAGCATCTTCTCAATGGCGAGATCAGCCCCAATGGGCAATCGGCGCAAGAGGATTTAACCTTTGCGCTCGATAATATTTTTAACCACTCCAATATTGCACCTTTTATAAGTAAGCAACTTATCCAACGCCTTGTCACCAGTAACCCAACACCAGCTTATGTACAACGCGTTGCTACTATATTCAATGATAATGGTGCAGGCGTGAAAGGCGATTTAAAAGCAGTCGTGACCGCTATCTTGCTTGATAATGAAGCGCTTGCAGAAAATAAATCAGATACGTTTGGCAAGCTACGTGAACCATTACTGCGCATGAGTCATTTATGGCGCGCCTTTAATATGCAAAGCTCTTTAAAGAAGGGTCATTACTGGGATTCATCAAAAACCTGCGGAAAAGGAAATTACTCCATCCTATTATTCTGGGATGCAATTACACAGTTTGGGAGATACACCGCTCAAAACCCTCTAGGTGCAAAATCGGTGTTTAACTTTTATCGCCCCGATTTCTCACCTAATGGTGTGCTTAATGATCAAGGCTTAGTGGCGCCTGAGTTTCAAATAATCAATGAGAACACACTTACCAGCAATACTAACTTACTCCACTACATGGTGACAGTTTTTAGTGACTACAAAGTAACAACACCCAAGCTTGATGAGCATTCAAAACTTAACTTAAGCGAAGAAACTGCATTAGCAAGCAATACGGATGAGCTACTTGATCACCTAAGCCTAGTCTTACTTAACAATGAAATGTCGACTTCATTAAAAAGTATTTTAAAAGAACATCTAGATTTAGTGGATGGTTATAAATACGCCGATAATCCCCCGCTCGAAAAAGCCAGAGAAGCCATTTTGCTGATTATCAGCTCACCTGAATACTTAATCCAACAATAAGAAGGAGACTCTCAAATGAATCATTCACAATCACTACAACGTAGAGCCTTCTTAAAGAAATTAACCCTAGGCGTTGGATCAACATCTTTATTGGCAGCACAAGGAAAGTTGCAACTGATGCAGTCTGCCATGGCCGCCTCATCCGACTACAGCTCTCTAACCGATCATAAGTCCTTAGTGTGTGTATTTTTATTTGGTGGCAACGATGCCTTTAATATGCTCGTACCTTATGAGCAAGCGGCATACGATCAATACAAAACGGCACGTTCAGGGTTGTCACTTCCGCGTAATACACTTAATCCTTTAAAAGGTAATCAACAAGCTTTTCATCCATCTATGGGCAAACTACAAGCGCTTTATGATAATGACAAACTTGCCATCGCTGCAAGCATTGGCGCGCTTATCGAGCCAACTGACCGAGCAAGTTATAAAAATGAAACTGCTCGCTTACCTGCTGATTTATTCTCACACAGCCATCAACAAGAATTTTGGGAAACAGGTACCACAGCAAAGTCTAGCGTTCACCCTCCTGGCTGGGGCGGCAGAATGATGGATATGCTCACTACAGCAAATACTAATCCTACCGAACCTGCTCTTTTTAGTTTAGCAGGAAATAGCGTTTGGCAACGTGGCTTAAACCCGTTAGATTTTGTCCTTAATGCCGATTCTGGTGTTGAAGAAATCAAAGCCTTCAAAAATGAAACTTGGCCTAATTGGAGAGCTAGTCGCATAAATGCTTGGAATAAAATTCTCGCCACGAACAAATCAAGTTTGTTGAAACAACACATGGCAAAAACCTATATCAATGCCGATGAACGCATTAGTGCATTGATAGATGAAATTGCTAGATCACAAGAAATAACTACAACTTACCCCTCTGGAAATAGTCTGGCTAAACAGCTAAAAATGGCTGCCAAAATGATCTCTATTCGTGAAAACTTAGGCATGAAACGTCAAATATTTTTTGTGGCGATGGGCGGTTGGGATTCACATGGAAACCAATTAACGGATCATGCGAACAACCTATCAAAGCTTGATGGAGCAATGGATGCTTTTTATAAAACAACCGTAGAACTCGGTGTAGAAAATAGCGTAACCACCTTTACCGCCAGCGAGTTTGGGCGCTCTTACACATCAAATGATGATGGATCAGATCACGCATGGGCGGAGCATAATTTAGTCATGGGTGGCGCTGTTAAAGGCGGACAAATTCATGGCAACATGCTCGATTTAACCGTAGATGGCCCTGATGATGCTGCAGATACGGGGCGCTTTATTCCTAAATACGGTGTTGATCAATATGGCGCGACATTGGCAAAATGGATGGGAATGACTGATAGCGATATGAATGAGATTTTCCCTAATCTAAGCAACTTTAATACTAATGATCTTGGATTTATGATTTAAGCATTAGGCTTTGCGCAATCCAAACCTAAGCCACCCAATCCACAATAACCTTGCGGATTCTTTGCTAGGTATTGTTGGTGATATTCTTCCGCAAAGTAAAATTCAGGCGCAGAAATAATTTCGGTAGTAATTTGAGAATGACCCGCATCTTTTATCACTTGCTGGTAGGCATTCTTTGAAGCTAATGCTTGCTCCATTTGCTCCTCACTGTAGCAATAAATTCCTGAGCGATATTGCGTACCTTTATCATTACCTTGTTGCATCCCTTGCGTTGGGTCGTGGCTTTCCCAAAAGGTTTTAAGCAATGTTTCGTAGCTAATAATTACAGGATCAAAAACAACCAAAACCACTTCATTATGATGGGTTGTGCCTGTGCAAACTTCTTTGTAAGTAGGGTCTACAGTGTTGCCACCTGCATAACCTACCGCAGTAACATGTATGCCAGACCCTAGCTCCCAGAATTTTCTTTCTACACCCCAGAAACAGCCCATACCGAATACAGCTTTCTCTGTGTTCTCAGGATAAGGAGCTTGAAGTGAATTATTGTTTATGAAGTGCTGCATATCGTCCTTGATAAGAAATCCTCAAACATCATGTAAAAGTGGGGGGGTGTGCTTTGTGTATATTAGTATACTACCAACTTGCACTTGCCCATAAATTATCCATAGTTTTTGTATTCTTTACAAAGATAACTTCTGGGTTATAGCTGTTAATTGAATTCACAATATTTTTGGCATAAAACATGCGGTTCTTACCATTTTTCGAATAAGAATCGTGAATCTCAAATGCCATCTGACCATTCACTTCTTTATAGCCCACAATAACCAAGAAATGCCCCCAAGCTTTACCAAGCAAAGGAAATGTTGTGTAAGGTTTGCCAACTTCAGAATTATAAGGAAGATCATTCATATTGACGTTAATCAATACAACATTGCCTTGATTCAGTCTTGAAATGATCTCATTCTTTCTTTTTTCTAAAGGCAGGTTGTTGCGCATTACCACTTCATCATATCGAACGGACATATGGGTTAAGTATTTTTTGATGTCGCGCATATTCCACCATCGGTAATCTACATCACGCGATTTATCTTTCATGGTTATTTTTCGTGCTTTGACAATAGCCGTGTTTAAGTCACCAGCACTGAAATCTGAATTAATATATTTTGCCAGCATGAGCGCTGAGATAGGCCCACAGTTACTGAAATCACCAAAGGACTTTGCTATAAATATTTTTCCCGTCGGATCGTTTGAGAAAGCTTTAGCAGGCGCGCTAAGTAACATTAAACATACTATTACAAGTGAAAATATTTGTCCTTGCTTCATTGTTACACCCTTTATTTTTATTATGGGCTGAACTTCATTCAGCTTCTATTAAGTTATATTTTAACCTTATTGAAGAAAACTACCACTAAATCAGACAACTGGTTATTACTATGAAACGTCCCAGAAGTATTGACACTTCTTGTATCTCGTCATCCCCGCGTGTAGTTATCGGGGATCTTGTTGAAAAAGTGCCTGTATTATGAGATTCCCGCTAAAAGCATGCGGGAATGACGGTGTATTGATTATGCCAATACTTTTGGAACTATTTTAACAATAAGCTTTAAATTCACACCCCCCACTTTTACATGGCGTATTAAAAGCTACATTCCATAACTCAAACAAGCTTTTACATCTACTCGCATTGCATCTAACCAATTCAAATAAGTAAAACCATCAAGTGCAAGCCCACTCTGTAAAATATCAATTTTTTTAGTTTTTACATCTAAGTTTTCGGTTAATGTCTTTGCTCTAGCATCGCTGATACTCGGGTCGCTAAAAATACAATGCACATTGTCTGCAATAATTTCTCTACGACTTTCTAAGATTGTTTTTACGCCTGCCGTAATCCCCTCGTGCACATTAAGCACTTCGGGTTTTTGTAAGCCAAAATATTCACCAAAGTATTGCCATGAGTTATGAAATACAAAATAAGGTGTCGTATTAATATCATTAAAATCTTGCTTTATGTCTTCCGCCTTTTGATTAACAGCCTGACTGAAAGCTTTTAAATTCTTTTCATAAAGCCCTTTCTTATTTGGCTCTCGCTGGCTGAGCGAATCTGCAATCGTCCTTGCCATTAGCAACACATTTTTTGGCGATGTAAAAATATGCATATCCATGTTTTCTTTATGTTCTGAGTCATGTTCTTTTTTCGCCGCATTGTCATTTTTATCAGCATGTGAATGACCGCCTGTTGCAGGTAAAAAATGAATTTCGGGTTTATCAGCAAGCGATATAATTTTAGATTGATCCGCTACATTTGCAAAAAGAGGATTCAACATCGCTTCAAAATGATCATCGATACGAAAGATAATATCCGCCTTTTTAATCTTACGCATATCAGATGGCTTAAAAGCATATGTATGCGGAGAAGCATAATCAGGGATCAGCTGCTGACTGATAACATGCTCACCCGCAATCGCGAGCACGATGGATTGAATGGGTTTAATACTACTCAGTACTTTTATTTTCCGCTTATAAGGCTCAGCACTAACCACACTTGAAAATACAGATATGATTCCCAGCATAAGAAAATAGAGTACAATACGATGCATTATTAATCCTGATTTTTAATTTATCTAACTGACCCAACATGCCAACATCAACAACTAAACCCGCAGACAAGTTAGCCTCAGTTGATCATATCAATTTGAGTCTAAACAAGAAGTCGATTTTGCATGATGTCAGCCTTGAATTGCAAGCGGGAAAAATATTAACCGTGATTGGCCCAAACGGCGCAGGAAAATCCACACTGGTTCGTATTTTATTGGGCTTACAAAAAACCGATAGCGGCATCGTTTGGCTAAAACCTAAATTAAACATTGGCTATGTTCCACAAAAAATCAGCATTAATGACTTGATGCCGCTGACCGTGAAACGATTTATTTCCCTCGCTAAAAAATCATCCCATGAAAATATTAAAAACGTATTAAGTGAGATTGATATTGAACACTTGGCTGATCAAGATATTCAATCACTGTCTGGCGGTGAGTTTCAACGTGTTTTATTAGCACGCGCGCTCCTTAAAAAACCTGAATTATTGATACTTGATGAGCCAGCGCAAGGCGTCGATGTATTGGGGCAAGCTGAGCTATACGAAAAAATATCACAACTCAAAGATCAATATGGCTTTGGCGTATTAATGGTTTCGCATGACTTGCATTTAGTCATGCAAAAGACCGATCAAGTGCTTTGCTTAAACCAGCATATTTGTTGTAGCGGTAAACCCGACGATGTGAGTAATCATCCAGAATACCAACGTTTATTTGGCAACCTTCCCACCGAAGGCTTGGCCGTTTATACGCATAATCACAACCATTGTCATGACTTACACGGCGATGTAGTTGTTGGCACGTGTAAGCATGATGATCACACTGGACACACCAAGAGCCAGTCAATAACAGGGCATGAGCATGGATGACTTTTTACTCCGTGCGCTGTTAGCAGGGCTTGCACTGGTTTTAATCGCAGGGCCTTTGGGTGTATTTATCATTTGGCGACGCATGGCCTATTTTGGCGACACACTTTCGCATTCTGCCATCTTAGGCGTTGCGCTTGGTTTTTTACTCTCTATTGATATTAATATTGGCATCTTGGTTTCCACCGTATTAGTTGCCATTCTACTCATTCTCGCGCAGCGTCAAAAACAACTCGGCAGTGATACTCTACTCGGCATTATGGCGCACAGCGCACTGGCATTGGGGCTAGTTTTAATAAGCTTTGTAAAAGGCGTACGCGTTGATATTGAGAGCTGGTTATTCGGCGATATTTTATCTGTGAGCTGGAATGATCTTAGTATGATTGGCATCGGCGTAGCGATAGTGCTAGTTGTACTCGCCATCATCTGGAAGCCACTATTATCACTCACCGTACACGAAGAGCTTGCCCGCGTAGAAGGCGTCAACGTAGCATTAGTTAGCGCGGTTTATACTTTATTAATAGCCGTGTTAGTTGCCATCGCCATGAAAATTATCGGCGCTTTATTGATTACTTCACTACTGATCATCCCCGCCGCAACCGCACGAAAGTTCTCAAACAACCCCGAACAAATGGCCGTGTTTGCCGTAATCAGTGGAATGCTAGCCGTCGTACTAGGCTTAGGCGCATCCTATCTTTGGGACACACCCGCAGGACCTTCGATTGTAGTGGCTGCTTCTGGATTGTTTTTAGTGAGCCAGACTTTTAGAAATAGAAGATAGCAAACAGCTCTACTGAGCTTATTGAAGCACACACCCCCACTTTTACATGATGTTTTGCTATACATCTAAATCATCATGTAAAAGTGGGGGGGTGTGCTTCAATAAATATATTAATTACGGTTTCTTATCTGGGTTTTGCCTATTATCAAACACGGAATGAACTATAATTTCATTACTATTTTCAATAGTATAATAAATTGAAAATGGGAAACGTTTAATTACACAGCTTCGATAAATAGAATACGAAACTGCATACATCTTAGGTTGGTTTGTTATTAGCCTTTCACTTTTCTTGATACAGTCAAAAAAATCAAAACCTAGTCCTTTTTGTTGTTTTTCATACCATAAAATAGCTATTTCAATATCTTCTTTTGCTCTATCTGTATACCTAAGTTTCATTAATCTTTTTTCTTATACTCGTATTTATATCATCCCAACTATGTAAGCTTAAATCACCTTTTTGGTAAGCTTCGTATCTTTTATCAAGTTCTTTTTTTTGCCAGACTGACATAGGTAACTCTGAATTGCTTTCCGCGATAGAATCCCATATATCTTCAACAAGCATTAACTTTTCAGAGAGATCAAGCCTCTCTACTTCAATTTTAATTTGTTCTGGTTTCATACATCACCTCATACTTTCTTATGATCATTATACGCTCTTTAAGGGATAATTACGAAATCACAATATTTGAAATATATTGATTTTAGCGTCGCAGACACACCCGCAGGACCTTCGATTGTAGTGGCGGCCTCTGGATTGTTTTTGGTGAGTCGGCTTTTAGAAATAGAATATAGCAAGCACACCCTCCCCACTTTTACATGATCAAACTTCATATTTAATCATTCAGAGCGTTTATATTTTGCTTCAGATCAAGGCGCTTGCGCACGGAGAAGTGAGCATACAATAAGTATGTGACCATTCGAGTACGCAGGCAACGCCGAGATGGAGCAAAAGATGAATGCTCTGGATGATTAAACAAACGGAATTGGCTTGTGTGCATTCCCCCAAGGATTCGGTCTTCTCCACCAGCGTTGCGCTAGTGTTGCGTATACTTCACGGAAGTCTACGGTATGAATCAAATCACCATCGTGTAATTTTCTTGGGTCTAGGCTGGGCTGTTTGCCGTACATGCCACCATGTACGCGCCCACCTAATGCAAAGTGTGGTGCTGCTGCGCCGTGGTCTGTTCCGCCGCTGTTGTTTTGTGCTACACGTCTGCCAAATTCTGAATAGGTAATAACCATGACGTTATCCCATAAGCCTGCTTTTTTCATTGCATCGGTAAAGGCTTTTAAGCCACCACCTAAGTGATTCATTAAATTATTGTGCTGATCAACCTGCCCCGCGTGTGTATCAAAACCTTCGAGTGATACTTTATAAACGGGTGTGTCCATGCCGTTGATAATCATTTGAGTTACAAGACTTAGCTTGCGCCCAAAACGGCTGTTTGGAAAACGCACAGGAGAGCGACGACCACGGGATACTCTTCCTAATTGACTTGCGGCGGTATTAATTTGGTTTTGAACATTAAGCATGTGTGCCAGTGATGGGTTTGATGCTTTGAAGTGTTTTTTATTTAGATACTTTGTTTGTCGTAAGAAGGTTTTTGGATCTTCCATTGCCACGGCAGAACTACCTGTCATCGGACCTAAATTATTATCACCTAAAACAATACCATTCACACTATTATGACGGGGTGGCAATACGCGTGATAGCCAACCACGAATTTCATTATTGCGCGTTGAGGCGGTTTCCCACACATCAATTGAATGAAAATGTGAGCGGCTCGGGTTGCTGTAGCCCACACCTTGAATCCATGCCATATGACCTTCTTTCCAAAGCGGTAACAGTTGCTTTAGGTAAGGATTCATTGCCATATTGTTTTTAAGCGGGATGCCATTTTTAACTCGAAGGCTAGGACGCGCGCGGTGATAATGATCATCACGAAAGGGAATCAATGTATTTAAACCGTCATTGCCACCTTTTAGCTCGACCATTACAACAATTTGATCGGGGCGATGGCCTGCACCTGCCGCAAAGGCTTCTGGCATCATGCCTGCTAAGGGTATAAGGCTACTGTATTGTAGAAAATCTCGTCTATTCATTATGCTTTTCTCACTTGATGACTACTCAGCGTATTTGTATTTTGCTTCAGAGCAAGGCGCGGTCGCACGGAGAATGTGAGCATACAACAAGTATGTGACCATTCGAGTACGAGCGCAACGCGGCTCTGGAGTAAAAGATGAATGCGCTGGGTAGTTATCACTTTAATTGGAAGACTGGGTCTAACATTAATGCTCTAACCATTCTTCTTTTCCCTGGTGTAGTCGGTAATGGAAGCACAGGTGCTATTGGCAATAGCCATTTTACAATTTCTGCTCCACTTGATTTTGGCAAATGTGATTGCACTTTTGCCGATGCACCGCTGTGGCGAGTAAGCTTATTGAGCAACGATGTACGCACCAATAGTGTTTGCGTGTCTATCCATGCGCTTCCTCCTTCCCAACCTTTTACTGTGGGTGGGTCGAATAAATCTTGCCCTAATAATTCTGCGATATGTACTAGCTCTGTATCAGGTAATTTTGGAAACGGCAGTGTGCGTAATGTGCCAACCACTAAATCTATCGGTGATTTTGTCAGCGTGCCGCGATATTTAGTTGACCAAAACTCATTACTATTTAGCACGGTTGATAATAAGGTTTTAATATTGTAATTTGACTTTCTAAACACGCCACCCCAATTGCGTATAACGTGTGGATTTGGACGAGAATCACTAATAAACTCTTTCCAGAATTTTTCTGCAATATATTCTGCTGTGCGGGGTTTCTCTAAAATGATGTCGATGATTTGATCACCTGTAAATGAGCCTGTTCGCCCCATAAAGGTAACACGACGCGAATCATGTTTTGCGGCATTGTAAACATACGTGCCACGATTACGATCAACACCCCAACCTGTAAAGGCAATGGCTGCTGCTTTAATATCTGATTCTCTGTAATGACCTCTGCCTAGCGTGAATAACTCTAAAAGCTCGCGTGCGAAGTTTTCATTCGGACTGCCCTTTACATTATTTGAGCCATCCAAATAAATCAGCATCGCAGGGTCGCGTGCAGCTTTGTGCAAAAGGTTCTTGAAGTTACCCATGGCATTCTTGCGTAAAAGTTGATTTTGCAAATACATGAGCTTGGGTTGTTCTACTTTTTCGAGCGATGAGGTGAAGTGATTATGCCAGAACAAAGTCATGTGTTCGTTAACAGGCGCTTTTGTGTGTAATAAATGTAGCATCCACCAACTTTTTAAACGCTGGCCTTCGCGCATCATCATTTTACGCGCGCGCATTTTACCCGCACCGTTTTGTTGGCTCATACGGTTTACAGTCGCCCAAGGGGTTAGCCTCGGCACAGGTGGTGTTTTAATTGAACCCGATTTTAGCAATACATTAATGGCTTCTGCGCGGGTTTTACCTTGCAGTGCCTTCACGCCACCCCACTCTTGTCCGAGTGCAGTTCGCGCTACGAGATGCCGTGTATCTGAAAAACTCAGCCTTCCCATTCTTTTATCCTTTATCTATCCCACGACCATACTTATAAAGAACGTATGGTTCTTATTATTGTTAATTATTATTGATTTTTAGCTTTCGTATGAGCCCATTATACGACAGCTATGATGAAGATAGTCTGAACAAACACTATTGGTACGCGATAGGAATCGCTGTGCTTAAAAAATGCACAGTATACGCAGAAAGCTTATGGAATCAAGCATGAAAAGTGATGTTAGCAACAGTGAAATTGATACCCTTGAAAAGGTGCTTAGCGATTTCAAATATGAATGGAATGAATCGCAAACTCGTCGTGCCTCAAAATGGCGTCTATACTTTTTTATTAGTTTTGTAATAACCATTACATTATCACTTTATTCTTCTTCATTTTGGTGGATTGGGTTAATCGTGATTGCCTACTTTGCAGGCTCATTGTTCACCATGCTTCGTCAAAATGCGAAGACACATGATCAAATCATTGAACATCAACAACAGCTAAAGCTGGTTCGTCTTCTTCGTAAATTCCAAGCTTCACCCTATTCAGAGAAGTAGTTATTGATTTCGCATATGATCTGCGACCTTGCTAAAAGCATCTTTTAATTGCTGTCGTAAAGGCTCTTCTGTCTGCTCATCCAAAGTTTGATTCATACACAACATCCATTGCTCACTTTCAGCGTCTCCAATAGCAAAAGGCAAGTGTCTCCTGCGTAACATCGGGTGGCCATATTTTTCAACGTAGAGGTCTGGCCCACCCATCCAGCCACTTAAAAACAAATACAGCTTTTCTCTGGATACACGCAAGCTTTTTGCATGCATTTTTCTCAGTGATTCAACCTCTTTCTTTTCATCCATTAAATCGTAAAAACGATCAACTAATTTATGTACAGCAGATTCTCCGCCTAAAAGCTCGTAAGGTGTTTGTTGTTCTATCATTTTCAATCTCATTTAAACATATTGTCACTCATTCAAGAGTGATATATTAGCATTTCCGCATGTTTTCATACTTTGCTCTAGGCAGTTAATGAATAAAGGTGTTAATTCATCAAGCCACCGAGTATAATCCGCGCGCAACTTATATCGCACTGCACATTGTACTGTGATGTATCAAACCATACTAAGTAAATTTGAGTACAGAATCGTGATTGAAAATTTAAGAAATATTGCCATCATCGCCCACGTTGACCATGGTAAAACCACCCTTGTTGATAAACTCCTAGAGCAATCTGGAACATTAGGCGATCGCGCCAATGTAACTGAGCGCATGATGGACTCGAATGAAATCGAGCAAGAACGTGGTATCACGATTTTAGCAAAAAATACTGCAATCACTTGGGGCGATTACCGCATCAATATCGTAGACACACCGGGTCACGCCGATTTTGGTGGTGAGGTTGAGCGTGTACTTTCAATGGTTGACTCGGTTCTATTGCTAGTAGACGCAGTTGATGGCCCTATGCCTCAAACACGTTTTGTAACCTCAAAAGCATTCGCAATGGGCTTCACACCGATTGTTGTTATCAACAAAATTGACCGTCCTGGCGCACGTCCTGATTGGGCATTAGACCAAACATTTGAATTGTTTGATCGCCTTGGCGCAACTGACGAGCAACTTGACTTCCCTGTTGTTTACGCATCAGCCATCAATGGTTACGCAGGCTTGGAGATGGAAGTTAACGAAGGCACCATGGATCCTTTACTGCAAGCAATTATTGATAATGTAAATCACCCTGATGTTGACCCTGATGCACCTTTCCAAATGCAGATCAGTCAACTTGACTACAATTCATACACAGGTTTGATCGGTATTGGTCGTATCAAAAAGGGCAAGATCAAAAAGAACTCTACGGTTAAAGTCATTGGCGATGACGGCAAAATCCGTAATGGTCGTATTTTACAACCCATGGGATTCCACGGTCTTGAGCGTATTGATGTTGATACTGCACAGGCAGGTGACATTATTGCATTTACAGGTATGGATAAACTTCACATTTCAGATACACTTTGTGACCCTGACCATGTTGAAGCACTACCACCGATGACAGTTGATGAACCAACGGTTAGCATGACCTTCCAAGTAAACAATTCACCGTTTGCAGGTAAAGAAGGTAAATACGTTACCTCACGTAATATCCAAGAACGTTTGGATGAAGAGCTACTACACAACGTAGCATTGCGCGTTGAGCAGGGTGACGACGTTGACAAGTTTAAAGTATCAGGTCGTGGTGAATTACACCTTGGTATATTAATTGAAAATATGCGTCGCGAAGGTTTTGAAGTTGCTGTATCTCGCCCAGAAGTGGTGATCAAAGGCGAAGGCGATAACCGTGAAGAGCCTTATGAGAACCTTACCATTGATGTTGAAGAAGCGCATCAAGGTAGCATCATGGAAAAAATGGGTGAGCGTAAAGGTAAAATGGAAAATATGGAGCCAGACGGAAAAGGCCGTGTTCGTTTAGAATATGTGATCCCTTCTCGTGGCTTAATCGGCTTCCAAACAGAATTCATGACGCTCACCTCAGGCACAGGTTTGATCTATCATTCATTCGATCATTACGGTCCATTATTGAAAGAAAACATCGGACAACGTAGTAACGGTGTATTAGTTTCTAACGCAACGGGTAAAGCCTTAGCATTTGCTATTTTCAACCTTCAAGAGCGTGGCAAAATGTTTATCGATCATGCGCAAGATGTTTACGAAGGTCAGGTTATCGGTATTCATATCCGTGATAATGACTTAGTGGTTAACCCACTTAAAGCTAAGCAGCTAAACAATATCCGTGCGGCAGGTACGGATGAAAACTTGATTCTAACCAAGCCCATCAAATTCACACTTGAGCAAGCGCTTGAGTTTATTGATGATGACGAGCTAGTAGAAATCACGCCAGAAAGTATTCGTATTCGTAAGAAGGTTTTAGGAGAAAGCGCACGTAAGACGGCTTCTCGTCAATCGAAAGGTTCGTAAGCTTTTAAGTAACGATAAAAAAGTACGACAAAAACTTTATAAAAAGGCGCTTACCTAGATGATAGGTAAGCGCCTTTTTTTATGTCTGCTACAAGCCACTACTGTCCCGTTAACTTCATAACATCACCATTTGATTAAAGTCATGTTGTTTTCTATTGGGTGGATCACCTCGAAGAAGTGCCATAAGGTCGCGCTTCTCAAACAAATTAAGCTGTAACA
>JAKIUW010000006.1 GCA_021647365.1 Cocleimonas sp. | reverse complement strand
TGTGAGAAGACTGTATTATGATGTGCCATGCTTGATTCCTTCTTTGATTCAATGACTTATTGCTAAGACAATTTTATCAGATTTTGGAGTCAGGCACTTACTTTTTATGTTAACGGGACAGTAGTGTTTTAGAATACAGCTAAGCTCTTCTAATAGGTTTCTGAAGTATAAATACTAAACTTCGAAACAATACCTTTTTCAAATTCAATATTAATACCCGAGATTATATCAAACCACATATCTAGATTATCGGTGATTTTGTGGAGGTCGCGCAGTTTTTGTTTGTCTTCTTCTTTGCTGGGTTGTTCTTGTATCCAGAATTTATAATGTATCTCATTGTTTGTTTCAGAGCTGGGCTTGCCCAATAGTTTTAAAACGTCTGATTTTTTAATGCCGATCTCTAAACCCGCTTCATTTCTGAATTTCTTATCTAGCACGCCACATTTTTTGGGTGATTTTGTTATTTTTTTAACTTCGTATCCATAGCCAAGGCTAGAGATCATAAATTCAATTTTTTGGTTATTGCCTACATAGCACAGATGACGAGCAGTATGTTCACCATCATACTCTTCTGCTTTGCCAAGCTTGTTATTAATGTCTTTTAGTGATGATTTATTTATCTGAATATATAATATTTGATAATGCGATTTAGAAATATATTCACTACGCTCATTATTATTAAGTGAATCAGGTGTTCTGGTGTTTGTTTCGGATTGACCTAATCCCATGATTAAAAATAGAGTAATAATAAATGTGATTTTCATATTGTTTTACCTAGGCTTAATTATGGATTAACAGGCAATTTCCAAAGATTGGCTTCGTCACCCCAATTACTAAGTATTAACCATTTCTTTTCAGGCCAATATGTGGATGTATTGAAGGCGATAGTGTCATCATCCGTCTGTGCAATTTCATCCCAGTTGCTTAGATCTTTGCTATGCATAACACGTCCATCTGTTGTGCCAACATATACATTGCCTGATGAATCATGGCTGAGTGTATGATAGGCAGAAATAGCAAAGAGTGGGTCGAAGGTGTGTGTTGATACTTGATCGGAGGTATTGATTTTTATAAATGATTTACCATCAGAGGCAAGGGCGACAAGGTGGTTTTGTATATTATATAAACGCGTGGCACACCAAACATCAGAGTTCGTGATACGCGTCCACGTTTGTCCATCGTTATCACTTTTTGCGATGCCACAATCTCCTCCTGAGGAATTGTCATTATGTTGAACGTACAAGTTGCTATGGATACCAATAACATCATAGCTACGATATAAACCAACCCCATCATCGCGATTGGCTACTAGCTCCCAGTTTTCTCCAAAATCATTTGTTTTATAGATGACCCCCGTTGTAGTTGCATCGGTTTTTATTGGTGCATCGGCTAAATGAGAAGATCCCGCGTAATACAAAGTTTGATTGTTTTTATCATACCAACTTCCCCAGCCATGTACGACATTGGGTAAGTTACGATGTTTGATAACGCTTTGGTTATTTGTATTTATAGTGTAGAAATTACCCCAGTCCCATTCATCATTGTAGCGACCAGGATTGTCGTTATCATCGTGTAAATCACCACAACAAGGATCAACGCCTGGTACAGAAATTCCGTCTGCAAAAGGAGAAAAAGACATAATGCCTTGTTCGTTAATGGATTTAAGCATCGTTAAAGATGAGTCACCCTCGGTATATTTGGCTAATAACGCACCATCTTTTCCTGCAGGAAGCCCACTACCCAAGCCGAGGTATAATGTACTGCCACTAGCAATCATGGGGTAAATACCAAAATAATCTTTATCGGTAGTGTGATTCGTTTCATCTTTATAGGTACTTAGTAATTCACCGTCATCCAGTAGCTTTACAAGTTTTTGTTTTGGGATTTTATTGTCATCATCGCTACAAGCACCGATTGTTATTGATAAAAGAGAGAGTGTGATGATATTGAGAGCTATTCTTTTTAAATTCATAGAATTAATTATTGCATAATTAAAAAGGCTTGTGGGAAGTAGGATAGATTAAAATGGTTAAAGTTCCTTCAAGAAAAACCAAAACTAAGTATAGTAATAGTCTTCATCCTGTAGCTTTGCATAAATTCTAGCAGTCGTTAAAAAAGCTAACGAGCTATCATTCAAAAGTGGGGGGGTGTGAATTTATGTGTGACTATTTATTAATACTCAACCACAAGCCCAGCGCAATACACGCACCACCTAATAGATGATAGAGATGGATGCTCTCTCCTAAAAACACAACTGCCATCAAAGCGCCAAACAATGGCATGAGGTGAATAAACTGTCCGCCAGTGGCTGCGCCGAGTTTTTGCATTCCGTAATTCCATGCTAGATAGGCAAAAATGGAAGGAAAGATCGCGATGTAAGTTAAGGCTTTGATCATGCCATCGTTCCAAATAATGGGTGCTTCGTTAAAGGGGTTGATTAGTAGTAGCGGGATTAAAACAACCGTTCCAATCATCACCATAATGCCTAAAAAGGGTAGGGGCGATAGTCCTTCGGGGCGAAGGTATTTTAAAAATATGGAATACAAAGCCCAGTCTATCGCGGCGACTAGCATCCATAAGTCCCCTTTGTTAATACTTAATGCTTTGATAATCTCTACATCCAAGCGTGTAAGGATTACAAATACACCCGCCAATGAAACAAGTACACCGAGGATTTGTTTATTGGATATTTTCTCTTTAAAGAATAGCCCCATGATCACTAAAATAAATATGGGAATGAATGAGTTTAGTAATGTTGCATTGGTTGCAGTGGTGTATTGCAGAGCGATGTAAGCAAGTGAGTTAAAAGCGCTGATGCTTAATAGGGCTAACAAAAAAATTTTAAAAAAGTGCTTTTTAATAATCTGTCGTTGTTGCCACATGGGTTTTATAACAAATGGTAGTAACAACAATAGAGCCAAAAGCCAGCGCCAGAAAGATAAGGTGATGGGAGCAACTTGGGCTGAAACAACAGCTCTACCAACCACAAAATTACCTGCCCAAAATAGGGGCGGTAAAATCATAATAAGGTAGGGAAGTGCTTTGCTGTTTAGTAGTTTTTCAAACATCATACTAACTTTCTTCATCAATCATTGCGCGCATGGATCGAGAGGCAAACTCTCGGCGATAGATGACGAGCGACACAAATATTGTGGCAAATATAAAAACAAAGGGATGGATAAACCAAGCCATTGCGGCCAGTGCAAACTCAAACCCTCGCATACCTTCAATAAAATGCTGGGATGATCGATTAAGGACGATACCTAGGTTATTGGCATAAGAGAATAACTCTTCATCGGTATTAAAGGTATCAGGCGCTGCACCAATCATAATAACTGTGGAGTTGTATTGTCGTAATGACCAAACCAACTTAAAAAAGGCATAGATAAAGATTAGAACCATTAAGAAGAGTTTTATCTTCCAAAAGGCAGCAGAAACTTGTTGCGCATAGGGAATATCATGAAATATTTTTAAAGCATCATCAACCACCCCAAAAACAGCGATTAAACTGGCGAGTATTAAGATACTGGTCGATGCAAAAAAAGAAACGCTACGCATTAAATTACCCATCAAGGCGACATCAGACATTCGACTCTCGCGTTCGAGTAAATGCAACATCCATTGATTGCGGTAATTTTTTGAAATGCTACTTAATGTGGTTTTTTCATTATCTTTGCGGTGCCTACCAATCCAGGCAATGCTGTACCAAGCGGAAAAAAACAATAATAAAGCGGCAATATCCCATATGGATATATCAGGAGGCATAGCAAACTCTCTGTAGATGTATAAATAGGGCGAGTATAGATGACTCTTGGTTTATTGTTATTTATTTTTAACGCTTTTAATGAGGCGTTTTAATTTTTTTATGGACTACAATAGAGTTGCCATGAAAGCGTTTATATTATTATTTTTCACTATGAGTTTAACTCTGTCAGCGCAAGCTGAGAGTAAATGGAGATTGATTAGAGATGAAGATAATATCCAAGTGTATAGCCGTCATTCAAGTGGTACGGTTATTCAATCGGTTAAAGGTGTGGTGAATATATCCACGTCAATGGATAAGCTACTCAATATTTTTGAAGATATTACAAAATGTCCGAATTGGATGTATCGATGCAAGCGTGCGAAGACACTAAAACAGATCAATATTGTCGAGCGCATAGATTATATTGTCACTGATTTACCCTGGCCGACATGGGATAGGGACTTGATTATCCATTCCGTATTTCAGCAAAATAGAAAAACCAAACAGGTTGAAATCAAATTCCGCTCTCTTCTTCGTTATGTGGCTGTAAAACCAGGTATTGTGAGAATAGAGAAGATGAAGGGCGCTATGCGGTTTGTGCCTCAAAAAAATGGCAGTATTCAGTTTACGTATGAAATTAACGCTGATCCACGAGGGAATATTTCCAAATGGATGGTTAACGCGATGGCGACAGATTTTCCTTTTTACACATTAAAAAAAATTCGTACATTAGCCGAAAAGTAATACGTTAAATAGTGTAGAGCCTTGAGTTTGATTTTTTAATCAAGTAAATACTCATCATCAAAAACTTCTTTTAGGCTACGCTCAAGTGCTTTACGCTCAAGATAGTCTTCAACATTGCGACGAATCACATGTGCTTTTACTTTTTTTTCTGAAACTTCTTCACCTGTATTTTCAAGATCAGAAATATTAGGAATAACTTCGTCGTCTATTAGTTCTGGGTTTAATGTTTGATCATTGTATCTCATGGTGTTGCCCCTTTGTTTTCGCAATTTATTATTATTGTGGTCTGTAGATCACATTTTTATTGTTAATTTCTCTAGCGATAAGGTGATCTAATCCCCATATACCATTCAAGGTATAGTTAGCATTATAAGGCTGTTAGCTGAACGCTAGATGAGCGAAATAGAATATTTCTTGATGATTTTTATTAGGATTATAATTTATAGATATGAATAGCAAAAAAACCTATATAAATCATATTTATAAAGAATTTATCAGAAGTGATTCATCTTTAGGGGTAAAGACTTGTTGTTGGTTGTTTTTTAGTACACCATCTACTTCTAACGATATTTTATGCGATATTGCGACAAAAGTTTTAACGGCTTCTGATTTATCAATTTTGCAAGGGGTTACTAATACTATAGATAAGCCTGCTAGTTTTTTATTGTGTAGATCTTCTTTTGATAATGTCCAAGGGGCAACGCCATTAGCAATACGGAAGAGGCTGGCTTTTTCTGCTTCATCTTCAATATTGACCAAATAGTGATAAACGTCAAACTCACCAAAAACCAATCCATTCTTTTTAAACACTTTAGCAACAAGGTTTCCATCCAGACCTGCTTCATCATTTGCAGATATAAATAAGATAGGTTGTTGTGAACCAGTGTTTTTCTGAGATGAAGGTGGAGTCTCGTTTGCTTCTGCTGCTGTAGTGTTTGGGGCCATTTTTTGTGGACTGCTTTTTACCGTAGGCGTATAACCGTCGCGCGCAGGAATATCATCTAAAACAGAAGTGAACTTAGTACCATCTTCATTTTTAAGGTTAGGTAAACGTACCGCTTTCTCTTGAGGTAATTTAGAACGGCTGATTCGGCTGATAATATACAGCGCTAGAATGATAATGATTCCAACGAAGGTTATGATTAGGCTTGTTATATCCATTTTTATAAGTCCCCAGATAAAGATTTCCGTATAAAGAAATTTTTATATAATCAAAAGTACACCCCCCCACTTTTACATGATGAAGGATTGTTTGTTATTCTTGCGCCATTCTAGCCGCTTCATTTACATCTACAGATACCAAACGCGAAACCCCAGGCTCGCGCATGGTCACACCAATTAAGTTATCCGCCAGCTCCATTGTCGTCTTACTATGTGTGATAAAGATAAACTGAACACGTTCAGACATCTTTTTAACCAGCGCGCAAAAACGCCCAATATTCGCTTCATCCAACGGTGCATCAACCTCATCCAACATACAGAAGGGCGCAGGATTAAGCTCAAAGATGGCGAATACCATTGCTACTGCGGTTAATGCTTTTTCTCCACCTGACATTAGGTGAATGCTCGAAATACGTTTACCCGGTGGTTGCGCCATAATTGAAATGCCGGTGGTGAGTAAATCATCACCTGTCATTTCAAGATGCGCGTGCCCGCCACCAAATAACTGCGGGAACATTTCTTGAATACGCACATTAACCTTTTCAAAAGTATCTTTAAACAGGCTACGCGTGTCGCGGTCGATTTTAGCAATCGCGGTTTCTAGCGTTTCTAGCGCTTCCACCAAATCCGCATCTTGCTCATCGAGGAAGACCTTGCGCTCACTTTGTACTTTATATTCATCAATAGCCGCAAGATTGATTGCGCCTAGCCTTGCAACTTTTTGTTGAATCTCTTCTAACTCACGTTGATGTGATTGTAAGTTAATGGAACCATCCTTAATTGCTTCATCAAGGGCCTCGTTTAATTCTTTGGCATCAAACTCGGTTTCTGAAAATTGCTCTTGTAAGGTTTCTTCGCGAACGCTAACTTCTTGCCACTCTAATTTCAGCTTTTCGATAAGCGTGCGGAAGGTTTCAACTTCTTGCTCGGCTTGATGGCGTTTTTGCTCAAGTTCGCGCACAGTATTATCGATGGTTTGTAAGGCATCGCGCGCGCTGTTTAGTTCAACTTCAATTTGTTTGCGTTGCTCGAGCTGTTTTTCTAGTTGTTCGGTTAGCGTGCTTGGGTCTTCGGTTGATTGCTCAGCGCTTTGTTCCTTCAGATTACTTTTGCGTGCATGCAACTGTTCAAGGCGACCTTTAAAGCGCTCAAGCTGTTGCTGCGCGCTATTGCGAGTGGTTTTAAAAGTTTCAACTTGCACTTGCGTTTGCTGTGCATGATCACGGAGTTGTTGTGTTTTTTGACGCATCTCACTAACAGTTTGCTGTAACGGTGCATCTTTGCCCGTGAGTTCGGTCTTTTCTTTTTCTAGTGTCTCTAGCAATTCCATCGCCGTGTTGCGAAGGTGTGTAGCCTTTACATGTGCCTCTTGTTCTCGTGTTTGGCGTATTTCTAAGTCGGTAATTTCAAGCAATACGCGTTTTTGATTGGATTGTGTTTGTTGAATGCGATTTTCAGTCGCAGAAATGACCGATTGCGCTTGTGACTCTTCACGGTGGAGTTGGTTTACCGAATTTTGCAGTTGCGTTTGCTGTTCTTTTAATTGGGTGCTTTCTTCTTTGCCTGCTTCTAGTATTTCTTCGTGTTTGATGAGTGCTGCTTTAAGTTCTTTTATTTCAGATTGGGTGCTTTCAATTTGCTTTTGGCGCGCAAGCACGCCATCTTGTGCGCTACCTTTATCTTGCGCTTGCATTTTCAACCAGTTTTCACCAATCAAAACACCGTCGCGAGTAATTAGCAATTCACCATTGTTTAATTTAGCTTTTTGTTTGATAGCATCATCAACGCTATCGGCACAATAAATATGCGAGAGTAGGGCGTGCAATGATTTTGGCTCGCTGACTTTTGTCGCCAGTGAATTAGTCGGTGGTTTTTGAGAGGTACTAGAAGCAGTAATAAAAGAAGCAGAAACAGAAACAGAAGGCGCATCCTGCATTAGTTTTTCAAGGTCAGCGGTGGAGTCCAATTGCAAAGATTCTAATAAATCTCCCAATACGGTCTCGACTGCTTTCTCCCAACCAGGCTCCACGTTAATGGATTCAGCGAGCCGTGGCGCATTATTTAGCTGATGATCACTCAACCAAGCATCGCGCGCTTTGACAGATTGTTTACCATCATCTTTATTCAGTCCAGCCTGTTGCAACACTTCGAGCGAGGCTAGCCTACCCGTAAGTGATTGCAATTGTGAGCGAGTTTCTTCTAGCGCTTGTCGTGTGTTTTGGTTGCTGTCGCTGAGTGAATCGACGGCTTGTTTACTTGATTCAAGTTTTTCTTGAGCTTGCTGGCTTTTTTCTTTGTACTCAGTCAGTTTTTCTTGTTGTTGTTTTAGCTCAGTTTCGTAGGCATCAGTATTAAAAACACCTTGATCAGTTTGTAGCTTTAGCAAACGACTCGCAATATGTTGCAACTGGTTTTCAAATTGCTCCATGCGGGTACGTTCAACTTGTGCTTGCTGTGCTGGTTCGGCTAAGCGTTGCTGCATGCTGTTCCACGCTTGTTGCCATGTAGAAAGTTCGGCTTCGGCTACGTGTAATGTTTCGCTGGATTTATCTAATTCAGCGCGCTGTTTTTCTAATGTTGGCTCAAGCGTTTCTAGTTCTTTATTCGCTGTTTCTAATTGCTTTTGATCTTCTTCTGCATGGATGTTTGCTGCCGCCAATTCTTCATCGACTTGAATCAACTCACGCTTTTGGCGCTCTAATAATTCTTTTTGATGCTGAATGGTTTGTTCTAAACGCGAAATCTCAGAGCCAGCTTGATAGAAGCTGGCTTGCACCTTATTAAAGTCTTCATTGGCTTGGGTATGAGCGCTACGTTGTGACTCAATCTTATTTTCTAGCGAGCGCTGTTCCGCCAATTTCGCCTGATGTTTGGTCGCATTTTCATTAATCACATTTTGACGAATTTCCACATCGTCATGTACCTTCTTTAAACGTAAAAGAATCAGCTCAGCGCTGGTTTTACGTTCATCATGTTTCAGTGTTTTAAATCGCTCTGCGGCTTTGGCTTGGCGATTCAAGTGATTGATGTTCTTTTCCAATTCTTCACGAATGTCAGTTAAACGCTCTAAGTTTTCACGAGTGTTTTTAATACGCCTTTCAGTTTCACGACGGCGTTCTTTGTATTTTGATACGCCAGCAGCTTCTTCAAGCGTAGTGCGTAATTCTTCTGGCTTGGCTTCAATCAAACGAGAAATCATACCTTGCTCAATAATCGCATAACTGCGAGGGCCTAAACCTGTACCAAGAAAAATATCGGTAATATCACGGCGGCGACAACGCGTGCCATTCAAAAAATATTTGGATTGCCCATCACGAGAGATTTCACGCTTAATGCCAATCTCGGCGTATTTAGCGTATTCACCGCCAAGACTACCGTCCGAATTATCAAACAATAACTCAACCGAAGCTTTACCAATGGGCTTGCGCGAGGATGACCCACTAAAGATAACATCATCCATCGACGAGCCGCGCAGATGCTTTGCTGAACTTTCGCCCATCACCCAACGCACCGCATCAATGGTGTTAGATTTCCCACAGCCATTAGGCCCGACAACACCTGTCAGGTTACTGCGTAAATCAATGGTGATCGGATCAACAAATGATTTAAAGCCTGCGATTTTAACTTTATCTAGGCGCATTATTTGAAAGTTTGGGGTATTTGGGTAATGGTGGCATAGCACGTAATGATAACAAACTAAAGATGGGTTTCAATGCTTATTCTTGTTTGTTAAAAATATAAATAGGTGGGAGTGACACCCCCCCACTTTTACATGGTTGTATATTACTATACAGCACTATAATTACTACGTGTTTTCATTTTTGTGTATGTTAAAAAATGACTACTAGAATAGCGCTAAGGCTATTAGTTTTCTCGTACTCTCCAATAAACGCGTGGTAGGCTTCTATCAGGAGCAAGCGGGATCACTCTATCTGCGGCATGAATATCTTGATTTCTTACGCAGTCATTTTCAGTACAGCCCCTTCCAGATGCAGCAGTATAGCTGTCATACCTGATTTGAGGTGTTGTTGGAATTTTACCTGCTCCGATACCTACCCAGCTATCATCAACACCTGCCTCTGAGTTCAGGTCAAGCGCCGCTCCACCCGTTAAGATATCTAAGGCGTAGAATTTAGAGGTGTTTTCAACAACGCTTGCACATGATTGCGCAGCATTTCCTAGTAGTACAGCGCCGGTCGTTAGTGCGGCAATAGGTTTTGCACTAAAAGTAGTGAAGAGTACTTTATTTTGATAGGTTAGTGCAGCTGAAAGTACTTTTTCTCCCGTTCGTTCAGTCGTTGGGCCAAGCGTCTTTTTCCAGCCTTTTTTACTACCCGCTGTTCTTAGGTTGGCTACTAGGTCAGTACCAGTGACTGGGGCATCTAATAAGTCTGTTAGGACTATAGTTGGATGACTTGCTGGCGGTGCATTAAAAACATTTTCATCAAGTAACATAAAGAAGTAATCATCCACGTCGGTACTTAAAGGGTCTGGTCTCAATCCACTGCCAATGGCTATAGAAATAGCACTTATGCCATTATTTTTGAATACAGCAACATCAGGTTCAGAAAAGAATGAACGATTATGAGCATCTGTGCCACCTAATTCAGCGAATTGAGTGATTTTCTCAGATTTATCTTTGCTTAGATTATATGGTTCGTCACTATCTTCGTCTAAGTCTACGCGCCAAATATTTGCTTTTGTATCTGCAAAATAAAGGCGATCAACAGAGCCGTTTCGATCGGTGTCCACAGCTCTGACTGCACCAGGAGTTTCACCCATCTCAGCATGCGTATAACTTTCTAAAAGGCTACCGTCAGTTGCATTTACGATGTAAGCACCTACGCCCATACCAGCAAGGTTTGTTGTAATTTTATCATTTATATAGCCACCACCAAATATTAAAACTGGCTCAGGTTGAGTGGTGAGTGATACTGAATTTGTCTTATAGCGAAGCATTTCTATTTTAGGTGTTGACCAAGTAAAGCCTAAGTTTTCGTAGCCAGATGATAGATTGTTTTTTGTCCATAATAATTCTGGAGATGCTGGTGTTGTCACATCCAGTGCGTAGTATGCTTGTCCACCACGGCGTAAACCAAAGTATATATAGGCTTTTTCGGTCGCTTCTTTAATACCATTGTGATTGGTATCTTCATGCCAGAGTGTTATTTGACCGTCAATACCGTAGATATGATTAGTTGTTGCTACCCCTGTCATTTGTGGTTTTATGTTTTTTAACAGCATATCGGGCATGAAAGCGAATAATTCTTCACCTGTGCTTGCTTGAATGGCATGAACAAATCCTTCATTAGTAGCCACAAAAATAACGCTATTGGTACTGCTTGTAATCATCTGTACAGGCTTGCTGTGAATAATATCTCCCATATGATGACGTGGTGTTCCATCACTGTTACTGCCTTTAATAAATGCTATAAGATTGGTTTTTTCTAAAGGAGTGCTTACACCTAGCTGAGTTTCTGTCGTTGTGTTTATATTAACAATGCTACTGCTATTGTTGGTTAAAATGTTTCTTGTAGAAGGGTTGATCTTATTTGCAGCTCCACCTTCTGTTACCTCATTACTTGGTGCTCCTGTTGTCCACAGGTCTCCCACACCTTTTTCAAAAGCGCCAGAATCTGTGGTTGCTCTTACTTTAGCGCCAGTTGCATCAACACCATAAAGTTTACCATCAGGTCTTATCTCATATTTTTTAAGATTACCATTCCATGCAGGGCTTCCAGACTGTTCAAAAACTGCAACATAAGCATAGTTATCATGTGTTAATGCAGTTGACGAATTGCTTGAATAAGTGGCTCCACCATAGGTGTTTTCAGCTTTTGTTCGTATGGCTAAAAGTGCTTGATTGAATGCTGCAGCAAGCTCAGCTCCATTTTGAGCCGAGTAATACCCCTCTTTGTTTGTTGTTGTAAGGTCATCCTCGATTGTTACGAGACTTTTTAAGTAGTTTTCGGCATCAGTCGTTATACCGGAAGAAAAACCGATAACGAGCGTATCTATATATTGATCGCCTGACAGTGAAGATAAATTATCATGCGTAGCAAGGTATTGAGTAAGCTCTGAACCACACTTTCCATCTGTGAATGTATTAGGTGCATCTGTACAAGCTGCTTTTCCAGCGTCCCCTATAATAGTCTCAACTCCCTCTTTGTTGCTTAGTATGGGGGTGGTTGTGGCTGTGCTCATTGCGGTTAATGGATAATCAGATAGAGCGCCCATATTGGGGCTTCCATCGGACATTAAAATAATATTATTGCTTTTACATCCGCCTGTGATGGGGGATATATAATTTGGGGCAGATTTATAACCTGTTTCACATCTTGTAAAGCGGCAATACTCAACAGCTATGTCATTAGCGCCCCATACTTTACATTCACCTTCTTTATTTTGTGTACAGTAACCATCAGTATCATAGGCTGAACACTCACTGCTAGTGAACGTTTCCAAGCATTCTTTCTCAATGTTTGTGCCGCAATCATGCTTTGTTAGTGCACAGTTTGATGCTGAACCAGGGCTGGCTGGGTTTAAAGGGTCCGCAGGGCAGATATATCTACCTGTATTACCATCCATCCAGTTTTGTATGTTATCAATGCCCGCAAGGTTAATAATTTTTTTATTTTTAACCGCGTTGCAGGCTAATGGATCTCTTAAGCTTCCCGTTATGGGCGGTACTGCCAAAAGGGGATCTGAGTTAGGACGGACATAGGTAGCAGGATGTGCTGCAAAACCTTCTTCCCCCGACTCGTGACCAAATTTTATTGTTTCACCACGGTAATATAAGGCAGCTTCATAAAGGGCATCTACGATTGGGGTGTTACCATAGGGAGACCAGTTATCAGAGATTTGTCCGATAAAACCTCTTACAGTTACCGTTGCACTGGGTTCAGGTCCTGTTGCTGTATGCATCCACCAGTTTGGAGCGCCACCATTTATTCTTAATGATTCTTCTATAATAGGCCTAGCTAAGGCATTAATGGGTTTAATGGGAAATTTCACACCGTTTGCGATCGACCCCAGTTTGCGCCAATCTTCTGATGCATCTTGAGAACCATAATTCATAATGCCAATACTTAAATAATCAGGAGCCGTGACGAGAACACTTTTAAGCGTACTTTGCATAACTTGCATACGTGTACTATTAGTACCAGGAACAGTGAAATTGCCCATACTGCCTGAGCTATCCATAACGAATAAAACATTGGCTTCTTCAGCGCTTGCTTGAATAAATATGTCAACATCATCCGCAAAAAGCTGAGAACTAATAAAAATCAATGATAGTGATGATATAAATATTTCAATAATAATTTTTTTCATAGCGTAGTAGTTCTTTAGTTTGATTTATGGTTTTACTTGATAACCATCTTAGCTCGAGCTTCTATGTGCGTAGCCTTTGCTGCTGTTGCTGTAATGCTGGTTTTAGCGGTTATTTCAAATACTCGGCATTTAAATGCCGTTGATGAAATATCATTATCAATGGGTGGGCATTCATAGATGCCCGCAATAGACTCTATGGTGGAAGTTGATAGCATGTTGGTTCCATTGTTAACTACTTCATTACTATCATTGATGAAATGTGCAGGAATTGAGTAGATTGGACTACCATTAGCAACAGCATCTACAATATGTTTTTCTGATGAAATAGAGGCTGACCTTGCTAATGTTGACTCTGCACCAAGGTAGGTAAATGTAGTGAATATAGTATTACCTGCAACCTGTGTTTTGTTGCGTGATAGGTTTACCGCACTAACACCAAGAATGGTGATTGCAAGTAACATGATTAGCGCGATAATCATAACCACACCTTTCTGTTTATTTATACTTTTCATGATTTTATAGCGTATTTCTTATGCGTACTGTGGAAGTAAAGACGGCACGCTGGTATTTGTCATCTGGAGCGGTAATTTTTTGATCTAATAGGGAGTATATTTTCTGTTCTGTGGTACTTCTTACAGGGCTAGCAGAGCGTACTAAAACGGCTATTTGGATACTGACAACGCGGTCCCAAAGGCTGGCAGTCATATCTGATGCGTTTAGATAGCGTTCTACAGCATTGCTAGTAATATTTTTTATGCCATATAAAAATTGGATGTTTTCTATATTTTCAGCAATGACTTCTCTAGCATTACCCCGCGAACCCGTACAGTAGATATTATTGTTTTCTAATGAAAAAGCACTGTAAATTACTGAAGCCTCTGATTTTAGCGTTGAGCCCGTTGAGGTTGCAGATGGAACTCTACAGGTAGTAGGTAACTCATTGCCTCCACAATCACGAAAAACATTGCTATCACCATAATAAGCAACGGTTAATGCATCACCATCAGCATTATCAAGGGTTATTCTGGTAGCACTAAATAGAGTTGGGTCGATAATACTGTCACTATCATCAGAACATTCTCCCTGAACAATATGGCTTGTATCCGAAATTATTTTATTTGGCAGAGTCTTTACATTAGCAATTGGTGTGTAACCTGCGAGCTCCACGGCTTTCCCTATAATCTCTAATGCAAATCGTCCGTTATCCTCAAGAACGGATAGTTGGTCACGGTCTACACTGGCTTTTTTGCTGGACATGAATGAACTTGCCATGCCTGTAAGTAAAAATAAACCGATCACCATTGCAATAAGTAATTCAATTAATGAAAAGCCTTGTTGTTTGTTTTGAATATGAGTGTTATCAGCTTTCATGGCGCCGCAACCCTCAAATTAAGGGAGATAGAACCATTTTGCAGTGTAGTTTCCTCTTTAAAAGCGCGATTAGTCCATCCTACCGTTACGGTTACATCACCTAATGCACAACCATTACGACAAGCGATATTTAAAGATCCTGAAGGTAGCGACACAATATCATCATCATTTTCAATTTTTAATCCTCCTGTTCTTGAACCATCGCCTGCTAAACCACCCTCTGCTACATTTCCACAAACGAGTATCAGCTTATCTAGTAGTGCCACATCCTCCGTTTCGCAAGTGGTTGTCGAACAATCTGGGCGCGTTGTCGTACAATCTAATGTAGCGCTATCTAACACATAGTCTCCATCTAACACTGCGGCTCTATTTGCTGCCATACGCTCCATAGCATTTTGAACAACACCAAGTGCCTGTTGCTTCATCACGGATTGGTGAGTGCCTTTTAAGCCTACAAATTGCATACTAAGCACACCTAACATACTGGTGGATAGAATCATTGCTGAAATGAGGACTTCAATTAGGCTGAACCCTGATTGTGACGTAGGCAGGCGCAAATATGCCGTACTATTGCGAACACTAAGAAAATTATTTGTTGAAGTTTGTTTTTTCATTGTGTAAAAAAATGATTAATTTATTTTTATTATGTTTATCTGTTCGGATTGTACCATTAATCATGAATTTTTAGCTATTTATCCGGATATTAGCCGATAAGCGGTCATAAGATTGTTTTAGATAATTATATTAGTAGCTACGTAATCATCATGTAAAAGTGGGGGGGTGTGCTTTCAAGCAATCTCCATTATGATAGCCTTCCATTTTTCACTTATTCAATTAGACAATAAATCATGACACTCAGAACACGCTTTGCCCCCAGCCCCACAGGTTATCTTCACATCGGAGGTGCTCGTACCGCCTTGTATTCTTGGTTGCATGCACGCAAACATAATGGGCAATTTGTTTTACGTATTGAAGACACTGATAGAGAGCGCTCAACGCAGGCTTCGGTCGATGCCATTATTGAAGGCATGGATTGGTTGGGTTTGGATTATGACGAAGGTCCTATCTTTCAAACCGAGCGTTTTGATCGCTATGCAGAAGTGATTGATCAGATGTTAGAGCAGGGCACGGCTTACCGTTGTTATTGTACGCGTGACGAGTTGGATGCCGTGCGTGAAGCGCAGCGCGCCAATAAAGAAAAGCCCCGCTACAACGGCAAATGTCGTGATAGAAAAGACACACCCGAAGGATTGGATTCTGTTATCCGTTTTAAAAACCCACTCGAAGGTGATGTAATAATCGATGACTTAATAAAAGGTCAAATCGTCATTAATAACCGTGAGCTGGATGACTTAATTATTGCACGTACCGATGGCACGCCGACCTATAACTTCACCGTGGTTGTGGATGATTTGGATATGGAAATGACCCACATCATTCGTGGTGACGACCACATCAATAACACCCCGCGCCAAATCAATATGATTACAGCGCTAGGCAAAGACGTACCAAAATACGCACACGCGCCAATGATTTTGGGCGATGATGGCAAACGCTTATCAAAACGCCATGGCGCAGTGGGTGTGATGCAATACCGTGATGATGGCTACTTTCCACAAGCCGTACTCAACTATTTATTGCGCCTCGGCTGGTCGCATGAAGACCAAGAGATATTCTCGCGCGAAGAGATGATTGAGCTATTTAAAATTGAAAACGTCAACGGCGCGGCATCAACTTTCAATACTAAAAAACTCATCTGGGTAAATGAGCAATACATCAAAACACTACCCGTAGCCGAAATTGCAGAACACCTGCAATGGCATTTGGATGATCAAGGTTTAACGATAGTCGAAGGCGATGATTTCCCCACATTGCACGACGTAATCGAAGCACACCGCGACCGCGCAAAAACACTCAAAGAACTCGCCGCAGGTATACGTTATTACTACCAAGACTTTGAAAGCTACGACGAGAACGCCGCAAAAAAGCACTTCAAAACAGCCACCCCAGCCATCCTACAAAACCTGCTGGATAAATTTAGCCAGATAGAAGACTGGAATGCACAAAATATAGAAACAGAAATCAAAAACACTTGCGAAGAATTAGAACTAGGCATGGGCAAAGTAGGCCCCGCACTACGCGTAGCAGTAACAGGCACAGCGATGTCACCCTCGTTAGAAGTTACACTGGATTTGATTGGTAAGAAGCGTAGCTTAGCGCGCTTGGAGAAGGCGGTTGAATTTGCTACGGCTAAGTATGCTTAGGTGTAACATCATGTAAAAGTAGGGGGGTGTGCTTTTAAACTCTTACTATCTTAAATAACCATAGAGCTTCCCCTTTAAGCCTAGCTAGTAGATAATATCCAGCCCCCTTTAATCATCTCAATCAATCTATGTTTACAGGCATTATTCAATCCATCGGAACCATTACAGATTTGCAGCCAAAAGGCGGCGATATGGCGTTGGTCGTGAATACGGGTAAGTTGGATATGTCAGATGTTGCATTGGGCGATAGCATTGCGGTTAATGGGGTTTGTTTGACGGCGATTGCTATGTCGGAAAGTAGTTTTACGGCAGATGTATCACGCGAGACATTATCGCTAACGTCTTTGGGTGCTTTATCAAAGGGATCGGACGTTAATTTAGAAAAAGCTTTGACCTTGCAAACACGCCTTGGCGGCCATATGGTTAGTGGTCATGTGGATGGACTGGGTGAGGTTGAATCACGTCATAATGATGGTCGATCGACACGCTTTAGAATCAAAGCCCCTGATGAATTAGCCAAGTACATTGCAGAAAAAGGCTCGATTACGATTGATGGCGTGAGCTTGACGGTAAACGTGGTTGACGGCGCGTTTTTTGAAATCAATATCGTACCGCATACGATTCAAGAAACCATTATTGGATCCTACCAGGCAGGTACAAAAATTAATTTAGAAGTGGATGTGGTGGCGCGTTATCTTGAGCGTTTGATTCAAGGGGATGCGGCGGCACTCTCATCAACAAGCGCATCTGAAAGTGGAAATAATATTACAGAATCGTTTTTAGCTGAAAATGGTTTTTATAAAACATAAGTGGCATAACGGCTACAAGAATGAATACAGAAGAATATGAAATTCAATAAGATAGAAGATATTATAGAAGATATTGCTCAAGGTAAAATGGTTATCATCGTCGATGATGAAGACCGTGAAAATGAGGGTGATTTCTTAATGGCAGCTTCCAAAGTGCGCCCCGAAGACATTAACTTTATGGCGACGCATGGGCGTGGTTTGGTGTGTATGCCAATTACCGCTGAGCGTTGTAGGCAATTGGCACTTCCGCTGATGGTATCTGAAAAAGATAATCAAGAAGAGCTGGCAACAAACTTTACCGTTTCAATTGAAGCATCGACTGGCGTAACCACAGGCATATCTGCCTATGATCGGTCCTTAACGATTCGTGCGGCGGTAGCGCCTGATGCGAGTAAAGCGAGCATCGTGCAACCCGGTCATATTTTTCCGCTTATGGCACAACCTGGTGGCGTGCTAACTAGAGCAGGGCATACCGAAGCAGGTTGTGATCTTGCACGTTTGGCAGGTTTTGAGCCAGCGGCGGCGATTGTCGAAATTTTAAATGAAGACGGCAGTATGGCGCGTCGTGATGATTTATTTAAGATTGCAGAACAGCATGATCTTAAAATTGGCACGATAGAAGATTTAATCCGCTACCGTGTTCAGAATGAAAAAACTATCAAGCGCGAGCATGAAGTTGTTTTGAATACGGATTTTGGTAATTTTAATGCCGTTGCTTTTAAAGATGACACTAGCGGTCATACACATTTGGCTTTGGTTAAAGGTGAGTTAAGTGCCGATAAAGTGCCACTTGTGCGTGTTCACTTAGAAGACTCATTGTGTGATACGCTTTCATTGAATGAAGAAGGTTGTAGTTGGCCTTTGCGCAGTGTGATGCGTATTATGGAAGAGGAAGGTTCAGGCGTTGTTGTTATTTTACGTGGCAATACACAAAATAACGTTGTTGATCGTCTTAAAGAGCTGGATGCAAATCACGAGCAGCAACCCGACCAAAGTGATGGACCAACCAATCTAAGAACTTTTGGAATTGGTGCACAGATTTTAAGTGACATTGGTATCACTAAAATGCGCGTGATGAGTGCACCGATGAAGTTACACGGTTTGGCAGGCTTTGGGTTAGAAATTACAGAATACGTTAATAAATAGAATATTATAAAGCACACCCTCCTAGTTTTACATGATGTTTTTAGGGGCGTGAGCCTTGGTTATAGAAAGGAATAAATTATGAGTATCAAAGAGTTATCAGGTGATTTTAATGCAGGTAAAGCGAAGTTCGGTATCGCCGTAGCACGCTTTAATTCATTTATTGTAGAAAGCCTTTGCGATGGTGCAGTCGATGCATTACAACGTCACGGTGTTGATGATAAGTCGATAGAAATTATTCGTGTACCGGGTGCATTTGAATTGCCGGTGATGGTGCAAGCGATGGCAAACAGCGGCAAGTATGATTCAGTGATTGCATTAGGCGCTGTGATTCGTGGCAGTACGCCGCACTTTGATATTGTGGCAGATGCTTCTGCAAAAGGTTTAGCGAAGATTGCATTGGATACTGGTTTGCCCATCATCAACGGTATTTTAACCACAGACTCAATTGAGCAGGCAATAGAACGTGCTGGCACAAAAGCAGGTAACAAAGGCGCAGAAGCGGCGGTTACAGCGATTGAAATGGTTTCATTATTAAAGAAGTTTAAGTAGTTATTAACTAAAGTGGTAATCCCTTCCACCTAGCAGGGGGAGGGTTAGGGAGGGGGAAGAAATGCCAGTCAGTAAGAAACAACAATTTATCTCTGAGCACCGCGTTGCGCGTAAGCTTGCGCTCATTGCAATCTATCAGTGGCAAATGACGGATAATACTTACGAAGAAATCTACCTAGGCTTGCAAGAAGATAAAGACCTATCCAAAGATATACCTAAAGCCGATATGGCCTTTTTCCAAGCATTGGTAAAATGTGCGATGGAAAAAACGCCAGAGATTGATGAATTATTAAAGCCCTTTTTAGATCGTGAGGCTAAACACCTGGATCAAATAGAACGTGCGGTTTTGCGTTTGGCGACCTGTGAATTTATGAACCATCCCGAGGTGCCGTACAAGGTTATTGTTAATGAATCGGTTAATCTCACCAAAAAGTTCGGCGCAGACCAAGCACATAAATTTGTTAATGGGGTGTTGGACAAAGTTGGCGCTAAACTTAGACCTGAAGAGAAAAAATAACGATCCATTTCGTTCAAGGCGCTGAGATTAAAGAGGTAAAAATGGACGAATTCAACCTCATTCAAAAATATTTCACGTGGAATAAGACACCCCGTGATGTAGTAACCGCCGTCGGTGATGATGCGGCAGTTATTGAGATACCTCCCAATAAACAGCTTGTAACCTCCATTGATACGCTAGTTTCTGGCGTACACTTTCCTGAAAATACGCCTCCTGATGCCATCGGGCACAAAGCTTTGGCTGTAAACCTTAGCGATCTTGCGGCAATGGGTGCAAGCCCACGTTGGTTTACCTTGGCGTTAACATTACCTGAGATTGATGAAACTTGGTTGGAGGGTTTTAGTGCGGGCTTAAAAGAACTCGCACAACAGCATGATTGTTTTTTAATTGGTGGTGATACCACGCGCGGGCCTTTAAGCATCAGCATTCAAGTGATGGGGGTGGTTGATACAGGTAAAGCACTACTGCGTAGTGATGCAAGAGTCGGCGATAAAATCTACGTGACGGGCACTCTGGGTGATGCAGCAGCAGGATTGCAGAGTATCTTTAGCAAAGATAACAGTAGTAATAAAAACAATAATAAAAAGAGTGTCTTAGAGAAGGAAGCGGATAAAGTATGTCAGAAGCATTTAAATATGCCCACACCGAGAATAGTCGAAAGCAATATTATCAAACACTTTGCCAGCACTTGTATAGATGTGTCGGATGGGTTGCTACAAGACCTCACTCATATTTTAGAGGCATCAGGTGTTGCGGCTGAGTTGGACTCAACACAACTTCCCTTATCATCAGCCTTAATGACTTTAGTAACAGATAACACGGAGGCAACCCAACTCGCACTTACAGGCGGTGATGATTATGAATTATTGTTCACTATCCCAGAGTCAAGGGAGGCTAATTTTGTGGGAATAGTTAAGGGAAAAGCCAAGGTAACCTGTATTGGTGTTATTACTGATATTACAGAAAACCAGAACACAATCACTGACGAAAATGGAAATATATTAACAAACATTGATAAGTACAAAGGGTATAATCATTTCCATGTCTAGTTCTAATAAAGAGAAAAATCCAAAAATAGAAAACCTTAATCAACAAGTTTTAAGTTCACCTGTACATTTTCTAGCCTTCGGGTTTGGTAGTGGTCTAGCGCCTTTTGCACCAGGCACTTTTGGTACGCTTGCCGCAATCCCCCTTTACTTACTCATGCAAGGCTTATCGTTGCCAATCTACTTAGCCATAACCGCTATTGTTTGTGTTGT
The DNA here is from genome assembly GCA_021647365.1 of Cocleimonas sp. Lineage (GTDB taxonomy): Bacteria > Pseudomonadota > Gammaproteobacteria > Thiotrichales > Thiotrichaceae > Cocleimonas. The sequence continues at coordinate 88,230 of JAKIUW010000006.1, read as the reverse complement.
GGGTGTCTGGATTTGTGGTAAATCATCCGAAAAACTAGGTGTACACGATCATTCAGGAATAGTGTGGGATGAGTTCGCTGGCTACTTCGTTACCATGATAGCCGCACCAGCTGGCTGGCTGTGGATACTGATCGGTTTTGCATTGTTTCGCCTATTTGATATTTGGAAGCCATGGCCAATTTCTGTTTTAGATAAACAAGTGCATGGTGGTTTAGGAATTATGGTCGATGATATTTTAGCGGGTGTATTTGCTTTGATTTTTTTGCAGATATTCGCTAATTTTATTCCAATGTAATTAGCCATGTAAAAGTGGGGGGGGTGTACAGTTGTATCATGTCATTCTCATCTGTTTTTAGCAGAAATATTATTTGTCAGTAATGAGTCCAAGAAAACACCTTATATTGTTGTTTTATAGACCGTTTATATGTTTTTTTTTGACATGAGAAAAGTATTAAATTAATCTATGTTAAGTAGTTTGTATATCAATTAATAGGAATCATAATGTTCGCTCTCAGTAGGTCAGAACCTAAAAAAATTAAAGATGGTAAGTGTGTAAAAGCATCCCCTTTAATTGAGAGCTGCTCGACTGTTGAGCGCCGAAAAACTAGAAGAGAACGTCGTTTTCCTTTAGAAAGACGAAAAGCATTTAGTAGCCTATCCACAAGTATTGATAAAAGAGAAAATAATTTAGAGCAAAGGCGAAATGATATTGATCGTCGTGAAATAGAGAAACACTCAAAAACGGTTGTTGATAAAGTCAATAAATTAGAGCTAAATGCTACAAGTATTGATAGTTTAATTAACGACCAAATGCTCATTGTCAAGAAGATAACTAAGCTATTACCTATCAAGAAAGGTGTAGATTTTAGTCAAATAGAAACTAATATTAGTCAGATTTACGCTGACATTAAGTCTTTAATGCAAAAAGAAGAATATTTGTTGTGTCTTTATTTAGAAACAAATAATGGTAAAATGAGAAAAGAGGATGTTGATAATCTTTTATCAATAATCAGTACCGATATTAGTAGGCTTAGCGATGAACTAATGCAATTTGTGAAAATATATTATACCGCAAAAATCAACCAAACGAATATTGGTTTCGTACAGCTCGATATGAACATTATTCGCAAGAAGATTATTCTCTGTCTATATAAGAAAAAAAAGCATCTATATCCCATTTATATTACATAAAAGTGTTTCAAAAAGACCTCAGATTAAGGCTTTCGTAAGCCATTATCTTAAGCTGTAAAATTAGTTTAATTGCACTCTCTGCCCCCAAGGCACTTCACCTTTCCCTTTTATCAGCCAAACCACAGGATAGTTTGGTTCAATAGGAAAGGCTCCTTGTGCATCGGTGAAATACACTACGGTATTAGGCTGTTTATCTTGCTGTGAAATCCAATTAAACACAGGGCGGAAATCGGTTGTACCACCGCCTAATAAAGTATCGGGCAGGGTGACTTCTTCCCACGGTTCAAATACTTGCGGGAAGCCTTCGATAAGTTCTGAATCACAAGCAATCAAAGTAATACGCGCGCGCATTTGACCTTTGATGGCGTTGATTTCTGATAGGCATTCTCGCAGTTCTTTATCGCTTACCGAGCCACTAACATCTAGCGCTACTAACACGTTTATTTCAGCACTTTTTAGCGTGGGGAAAATAGCCGGTTCACCGCGTCGCGTTGAGGGGCGGGTGTAACTGTAATCATCGCGTGCCACGGCTGTCATGTATCTTGCCAGCAACATACGCCACGGTAGGCTGGGTTGCAGTAGCGTATCGACCAATCGCTTCATCACGCCACTAAGCTTGCCTGCCTGCTGTGCTTGCTGTGCCGCGCCTGCCATGCGCTGTTGCCATTGGATGCTGAGTTCCTCGGCTTCGTCTTGGCTGAGTGGTGGCGGTGGGGCTTCGCTACCGCCTGCGTTTTCATCAAACTCTTGTTGTCCACTGCCTTCGGGGTCTTTTTCTTGATCACCAGAGCTTCCGCTACCCCCTGAATTTTCGCGAGATTCTTTTTCTTCAGGGGGTTTATTGCCTTCATTATCGTTGTCTAAAGGATTGTCGCTGCTGTCTTGCCCACCTTCGGCAAACTGATCTTCCTTATCGTATAAATGCTGATCGAGTGTTTCGCTCATATCGTTATCAGCAATTAAAGGATAAATTTCCTCCGCGCTCATGCCTTCGTAGGCTTTCATATTGAGAATGCCGGGCGGTGGCGTTAGACCTTCTTCTATGAGAATAGGGTTGATGGCGTAGTCACAGGCTAAATCCCAGCGGTGTTTTACGCGGTGCTGGCGACGGGCAAAGTGTGATAACGCACAATGCAAGGCTTCATGCGCAAGGATGAATTGGGTTTCGGCAGGTTTGAGCGCGTCGATAAACGCTGGATTGTAATAGAACTTTTTGGCATCCGTGCCGGTGGTGGCGCACCATGCTGGGTCGGCTTCTTGCAAAGGTAAACGTAAAACCAATGCGCCGAGAAAGGGCTTATCGAGGATAAGTTTTGTTCGCGCAGCGGTTAATTTATTTTCGTTAGCTTGTTGATCAGACACGAAACACCCTGTAAAAGAGGGGGGGTGTGCTTTTGTTAACGACTAGCTTAATCATAAAGCATAATATCGCCGATGGAGCTCGCCCATTGTCCAAATTCTGGAACGCTAAATAAATCATCACCAATTGCACGTAACATATCCGAAACCAGCATTACGCCCATTTCTTTTTGCCTAAAGGCTTTGGCATAATTGAGGATATGTCCGTAAACCTCTTTAGCGTTATCGGTATCCTTGGCTCTGATTGCACGACCCACCAATGCCGTGGCAACCGCATATTGCAAATCAATTTCTTTAGGCGCTTTAATATCTTCACCGCGCAAAATAGCATCTAAATCAGGCATTTGATCCATGCTGTCGATAAATGCCTTTAATTCGATTCCTGCTGCAGGACCTACGCAGGCTTGCAAAGTACCCAGTAAAACCTGGGGGGTGTCGATAAATTTAATCAGTGCATTATGCACAAACTGCCAAGAACGCGGGGAGGGGAAAGCCACGGGATTATGGGCAGGATCAAAATCAAATAACAGCTCAGGACGAAAGCGTAAAAAGGCAATAATCTTTTCATCAATACCATTTTTATAGGCCCAGCTAACCCAATCATCCAAGTTAATATCCACCTCATAATGTGAGAAGCGGTTGGCAAGCGGGGAGGGCATGGTATACGTTACACCACGGTCGCCTTGGCGGTTACCTGCGGCAAAAATCGCCCAGCCGTCAGGCACTTCGTATTCGCCCAAACGACGGTCTAAAATCAACTGATACGCCGCTGCTGACACGCTCGGCACGGCAGAGGTGATTTCATCCAAAAACAAAATACCCTTATCGCCATGTAGCTCTTTATTGGGCAACATGGATGGAATCGCCCATTCAACCTTCGTCTTGTCGCGAAACGGAATACCGCGTAAATCACTGGGCTCCATTTGTGATAAGCGAATATCAATCACAGGCACATCATGGCGTTCACCAATTTGTGCAATTAAATCAGACTTGCCTACACCTGGTGGGCCCCAAAGCATTACGGGTGTGTGACTGCCGTTTTGTGCTCCGAAAAATTCGTGGTCGAGGACGGTGTTTAATAAAGCAGGGCGCATTCTTTTATTCTCATGTTATTCTCAATTTTTAAAACTTAGCTAATCATAGGGAGGTCTTGCTAAGGTTGCAATTATTCATAATAGGCATACAGAAGAAAGGTTTACTAACATAATGGGATATATAATAAAAATTGAAAATAACGTAGTATTTGCCTACTATTTTTAACGACGGAATGCACATGTCACAAGAATCTGAACATTTTACCAAAGAAAAACGCACCTTAGTGGCGATGCGTAAAACATTGTCTGCGATTATTCGTGATGTAACACCCGCAAGCTCTGCGTTGAAATCACCCTTGTCAGAAGCGACAGTAGAAGATATTAAAATGTGTTTTGGTTTAATCGCAGCGCGTGAACATGAGATAGCCAAAGAAGCTGGCGTGGAATTAAACGAACGCCCACAATATCCTGATAGCCCTAAAAAGAGCAATGTGGTGTCTTTAGACTCATTAAAGTCGACCATGAAAGGAGGCGATGAGTAATGGCTAAAGGTTATTCGGATTACAGTAAAGAAGATATGTTAGAACTCACTCAAGGCGTGATGACTTATTTGGATGGCTGGAAGTTATCATCCGAGCAAATGCTGGTGATTTTAGGTATTGATGATGCTAGCAAAAAAAGGCATCTACAGAGTTTTAGAATGGGTGACAAGGCATTTCCTGAAACAGAACATTTAATGACGCGTCTTGATCATATCATCGGAATCGCTGATGCTTTGCGCACGACTTTCCCCTTCAGCGATAAAATGCGTTTAATGTGGTTGCGTAAGCCACACCGCCGTTTTAAACGCAACACACCGCTTGCTGTGATAATGGCGGATGACTCGCCAAATGGTTTACTAAAAGTACGCATGGAAGTGGATTGCGCTTATGGTTATGCCATTTCTGAGGCTATGCGAGATCAACAGTCTTCTGGGTAGAAGTTAAACGATTAGCACGAAAAACATAAAATACACAAAAATATCTAAAACAATGGTGTAAAAGTGGGGGGGTGTGCTTTAATTAATCTAATTTAAGCTCTCCATAATAGCCAAATGACCCCAGAAGAACTTCTTGCTTACGATGCCAAACACGTATGGCATCCATATTCCAGTATGTCGAATCCGCAAACAATGCTTGCGGTGGAATCTGCTGAAGGTGTTTATCTTAAACTTACTGATGGTACGCGTCTAATTGATGGTATGTCGTCGTGGTGGTCGGCGCTTCATGGCTATAATCATCCGAAGCTAAACCAAGCACTGATTGATCAATCCATGAAAATGTCTCATGTGATGTTTGGTGGTTTAACGCATGAGCCAGCGGTGACGCTGGCTAAAAAGCTCATTGATTTAACGAGCGATAACCTTCAACACGTTTTCTTTGCAGATTCAGGTTCTGTGGGCGTAGAAGTTTCAATCAAAATGGCGTTGCAGTTTTGGCAGGCGCAGGGCAAAACACAAAAAACAAAATTACTAACCGTTCGCAACGGCTATTACGGCGATACCTTCGGGGCAATGGCGGTGTGTGACCCTGTGAATGGAATGCACGGTATGTTCAGCAATGTATTGGCAGAGCATATATTTGCCGAAGCCCCTGCGACGACCAATACCGAATGGAAGGCAGAATTAATCGATGATTTCAAACATCAAATATGCAAACACCACAAGGATATTGCTGCCGTAATTATCGAACCCATGGTGCAAAATGCAGGTGGCATCCGTTTCTATCATCCAGATTATTTACAACAGGTACGCATACTTTGTGATCAGTACGATGTGTTATTAATCCTCGATGAAATTGCCACAGGTTTCGGGCGCACAGGCACGTTATTTGCCTATGAACAAGCCAATATTCAAGCTGATATTCTCGTCGTAGGTAAAGCACTTACGGGTGGCTATATGACTTTATCCGCCGTATTAACTAGCAAAAAGGTCGTGGAAGGGATAGAGGCAGACGGGCAGGGCGTATTAATGCATGGGCCGACCTTTATGGCCAATCCGCTAGCGTGTAGCGTGGCTAATGCCAGTATTGATTTGCTAATAGAATCAAACTGGCAGGAAAATATCCAAGCCATAGAAAATCAATTAAAAGAAGAATTAGCACCATGCCGTCAGCTAAAATGTGTAAAAGAAGTACGCACCAAAGGCGCGATAGGTGTGGTTGAATTGCATGAGTCTATTGATACGGTTTGGTCGCAGCCTTTATTTAGCGAACGCGGTGTTTGGTTGCGCCCTTTCGGTAAACTGGTCTATTTAATGCCCCCGTTTATTATCAAAAAAGATGAGCTAAGCATATTAACAAAAGCCATTTTTAAGGTTCTGGAAAAAGTTAGGTAAGATTATTCAAAGTGATATATGTCAATGCTCTGAAAGGTTAAATTGAAGATACTCTTCACGCGCATGCTCCATCATAACTAACGAAGGACAAAAAAATGAAACAAGATATTATTGATTTAAAACGTAGAAATATTCTAAAGAAAAGCCTATTTGGTTTAACCGCAGTTGCAGCAGTTTCAATCGTTGCTCCAAATGTTTATGCTGCTGACGAGCTACCTGAACTAACTGAAGATGACCCAATGGCAATGGGCTTAGGTTACAAAAAAGACACGGCGACTGTCGATGCGGCAAAACAGCCTAAGCACGCAGCGGATCAAAGTTGTGCTAATTGTGCTTTATACACAAGCACATCAGACACAGCAGGAACTTGTACTATCTTTGCAGGAAAACAAGTTAGCGCAACGGGTTGGTGTACTGCTTATGCTAAAAAAGCTTAAGTTATGACAAGCTAGTCGCATTAGTCTTAGGCTGATGCTATAGAGCCGAAAAGTGATGATTGCTTTTCGGATTTTTTTGTCTTAGGTCTCATTTTTTTATAAAGCACACCCCCCTAGTTTTACATGATGTTTTATCAAAGAGCATGTAAAACTAGGGGGGTGTGCTTGTAAAAATTAGATCAAGTATTACATCGACTCAATTTTTGTTAATTGCTGTTCTAACTGCGCCAAAGCAATCTTTTGCTCTTCAGCTTGTTTACGCACTTGCTCTACAACATCGGCGGGTGCTTTATCGGTAAAGTTAGGGTTACTTAAACGTCCTTCAACCCCTGCTAATCCTTTTTGAATTTTCTCAATTTCTTTATTCAAGCGTGCGGTTTCTGCATCTTTGTCGATTAAGCCTGCAAGTGGGATTAGGATTTGCATTTCACCACACAGGGCAGTGGCTGAGTCGGGTGCATCTTCACCATCTGCTAACCATTGTGCAGATTCTATTTTTGCCAGTGAATTGATAAAAATGGCACTATTTTCAAAACGTGTTTTATCTGTTTCTGTCCAGTTTTGAAGTAAAATAGGCAGTGGTTTGCTGGGTGGAATATCCATTTCTGAACGAATTTTACGAATGCCTACGATGAAGTTTTTTACCCATTCTAAGTCTTGGTTGGCTTGCTCATCTATTAAACTATCATCGGCTACAGGGTAAGGTTGTAACATGATGGTATCGCCAGTCTTGCCTGTAAGTGGTTTGATGGTTTGCCAAATTTCTTCTGTTATAAAAGGCATGATCGGATGCAACAGGCGCAACAGCGTTTCTAATACGCGCACTAAGGTTCTACGCGTGCCGCGTTTTGCTTCGTCGCTACTAATATCAGAAAATAATATTGGTTTAGAAAGTTCTAAATACCAATCGCAATATTCTCCCCATACAAATTCATAGAGCGCTTTTGCGGCAAGGTCAAAACGGTATGTTTCAAATTGCTCGGTGACTTCTGCTTCTATTTTTTGTAGCTGTGAGCGTATCCAGCGATCTGCGAGTGATAATTCTACGGCTTTGCTTTCATCCAGACCAATATCTTGACCTTCGGTTTGCATCAGTACATAACGCGTTGCATTCCAGATTTTATTACAAAAATTACGGTTGCCTTCGATGCGTTGTAAATCAAAACGAATATCACGTCCGTGTGAGGCTTGTGAGGTAAACGTAAAGCGCAAAGCATCTGTGCCATAAGCGGGGATGCCCTCAGGAAATTGCTTTTTAGTGGCTTTACGGATTTTTTCTGCAAGATGCGGTTGCATCATATTTGAGCTGCGTTTTTCGAGCAAAGATTCTAATGAGATACCGTCGATAACATCAAGCGGGTCAATGACATTGCCTTTGGATTTTGACATTTTTTGCCCGTCACCATCGCGTACCAACCCATGCATATAGACTTCTTTAAACGGCACTTCGCCATCCATGAACTTCATGCCAAACATAATCATGCGGGCAACCCAGAAGAAGATAATATCGAAACCTGTTACCAATACATTGGTCGGATACCACGTTTTAAGTGCGTCGGTATTGTCTGGCCAGCCAAGAGTTGAGAAAGGCCAAAGCGCGGATGAGAACCATGTGTCGAGCACATCTTCGTCTTGTCTTAGCGTAACATCATTACTTAAACTATATTTTTCGCGTACATTCGCTTCGGATGTTCCTACATAAATTTCACCCGAGGCATCGTCATACCACGCAGGGATTCTGTGCCCCCACCATAGCTGGCGTGAGATGCACCAGTCTTGAATATCGTTCATCCAACTAAAGTACATGTTTTTGTAATTATCGGGCACAAATTTGATGCGCCCATCTTTAACCGCTTCAATGGCAGGTTCTGCAAGCGGTGCAATTTTTACATACCATTGCTCAGTGAGGTAAGGCTCTACAATTGCACCTGTACGTTCACTGCGCGGTGGTTTCATTTTGTGGGGTTCAATTTTTACGAGTAAGCCTGCTTCGTCTAAATCTTCTAAAATCTTCTTACGCGCATCAAAACGATCCATGCCACGGTAAGCTTCAGGTGCGTTGTCATTCATCACTGCAGATTCAGTAAACAGATTGATGACTTCCATTTCATGGCGCTGACCGACTTCCCAGTCATTAAAGTCATGAGCGGGTGTGATTTTTACACAACCTGTTCCAAACTCTGGGTCAACGTATTCATCTTCAAGTACGGGTATTTTACGATCCGTCATAGGCACCCAAACTTCTCTGCCTAAGAACTTGGTGTAACGCTCATCTCCTGGGCTTACACACAGCGCGCCATCCGCGAGTATTGTCTCAGGTCGTGTGGTGGCAATTTCCATAAATCCCTGTCCGTCAATAGGGCCATCAACAAATGGATATTTCACATGATGCATGAAGCCATCTTCTTCTTTGTCGTTTAAAACTTCAATATCAGAAAGAGCAGTGTGTAAAACAGGGTCCCAATTTACAAGGCGGTTGCCACGGTAAATTAAACCTTCGTCATAAAGCTGTACAAAAACATCTTTGACCGAATCGGATAAGCCTTCGTCCATCGTGAAACGCTCGCGTGACCAATCAGGCGATGCACCTAAGCGGCGTAGCTGTTTTACAATTTGTCCACCAGATTCTTCTTTCCAATCCCAAATGCGTTCGACGAATTTCTCTCTGCCAAGATCATGGCGAGTCAATCCTTCTGCATCTAATTGGCGTTCTACCACCATCTGCGTGGCGATTCCTGCGTGATCCATACCCGGTTGCCACAACGTATTGTCGCCTTTCATGCGGTGAAAACGAATCAGCGCATCCATAATGGTATCTTGAAATGCATGCCCCATGTGCAAAGTGCCCGTAACATTGGGCGGTGGAATCATTATGCAATAAGGGTCTGCCTGCTCATCACCTGATGGCGTGAAATAGCCTTTTTCTTCCCAGTTTTGATACCAGCGTTGTTCAATGTCTTTGGGTGTGTATATTTTATCCATGAGCCTGTTCTGATTCGCGTTTAATTAGCGCGGGAGTATAACTTGAAAAGCACTATTGAGACTACGTTGCAGATAAATTTATTCTTAAAAATAGGTGTGCAATTAGAATTTGAAATGTTTTTGCTCTAGAGGTATCCAGTAGAATAGGGGATATTCTAGTCGTTATTTTATTTTCTTATTTTTGCTCATAATTTTATAAATTTTGCACCCGCTAGTATCTCCACCCTCACAAGCTTTGCCATATAGTTCTTTTGCTTTAGAGTAATCTTGTTTTACTCCTTTGCCTTCATAGTAGATTCTACCAAGCAGGAAGCATCCACCAGCATTTCCCTGGTCACATGCTTTTTTAAATAGTTCTGATACCTTTAAATCACTCTGTTCAACTCCATCACCGGTTAGATACATAATGCCAAGCCCCATACATCCTTCTGCATTTCCTTTATCACAAGCCTTGTTGTAAAGCTCTGCAGCCTTCGTTATATTTTGTTTTACACCAGTTCCTTTATAATACATCGCGCCAGATAAAAAGCATCCGACAGCACTTTCATCATCGCAAGCTTTTTTAAAAAGTTTCGCTGCCTTAAAATAATCTTGTTTTACATTTTCACCTTTACTATACATATATCCAAGGTGGGAGCATGCTTTGGCACTTCCATCTTCACAAGATTTTTTGACATCCCCAAAACTAGTAGCACTACCGCTTGAGCTTATCCCTAAAGTTATCATTATTGTTAATATGATTTTTTTCATGTATATGCCTTATCAATGAGTCTAATTTATTCGCGCTAGTTAGCGCGTGATTATAGCGTGAGTAGACTATAGAAGAAAGCACACCCCCCCATATTTATATGATAGCTCGTTCATTTTTTAGCGACTGCTAGAACTCATGCAAGGCTACATCATGTAAAAGTGGGGGGGTGTGCTTTATATCTTTAGTAATCGTTGTTTTTAGAGGTTGCTCAATTCAATCTTAGGTAAGGGCTTATTGGTTTCTGCCCAATGTAGTTTTTTACTGCCTCGTTCGCCTTTATCAATATCCGTGGCGATAATATTAATACCGATTTGACTGCCTGATTTCACACGTGATTTTTCGCCGTCGTAAATCTCTGACCACGGTAGGGCAATGTTTAGCAGATAGCCTGTGTCTGTTTTGGTGAGGTTTGTTTGTGTGCCGTAGCTATCCGCAGGTGTGAAGCTGTAGGTTTTGACGGGATTTGATGTATTCTTTTTATCTTCGTTGTCACTCGCTTCCTTTTCTTTTGTATCAGGTTTTCCCCCTGCTTTAATTGGTGCAATTTCTTGTGTGGTATCCAACGTCAGCACAATTCTATCGTCCTTTTGAATATCATCATCCGTCACGGCAAAGCTAATATAGAGGTGTTTTGAATCCCAATTACTTTTCCATGCCACACTAAAGTCGCTGAGATTATTGTCTTTAAGTTTTGAAGGCAGTGTTTTTAGCTGGCTCATGTCCCAGATTTGTTGTGGGCTTTTTGCGTAGGGGACTTTTATGGCAAGCAATTCATCTTCTCTGAGCGTGGTGTTAGCCATTTGCTTTTCAGGATGCAGTTGTGCATTCAGATAGCGTAGTAATGAATCGTATTTCGGCGCTTCTGAACGTGGCTGACGGATGTGTTCTTTTATCCCCCAACTGCCGTACCAACTGTAAATACGGGGTGCGCTGAATGCAACGAAGAGCTTGCCGCCGGCACGGTTCCATTCGCGCAATAGTTCATCGTAAATAATGCCCATGCGCGGGTCACGATTTGCCGCGTAGAGTAGGGGGTTTGGATCTTCTTCCACCTTACGGGTATTCCAATCGACCAAGTGTTGCCCGCCTTCATAAGCGATTAAATCTACCCCAAAGGAATTGGCAACTTTGGATTGTTTTTCGATGTATGAAATGATCGATTGCATGCCCCATTTTGAGGTTTTATCCATCATTGCTTTAAAGACTTGATCAACATTATCTAAGGTTCGCAATACTTTTGGATGCGCCGAAACATAAGGACCAATGGCAATGGCATCGGTGACCTTGTAAGCATCTTCAAAGGATAATATTTGGCTCGACATGTTTTGATTGCTTGCCCAGCTTCCCAACGTACGAATGAGTTGTTCATGCCCAGCAAAAGCTTTTTCCCATATTTTAAATACTTCAACGCTGCGTCGCGAATACCATTTATAGCCAGCAGGGGATTTGGCTTTGTCTAAGCCTGCTTTTAAGCCTTGCTCTATGGCATAATCGTGGTGGATGAAAATAGGATTCCATGTCTCGTTGCTATACTCGATATAGGCTTTTAAGCTAGGGTCGAGGTTGGTTTTTACATACTCGGCAAACTTTTGTATATAGTCATCGTTGGCTTTGTAAGGCATCGAAAACCAAGGGTCGGCTTTAATGGTGTTTGCCAGCGCCACCATCACTTCAACAGGTGCTCCACGCGAGCCGTATTTGCCGCCCCATGAGGCTTTAGCCATTGTGTTTCTTTTATTCCACGACTCGACAGGGTTACGCGTCATGCCTGACATATTCATAAAACGAACCACTTGAAAATCTTTCATGAAATTTAAATAATCAGGGTTGAATAATAGTTGCTTGCTGATGTCGTTTGAATAGGTTGGATTGGTTTTGTCAGCGCCTTGCTCAGCGGTAAGTGGCGTGTGGTGATCTTCAAATGATAAGTATTTAATCGCGCCACAGGCATCGGCTTTCTTCACGCGAATATGCGGGATACCTTCACAAATCCCACCTTCGGGCAGAATACGAATATTGCGAATGTGGTTTTTGGGGTTGGTTTTCTTGATAAATAATGAAGCATTTAAAATATGATCTTTGCCCGCTTTGATTTCGATAACGTCCTTATTAGGGCGATGTACAATAAGGCGGGCATCATTACCGTAAAATATTTCTCCTTCACCGTCGTATAGAACTGTAAAGAAGCCATCTTCGACGGTATCTTCTGGCAGGCGATTGAGGAACTTTGTGCCAGCTTGTCCGCCGTTTAGCTTTATCGGCCAGCCATTTCTGTCGTATTCAACGCCTTTGCTACTGCCCCAAGGGATGGTTTCGGTAAAAGGAATCGAGGATTTGAAGAGGTTTAAGAATTGAACGCTTGAAGTATCTTCTCGAACATCGGCTGTGTTAATGCCCAGCACAGCATTTGTTTTTGATTGTCTGGGTGCTTTGCTAGGCGCAGTGCCTGTTGCTGAGATTTTGGCTGTTTTTAATTTGTTGTTCTTGGCGGTTTCTAACTGCTGTGCTGTCGGTGGTGTTGCCGCTGGCATATTGAAGTTTATATATTCGATATACTTTTTATAACCCCAACTTCCTGCTCCAACAAGGGCGAGGCCAAAAACAAAAAATAGCAGAAGTTTAAAAAAACGCATGGAAAAACCTCAGAAAGAAGAATGAAAAACGAATAAGTTAATGACAATAAAATGTGTTTAGAAATGTGATTATAAAGCACACCCCCCCCACTTTTACATGATACTCGTTAGTTTTTTAACGACTTTGAATTTTGAATATAGCAAGCCTGAAACATATCCTGTAGCTTTGCATAAATTTTAGCAGTCGTTTTAAAAGCGAACTAGCTATCATTCAAAAGTAGGGGTGCGTTTGTAACTATACCAAGCACTATATACCAAGTATCAGGCGTCCAAAGGTCTTTGGGTTAGTCCAAGAGTTATTGCTTTTGGCATGCCATGCGAGCTTGCCATCACGGTCTCTTCCACTGTCATCGTCGTTTACTTGCACATCAATACCAATGGATTTCCCTGCCACTGGTTTTACGCCCAGTGTTGTCCAAGGTATTGCAGTTTCAAGGCTGTAACCCCCGTTAGTTCGTGTCATGGTTTGTTGAATACCCATGTTTCTCTTGCGCGGTGAGTTTTTGCTTAGATTGACGCTTTTATCTTTCCAACGATAAATAAGGTGGAAGTCATTTTTACCATCAAATTTACTACCACGGCTACCATCAGCATCGATGTAAATTTCGATCGAGTCATCACCCCAAGGATTTTTAGAATCACGAACAAACTTGTCATCAACCGCATCAACACGTACATAAAGGTACTTATTATCCCAGTGAGTTTGCCAAACGGCTGATAAATCTTTACCGCCATTTATTTTACCGTCAACAATATTGGCTAAACGCATAGCATCTTTATTTTTCCAAATACGGCCTTTACCTTTTACACGGTGTACAACGGCATCATGTTTGATAGGTGCTTTTGCTACTTTTGGTTTGTTTGTCGCTTTTGACTTTGTTACGGTTGATTTAGGTACGAGAGTCTCTTTTGATTTGCTGTCACTATCATCTTTTTTCATTGCCCAAATAGGTAAGTCCCTGTTTTTTGATGCCACAGTTACTGTTGGTGGTATCATTGTGGGTGTAACTATTTTTGCGATTGTTTTTGCGACGGCCGCTACAGCAGGAGTCTTTGTTGCAGGTTTAGCTACAATTGCCGTTGGCTTTTTAGGTGGTATTTTATTAAGTGTTTTTGTGGGCACTAAAGCAAACACATCGCCAACAGGATTATGTGCGGGTTTATTTAAACGAGCAAATTGTGCACCTGTACACGACTTCCACCAACAAGGATTGCTACGCGCAAATTGTACGATAGCTTTGTGCTTTGGTGCTTTTGAAGTGGGTTGTTCGATATGTTCTTTTGTTCCCCAAGCGCCGTACCATTGGTAGGTACGCGGTGCTGAGAAGTTTACAAACAGTTTTCCTCCATTTTTCTTCCAGCCGCGTAAGAAGTCAGAATAGGCTTTAGCCATACGCCAATCTCTATTGGCTGCAATAAATAATTTGGTCGGGTGTGAATTTACACTACGGCTTTTCCAGTCAACAAGGTGCTGTCCGCCTTCATAAGCAATAAGCTCCACACCAAACTTTGCGGCTAATACTGCATTCTTTTTTATTTGTTTTAGAACCTCAGGAATTGAACGTCTTTCTTTTGGATCGTAAATCATTTTAAATATTTGACTAACACTTCGAGCTTTTTTTGAATTTTTTAACTTAGGCTCAAAATAGGGTGCTATGGCTACAGCATCGGTCTTTTTATAGGCATTGCGGTAGCTGAGTAACATTTCAGTTAAACGCGTCCAACCAACCCAGCTTCCCATAACGCGGACGATACGTTGAGTGCCACCAAATTCACTTTCCCACATGTCAAAAATTTGTACCGAACGCATGGAGAAGTATTTGTAACCCCCTTTGTCACGGTCAATATCCAACTGCATACGCTCGCCCATGTCTTTAACATAATGTGCTTGCGTAAAAATACTGTTCCATGCTTCGTTGGTATATTCAACGTAAGCCTTTAAACCTGGTTTTAAGTTGTTTTTCACATAGCGGGCCTGCTGGCGCACAAAATTATTATTGGCTTTATGAGGAATACTAAACCAAGGATCAGCACTTAACTTGTTTGCCAACGCCACCATGATCTCAATGGGTGCACCACGCATACCTTCTTTACCACCCCACGTTGGATCGGTTACTTTAGGGCGTTTATCCCAATGGCTGAGCGGGTTACGCGTAATGCCTGACATATTCATAAAGCGAATGACTTTAAAATCTTTCATGTAATCCAAGTAGGCAGGATTAAAAATCAGACTTGCATGGTGTTCTTCAAATGACATAAAACGAGAGCCGCCGCACTGGTTTTTATTAACACGTCTAAAAGGATTATTTGCACACACGCCACCTGGCATCATCACACGAATATTGCGTAAATGATCAGAAGGGTTACTGTGTTTGATGATCAGCTTGACACGAAACTCATCTTTTTTACCCGAACGGTTCGCCATGATAGAAATTACATCTCTACCCTTTTCACGGAATACTAATTTTGCATCATCACTGTAAGTCAGTACACCTTCACCGTCATAAAGTACGGTGTAGTTTCCATTAGGAGCAGCCTTAGCAGGAATAGTGTGTAAGAAACGCGTACCAGCTTGGCCGCCATTTAGATTTTTGGGCCAGCCGTGTTTATCATAAGTAACCTTTCCCTTAGTAATCCAAGGACGACCTTCTTCAAAAGGCAGCGAGGTTTTAAACACATCAGCAAAAGGAATACTTGCTGTGGTATCCATTATTTCATTGGTATTAATACCCATAGGTGATCTTGAATTGGGTGCAGCGGTGGCTAGACTGCTGCTTAGTACGCTGAGTAGCAATAGCGTTGAGCTAAGTGCTTTAATAGTTCTGAATCTAATATTTGAATTAGTCATTTTTATTTTGCAAGCCTTTGTTTATTTTTATTTGCTTAGTTTTCATTCGGATAATCCCCATTAGCACGAACTATAAGACAAATAAATTGGGTGTAAGTTTCGAACTATACATTTAATTTCATTAAATTTTATCGAAAAATGACACAGGTATAATATTATCTTTCTAGGATACACAGTGAATACTTAATACAAGCTGAGCAAAGGAAGTTTTTAAAGAGATTATTTAATACAAAAAGTCAGCCATTAAGCTTGACAGAATTAGAGCTTTGCCTCAGAATTCGCGCTTCTTTTGGCAGTGGGGCTATAGCTCAGCTGGGAGAGCGCTGCAGTGGCACTGCAGAGGTCGGCGGTTCGATCCCGCCTAGCTCCACCATTTAAGATGCGACTGTCACAAGTATTGTGGTTTCGCATCAAAATGGGACAGTAGGTTAGCAAGGGTTTTTGATTATGAAAAACGTAGCGCTCCTCGGTCAAATAATATTTATCATTGGCTTGATAATGGCAGCTGTAGGATTAATCCTCGGTTTCTGGTTTATGTTTCAAGGTAATGATGAATGGGCGACAAAATTTTTGTTCATTGTACCATTAGGCTTCATGTTTTTGTTTACTGGTCTGGCAACATCTGTTATGTTCTCGCCTCGCGACGATTCGGCTCTTAATGAGAAGCGATCATTGCAAGATTTAGATGATGATTAACCTGCTTTTAGCGTGTTAAAAATCAGATGAATCAGCGTAAACTAGCGTCTAGCGAAATAGACACTTACCGTAAGTAAATGTGTCCCCATCGTCTAGCGGTTAGGACACCGCCCTTTCACGGCGGTAACCGGGGTTCAAGTCCCCGTGGGGACGCCATTTTACGCGCTCATTTATAACCACAGACTGAAGAAGTTTTGTGGTTTACCATTGAAGAGCATTCTTTCTATTAACTTCGGTTGATTAACTTAAGAATGCTCTTTTTTTATGCGGTTTTGTATGTCTGTGAATTGCATCATAAAGTATGTCCCTATCGTCTAGTGGCCTAGGACACCGCCCTTTCACGGCGGTAACCGGAGTTCGAGTCTCCGTAGGGACGCCACTTTTTTATCTTTTTTTGCATCTTCGGTGCGGCTTACTCTTTGATTATCGTCATTTCCGAATGCTTATATTGGGGATCTAGCTAGTTCTTATTTTCAAAGCACACCCCCCCATTTTTACATGATCAATATCAATCATCATGTAAAAGTGGTGGGGGGGGGGGGTGCTTCAATAAATAACCTGCGCAAAGCTCAAGCGCGGATTCTGGCTAATATCCAAACGTGTTTCAGCATTCGAAAATCCTTTTTTATTAAAGCTTTCTAAGGTTTTAGCCCCTTGATCATGGCCGTGTTCAATAATGATCCAGCTTTCATTTTTTAAATAGTCGTCACCGTCTTTAATCAAAATATCAATATCTCTCATCCCTGTGTCTTTTGCGACTAGCGCTTGCTGAGGCTCATGGCGAATGGTTTGTAATAGGTGTGGGTCGTTCTCTGCAATATAAGGTGGGTTAGAAACGATTAAATCAAATTCACCTTCAATATTTGAAAACCAGTTAGATTCTATAAAAGTCACTTGCTCGCTTAGTCCATGATTTTTTGCATTCAGTTTGGCGATTTTTAATGCCTCGCTAGAATAATCGCAGGCGGTTATTTGAGCATCTGGGCGTTCACTGGATAGTGCCAATGCGATTGCACCTGTGCCTGTGCCTAGGTCTAATATTTTGGGGGTTTTTATGTTACGGATTTTATCTAGCGCCACTTCAACCAACAATTCGGTTTCTGGGCGTGGGATTAGTACATCGGGCGTGACGATTAAATCTAACGTCCAGAAGGCTTTTGTGCCGAGTAGATAAGCAACGGGGTAATCGGTTAGGCGTTTTTCTAGCAGTGAATTAAAGCAACTAGCCTGTGCTTCGTCTAAGGTGTTTTCAGGCCACGTGAATAAATAAGAGCGATTTTTATTAAGGCAGTGCGCTAACAATAATTCAGCATCCAGAGCAGGGGAGTCGGATATTTTTGTCAATTGATTTTGAGCATCCTGTAATGCTGATTTTATTGTCTGGCTTGTTAATGTGCTAATTACGCATTTTCCTCAGCCAAGGCAGAAAGCTGTTCGGCTTGATATTCATTGATGAGTGGGTCGATAATCTGGTCGATTGAACCCATAATAAAATCATCTAATTTATACAGTGTAAGATTAATGCGGTGATCGGTTACACGTCCTTGTGGGTAGTTGTATGTACGGATTCGGTCTGATCTATCGCCTGACCCTACCAACGATTTTCGCGTTTCTGCTTGCTCTGCATCTTGTACGGCGCGCTCCCCTTCTAAAATTCTGGCAGAAAGTACCGAAAGCGCTTGTGCTTTGTTTTTATGTTGTGAGCGTTGATCCTGACATTCAACCACAATGCCCGACGGTAAATGCGTAATACGCACAGCAGAATCGGTTTTGTTTACGTGCTGGCCCCCTGAGCCTGAGGCGCGAAAGGTATCGATTCGTAAATCGCTGGTGTTGATTTTTTGTGCCTCAACTTCATCAGGTTCTGGCATAACAACCACGGTTGCGGCTGAGGTGTGTACGCGCCCTTGAGATTCGGTTTCAGGTACACGTTGAACACGGTGCGCGCCAGATTCGAACTTTAAACGCGAATACGCACCTGCGCCGACGACGCGCATTATCATTTCTCTATAACCACCGTGCTCGCCAACACTTTGATTCAATATTTCAATCTGCCAGCGTCTTTGTTCGGCATAGCGTGAATACATACGAAATAAATCACCCACAAAAATAGCCGCTTCATCCCCGCCTGTGCCTGCACGAATCTCTAAGAATATGTTGCTGTTATCGTGTGGGTCGGTCGGCAGTAATAGTTTTTGCAAACTTACTTCGAGTGTCTCTAGGGTTTTCTTTGCATCCGAAAGCTCTTCTTGCGCCATTTCTTTTAGTTCAGGGTCGCTTAGCATTTCTTCGGCGGTTGCTTTGTCATCTAGCGCTTGGCTATACTTTTTATATTCGACTACGACAGGGTCAAGTTGGCTGTATTCCATGGATAATTGACGGAACTGGTTTTGATCAGCCATGATGTCTGGGTCGGCTAATAAGCTTGTGACCTCTTCTTGTCGATCACCGAGTGCTTCTAACTTGTTTAAAATGGATGCTTTCACTGCTTGTCGTCCTTATTTTTTTCGTTATTTTCACTTGAAACTTCAGAGGCTGTTGTAGATAAGTTTAATAATTTATCAGAAGCTTCAAGTAATTTATGATCCCCAGAATGCGCGGCTTTGTTCATGGCGACGGTAGCATCGTGGGCGAGTTTATTGGTTAGGGTGTGCGCTAAAAATTTTAAGGCTTCCTCAGCGGATTCGCCATTGTTCAATAGCTTTGTGGCTTTCTCTAATGTTTCTTGCTGGATATTTGTAATCTTAGTACGATAATTCTTAATCAGCTGCATTTTGTCTTGGGCGCGAATCCAACCCATAAAATTTTCAACTTCAAGCACGATCATTTCTTCTGCTTGTTTTGCCGCTTCTTGGCGCGAGCTCATATTCTCTTCAATAACTGATTGAAGATCATCGACTGTGTATAAATAAATATCATCAAGATCACCAACCTCAGATTCAATGTCACGCGGCACGGCAATATCGACCATGAAGATAGGTTTATGTTTGCGTTGCTTTAGCGCCCACTCAACCGTTCCTTTTCCAATAATAGGGAGTGGGGCGGCAGTGGAAGAAATAACAATATCCGATTCGGGCAAATAATCACTAATCTGTTGCAAAGACACGCCCAATCCGCCCAAATCATTGGCTAATTTAGTAGCATTTTCAACACTGCGATTGGCGATAACAATACTACCAATGCTTGCGTTTTTGAGGTGTCTTCCTACCAGATCTATTGTTTCACCTGCGCCAATTAAAAGGGCGGATTTATTTTCAAGTTCACTGAAAATTTGTTTGGCTAAATTGACCGCGGCATAGGCAACAGAAACAGGGTTTGAGCCAATGCTGGTTTGCGTACGCACTTTTTTTGCCGTCGAAAATGTGTGTTGCATAAGGCGTTTTAGCGTTGTGCCTGCCGTTTTCTGTTCGGAGGCTATTTTTAAAGCACTTTTTAATTGCCCAAGTATTTGAGGCTCACCCAGTATCAGTGAATCCAAACCGCTCGCCACACGCATAACATGTTGGATGGCTACTTCCCCCGAGTAATCATATAGGTGTTGGTTAATTCCATCTTGAGAAATTGAATCTTGATGGTTAAACCAGTGGCTTAACTCTTCAAAAGTATAATCAGAAGAAGTATATATTTCTGTTCTATTACAAGTGGATAGAATAACCACCTCATTTTTATTGTTAGTATTGTCCGTTTTTATTTGCTGTAGTTTGTCGATTAAACCATCGGGTGTAAATGCCACTTTTTCTCGTATAGAGACGGGGGCAGTTTTATGATTGATTCCGATGACACGTATTGACATAGCTGCGGGATTATAGCGTGATTTACTGAGGATTCACTATCTAATTAGTGCAATTATTATCCAAGTTTTACCAGTTAGCGGTTGTTAAGTGGACTTCATTCTTTTAGCTAAATGCCTTTTTTGGTTTTTGCTCTATATTTAAGGTATCCCCAGACAAATCTAAGGACAGATTATCTTCAATGGTTTTACTTCAAATGATTAAAAAAGCGCTTGTGGGCGCTTTATTGTTGCTGTGTGTGTTGAGCAGTAGTGCAGATGATATATTGCTGGCTTACCAAGGAAAGCAGGTGATGCTAAGTGATGAAGTACATACTATAAAGACTACGGTTGATAAGGATCAGTTCTATCAAGCCTTGGTTGCTGAGTTTTACAACCAATCTGGAGCACCTAAACAAACACTTAACTATTATTTACCTTTGGCTCTAATTAGCGACGACCCCGCGCTTGTAAAACGTGTAACAGAGATTGCCACAGCTACGGCACAGCTAAAGAAAGGGCTTGAAGCGGCAAAGCACTGGGTTGAATTAAGCCCAAATGATATAGAAGCAAGGCAGTATTTAACACTGTTATATCTTAGGGATAACCAGTTTGAAAAATCATCAGAACAATTGCAGTTTGTACATAAGATCATAGAGAGTGACCTCAAACAGGATACACAGCAGAAGAAAGTACTCAGCAAAGGATTGAAGTTTATTGGTGCATTATTGGTGATTGAGGCACACCATGAAAAAGCCTATAGCGTCTATCAGCACTATATTAAACGACAAGCTTCTGTGGACGGTTTTGACAAATATCGTGCGCAACAAAACCTAGTTTTGGCATCACTTGCGATGAAGGCGAAAAAATATGATGTGGTTGTTTCTGCATTAGAAGGTATTGAAAAAAGCACTACTCAGTATTTTGCCAGCGCCGCAATGATGAAATCCAAAGCGTTACAAAAATTGGGGCGACTTAATGAGGCTGCCAAGTTATTGAAGGTTATTGTAAAAGATAAAAAAACCAGCGACAGTAAACGTCTAGAACTTACGCGCTTGCTGATACAAGTTGGAAAGAAAGGTGAAGCGACCAATATTTTAAATGATTTAATAGCGAAGCATCCCAAAAACAATGATCTACTTAAAGCTTTGATTGCTTTAAATATTGATCAACAAAGGTGGCGAGAAGCGAAAAGAAATAACATTAGGCTAACAAAAAGCAAAGCATACCAAAATGATGCTGCGTATTTTTATGGGGAGATAAGCGAAGGACAAGGCAAGCTAAATAAGGCATTGTCTAATTTTAGGAAAGTGAAAAGTGGTGCATTTCTGAAAAATGCACATAAAAATACTGCACGTTTATCAGCAAAACTTGAGAGCTTAGATGCGGCTCAACAATGGCTACAGTCAGAACAAAAAAAATCTTCTAAGAAAAAAGATCAAGCTTATTGGTTAAAGTTAGAAGCCGATTTATTGTCAGATCAGCGAAAAAACTCTGATGCGTTGCAGCGTTACAATAAAATTATCACATTAATGCCCAATAAAATGAGCTATCGCTATTATCGTGGCTTGTTGTTTGAGCGCACCAAGCAAATAAAACTCGCAGAAAAAGACTTTAATTCTATTATTAACCAACAGAAAAATAATGCCAATGCTTTAAACGCATTGGGTTTTTTATTGCTAAAACACACGAGTCGCTTTGATGAGGCGAGAAAGTATATTCAAAAAGCCTTCAAGCTAAAGCCGAATGATCCGACGATAATGGATAGTTTGGGCTGGGTTTACTTTCGCACAGGGGAAATGGTGATAGCTGAAAGTTATCTTCGTAAGGCCTTTAAATCGGTTAAAAATCCACAGATTGCAAGTCACTTAATCACAGTGTTAGCAAAGTCAGGTCAACATCAAGAAGCTAGAAAGTTGTTTAATGAAATGATAAAAAAGTATCCAGATAGTACGACTTTGGGTGATGTGAAGATGTACCTTAAAAAGCTTTAGATAAAACATCATGTAAAACTAGGGGGGTGTGCTTTTTAAACTATACTTCAATCATAGTAAAACCTAGAATAGGCCTATGACTACCATCAAGCAAGACGACTTAATCACCAGCATCGCTGATGCATTGCAGTATATATCTTACTATCATGGCGAGGATTTTATCCGCGCGATGACAGATGCGTGGGAACGTGAAGAATCTCCAGCTGCGAAAGATGCTATCACCCAAATTCTAGTAAATTCTCGTATGAGTGCTGAAGGGCATCGCCCCTTGTGTCAAGACACTGGCATCGTCGTTGTATTCTTAAAAATAGGCATGGATGTACAATGGACTGATGCCACGATGTCTGTCGAAGATATGGTCAACGAAGGCGTACGACGTGCCTATCAACACCCTGATAATATATTACGTGCCTCGGTTATGGATGATCCACTTGGTGCAAGAACCAATACCAAAGATAATACGCCAGCGGTTATTCATACCCAGATAGTGCAGGGCGATACGATTGAAATACAACTCGCCGCAAAAGGTGGAGGATCAGAAAACAAAGCCAAAATGGTCATGCTAAATCCCAGTGATTCCTTAGTCGATTGGGTAGTGAAGACCGTACCGACAATGGGCGCAGGTTGGTGCCCGCCAGGTATGTTGGGCATCGGCGTGGGCGGTACGGCAGAAAAAGCGGCATTACTCGCCAAACAATCCTTAATGGAGCCGATTGATATTCATGATTTAATAAAACGAGGGCCACAGAATCGCGTTGAAGAATTGCGTTTAGAAATCATGGAAAAGGTCAATAATCTCGGTATTGGCGCGCAGGGCTTGGGTGGTTTAACCACGGTGCTTGATGTGAAAATATTTGATTACCCAACTCACGCGGCATCATTGCCAGTGTGTATGATCCCAAATTGCGCCGCAACTCGTCATGCACATTTCACGCTTGATGGCACAGGCGCAGCGATACTCACGCCACCTGATTTAAGCATCTGGCCAGACATAAGTTACGAAGCAGGGGACAAAGCTCGCCGTGTGAACTTAGATGAGATCAAGCCAGAAGAGATTCAAGATTGGAAAACAGGCGAAGTATTACTGCTCTCAGGAAAGATGCTAACAGGCAGAGATGCCGCACATAAGCGCATGATCGGCATATTAGATGCAGGCGAAGAGCTTCCAGTGAGTTTAAAAGGTAAATTCATTTACTACGTTGGTCCTGTTGACCCCGTAGGTGATGAAGTGGTTGGCCCCGCAGGCCCGACAACCGCAACACGCATGGATAAATTCACCGAACAAATCCTCTCACAAACAGGTTTGTTAGGCATGATTGGTAAAGCAGAGCGTGGTCCTGTCGCCATTGAGGCGATTAAAAAACATAAAAGCGTTTATTTAATGGCAGTAGGTGGCGCGGCCTATTTGGTATCCAAAGCTATTGTAGGTGCAAAAGTATTAGCCTTTGAAGAAATGGGTATGGAAGCTATTTATGAGTTTGAAGTCAAAGATATGCCAGTGACAGTCGCGGTGGATTCACAAGGTGAATCGGTGCATCAAACAGGACCCGCAGAATGGAAGGAAGTTATTTTTAAGAAAAAGCAGTAGGGTGCTAATAAGCTAAGCCTAATGGGAACTTTTGATAAATATACTACTCGTATTAAAAAGGGCGTTTATAAAAATCAATTTTTCTCCAAGGATCTATCATGAAATTAAAAACATTCACTCTCATGTTTTCACTCCTACTAGGTAGTGTTTCTTTTGCAGAAACGCTTCCAAAAGGTGCAATTAAAGATGGTTCTTTATCTAATCAAAAACTCATAGGTGATGCAAAAGTTGGCGTAGCGGCACACGTCGCAACGCTGGGCTGCAACAAGCCTGAAAAAGTTAATTTCTTTGTAACACAAATGCCTAAAGGAAAAGCTGGATCTCGTGTTTGGAAAGAACTTTGGATTGTTGAAGGTTGCAAGAAAAAATATCCAGTAAAAATTAGATTTCAAGAAGATGCAACGGGTGCTGTTTGGACTGTTGGTAAGTAGTTTGTTTAAGACCATCATGTAAAGCCTATGTAAGAGGAAATAAAAATGATTACAACGATGCCTCTAGCAATAGTAGAGGCTTCACGTGTACCAGAGAGAGATACGAGGTTGTACCCAAGATAATAGAGCAACAAAGTATGTAAGCACTACATCGGCTCCGAGAAGGAACGATTAGTGATAGAATGGTGTTGTGTAATCAGATCCGACCACGATTTTTAGAGAGATAATAAACACTAGATGACAAAATAGGTAAGACCGACAGCCAGAGAATCTGGTATCCCCCTACGATGTAATAATCCATGAAGTGTTAAGGACTAGCTGTGTAGACATTATCAAGGCTCAGGATAATAACCCCAAATATATGGGAGCAGGTCTATCTCTATCATAAATATTGATTTGTTATTTTACAAAATAAGGAGGAGGTTATATTGGGGGGTGCTTTTACAAGCCAGATAAAATGGTTGTAAAAATATTAGCGCATACCCTTAATTGTTCTCTCAACTTTAGCTTCGCGTTTTTTCAGCGCTTCAAAGCGTCTTAGCTCATGTATATTCAGGCTTTTCTTAAAATCGTTTACAGTAGCAAGGAAGGCTTTGGCTGTGCCTAGGCTGTCGTTGGCGACCCTTACGTTTGATGCACTAATTGCGCGTTCAGCTAGTATGAAATGTCCTTCTGCATTATCCATGCGACCCGCTTGTAATGATCCTCCGCAAGCGGTTAGCAGCATAAACATGGAGATTAAGAATGATTTTTTTATGTTGTGCATAATATTATTTCCTTATTAATATTGTGTTTGATCTTTGATTCTAACTAAAAGTGGTTAATTTGAGAGCGATACACCTAGCTGTAGGCTTTGATCAGTACTTAGTTCATTTTTGAGTTTTGGTGCACCTTCAGCAAATACCAAGATTACCGTAGAACCCATATTAAATCGTCCCATTTCTTCGCCTTTATCGAGGCTTATATTCTTACTGCTGTAATTTTTAGAGGTGGTTGCTTCGCCTTTTGGAGGTGTGATCAAACCTGCCCAAACGGTTTCAATCGCGGCTACATTTATCGCGCCAACCAACACCATTGCCATGGAGCCATACTCAGTATCAAACATAGCGACAACGCGTTCATTGCGAGCAAAAATACCTTTGATGGTATTCACTGTGTGCTTTGCTACGCTGAATAATCGACCGGGTATGTGGGTATGTTCTACGAGTGTTCCAGCACAGGGCATGTGGATGCGATGGTAATCTTTGGGTGATAAATAAATGGTGATAAATTGACCGTTTTTGAATTTATCGGTGCGCTCTTGGTTACCACCGAGTAACTGGTTTAGGCTGTAATTTACGCCTTTGGCTTGAACAATCTCTCCATCCACAACGTTACCAAACTGGCTGATGGTGCCATCCACTGGGCTGGTGATTTTGGTGTCAGCTATCGGTCTTGCGCCTGCCATTAACTCGCGCGTGAAAAATTCATTAAAAGTTGCGTAGCTTTTAGGGTCTGGATTTAGGGCTTCGTTTAAATTTACTTTAAAAGCATTGCTGAAAAGAGTGATGGCTTTAGGGACGAAGCGAGATTTTATCCGCGTAAGTTTAAATACAACACGAGAGACGGCATGGTGCGGCAAAAAATAGAGCGAGCCTGATTTTAAATAATCTGTAAAAGATGCCGACATGTTACTTGTTCCTAGTACGCTAAATAAGCGATAATAAGTGATAACAACACAAGTACCAAGAGAATCCATGCCAGCTGAATTAGAAATTTCCAAAATATCTGAGTTATTAACCATTACCGATTTTATCCGTTGGGGCGCAAGTCGTTTTGTTGAAGCTGAATTGAGCTACTCGCACGGGCTTTCATCGCCTTTGGATGAGGCGGCTTATTTAGTGCTTCGTGCTTTGAATTTGCCTGTTGATACACCAGATGTTTATTGGTCATCTGCTTTAACGCAAAGTGAAAAAACCACGGTTGTTGAAATAATAAAGAAGCGCATCACTGATAAAATCCCTGCTGCATACATCTTCAATGAAGGTTGGTTTGCAGGGCTACAGTTTTACGTGGATGAGCGCGTGCTTGTGCCACGTTCACCCATTGCCGAGCTGGTAGAAAATCAATTTGCGCCTTGGGTAGATGCGGATGATGTGCTGAATGTGCTGGATCTTTGTACAGGCAGTGGTTGCATCGGTATAGCTTGTGCTTACGCCTTCCCGCAGGCGGATGTTGACCTTTCGGATGTATCACCAGAAGCTTTGGAAGTCGCCAATATTAATATTGATGGGCATGATGCACGCCAACGCGTCACAGCGATTGAATCGAATATTTTTAGCAATCTGGAAGGTAAGCAGTACGATATTATTGTCAGTAATCCACCGTATGTCGATGCAGAGGATATGACAGACTTACCGCAAGAATTTCACCATGAGCCAGAATTGGGCTTAAGTTCGGGCGCGGATGGTTTGGATCTTACGCGGGTGATCTTGCAACAAGCGGCGCAACATTTAACCGATAATGGCATTTTGGTCGTTGAAGTAGGCAATAGCCAATATGCGTTGATGGAACTTTTCCCTGAGATGCCTTTCGAATGGATAGAGTTTGAGCGCGGTGGCGATGGTGTTTTTGTTCTCACTAAGCAACAACTTGAAAAGATACAAGTTGCGCATTAGAACCGTAAATAAGGTATAATGCATCGTTAAGCTAGAATCTAGTATAAGTATTGTATAATGTATTTAGATAAAAAAGGGTTTAGATCGCATCTTTTAACAAAGATGTTTAGATCAAAGGGGATCACGTGTTAAAACAAAGAACACTCGATAGCATCGTTAGCACGATGGGCATTGGCGTACACTCTGGTAAACGAGTGAACCTGACGTTGCGCCCAGCGCCTGTTAATACTGGCATCGTATTCACACGTATCGACTTAGATCCGCCTGTAGAAATTAAAGCTGCGCCTGCATCGGTGGGCGAAACTATGCTAAGCACCTCGTTAGTGAAAGAAGATGCGAGTGGTTCTGAAATTAAGGTATCAACTATCGAGCATTTGATGTCTGCTTTTGCAGGATTAGGCATTGATAATGCTTACGTTGATTTGGATGCTACTGAAGTGCCTATTATGGATGGCAGCGCTGCACCCTTTATTTTCTTGATTCAATCGGCAGGTATCGAAACGCAAAGCGCCGCAAAAAAACTCATAAAAATCAAAAACCCCATTCGTTTTGAAAATGACTACGGCTGGGCAGAGCTCACACCACACGATGGTTTTAAAGTGTCTTTCGAAATTGATTTTGATCATCCTGCAGTAAAAGACACACAGCAAGTGCTCGAACATGATTTGTCGA
Source organism: Cocleimonas sp. (assembly GCA_021647365.1). GTDB lineage: Bacteria > Pseudomonadota > Gammaproteobacteria > Thiotrichales > Thiotrichaceae > Cocleimonas. The sequence goes on along the minus strand of JAKIUW010000006.1, from coordinate 60,814 downwards.
TAGATTCCTACAATAGCGTAATCAGTCGCGCCAGAACTTTTGGTTTTATGCGTGATGCTGAAATGCTACGTTCTAAAAACCTAGGATTAGGTGGAAGCTTTAGCAACGCGGTTGTGCTGGATGAATATCGCGTACTTAATAAAGACGGTCTGCGTTACAGCGACGAGTTTGTAAAACACAAAATGCTCGATGCCATTGGTGATTTATATGTATTGGGTTATGGGCTTATCGGCGCATACCACGGACATAAATCAGGCCATGCCATCAATAATCTATTAACGCTAGAGCTACTCAAGCACGAAGATGCTTGGGAAATCGTCACCATTGGTGAAGATGAAAAAGCACCGCAGTTGTATTTTGGTGATAGCTACGAGTTTGCTTAGAAGGGCATTCCTGAGCGGAGTCGAAGGGTTCCAAGTACTTACGTTTATTACATCACTCCTTGCTTCAACCGCTACTCCGTCTTGCTTCGCAAGGACTATGCATACTTTTTGGCTCTTGGTGAGCCTTAAAAAGCAACTTTTACATGATGATTGCGTTATTCTTTATTCGCCAGCTTCAACAATGATTCTTTAAGTCCTTCATCAGCAATATCTTTGGCAATATCTGCTAAAGCCTTACCCGCTTTTTCGCTCACTCTAAAATTACTCTCTTCAATTTTTTCTTTAACACCTTTGGGTGGAACAATCCTTACTTTAATGGTGTTTAACTGCATTAAGAATTTTTTATTAATATGCAGACAAATTTCCTTTTGTTGGTATCTCAACTGTGTAGCGAGGTAGGGATTATCCGTGAGTAAAGTCAGTTTTTGCTGTTTTGTCACAACCCATACATTGTGTTTTTCTTTATTCAAATGTAAGAATTCATAAACGGCATTAGACAGCTTGTCGTGACTTTTGATACTTTCGACCATTTGGGTATTAACTAGGTCATTAATATTCTTCATGGTGCAACTCTTATAATGGCGCGCGCTATGCGCTTAGCAGCTCTTAACTAAAAACAAAGAACAGCAAGGATAGCATGAAAGTAGTTCTTATCAGTGATAATGGAAACTATCACAAAAAAGTTACAGTCAAACTGTGGCTGCATATTCTCCTACCGTTAGCGTTTATTGTTACGTTGGTTGTGGGTGCGTTAGTGGTTGGCTCTTTCTCATCGGAATCAAGTTTATTAGCTTCAAAGCATGATAAAAATGCGTTCAAAAACTTTAACTCGGTACTTCATAAACTCAGCGTGCTAGATGCAGAAGTGCAAAGGCTTAATACCTTGAGCACGTTTATCGCCTCAAAAAGCAAAGTGGATATTAAAGACTTTGAGCTTAAAGAATCCCCCGCACGGGGTGGCGCAATAAAAGCTACAAATAATTATTTTGGTTCGGCCATTGTACGAGGGAAAGACGTTAAATCCAGCGTTAAAAATATTGAGAACAGTTTAGAGAAACAAAAAATAAAGCTTCACAATCTTGTGACATCAATAGAAATACAAGAAGTGGAGGGTGCCCTTGCTAAATTGTTAGGAAACTCAAACACAGCAAAACCTACCCAATCAAAATACGTCAATCAATTTGCATCCTTAAAAGCCTCAAGGAATTCTTTGCTGGTCTATGATTTTTCCACACCTCTGAAAAAAGGTTATATCTCTTCAAAGTTTGGTAAGCGACGCGATCCAATAAACGGTAGCGCTCGTCATCATAATGGTTTGGATATTGCGGCAAAAACAGGCACTCATGTTTATGCAATAGCCAACGGCTTTGTTACTTTCAAGGGCAGGAAGGGCGCTTATGGGAACTTGTTAGAGGTTAATCACAGCGAATCACTCAAGAGTCGCTACGCACACCTCAGTGTATTTTTGGTAAAAAAAGGTGACCTAGTTAAAAAAGGTGACTTGATTGGAAAAGTCGGTGCGACAGGGCGAGTTACGGGGCCGCATTTACATTTGGAAATAAAAGAGAATAATAACATTATCGATCCTAAAGTTTATTTGGATGATGCATTAAAAGAATTATAAGCTCTCTAATGACGAGTTCATTATAAAAACTTCAAAAATTATACTAAAAGTAGTATTCATTAAGGTATTTCTCGGTTTAGTTGTAATATAATGCTACCGCTAATCGGGGAAGCATCTTGTTTTTGCTTAAAAAATCCCCACAGTTGTTTGTTGATGTTTACTTACATAAGCAATAAACGAAACAATAAATAATCCGAAGTTTATTCGTGCACGTTGTGCATGTATAGCCTTCATGATACTCAGGGGAACATAATCGTAATGTTGGGAAAACTCACTAAAAAGCTATTCGGTAGTCGCAATGACAGACTGGTTAAAGCTTACGAAAAAACAACAACAACAATCGCTGAATTTGATAAAGAATATTCGGCACTTTCTGATGAAGAACTCCAAGCTAAAACTGTCGAGTTTCGTGAGCGCTTAAAGAAAGGCGAGACACTAGAAGAATTATTACCAGAAGCCTTTGCAACCGTGCGTGAAGCAGGTAAACGCGCCATGGAAATGCGCCACTACGATGTGCAAATGATTGGTGGCATGGTGCTTAATGAAGGCAAAATTGCCGAAATGCGTACAGGTGAAGGTAAAACACTGGTTGCGACACTGTCAGCTTATCTCAATGCGCTGCCATCTAAAGGCGTGCATGTTATTACGGTGAATGATTACCTTGCACAACGTGATGCCGCGTGGATGTCTAAACTTTATGCATTTTTGGGTTTGACCACAGGCGTAATCATTAATGGTTTAGATCAAGCGCAACGTCAAGAGGCTTATGCCGCTGATATTACTTACGGCACAAATAACGAATTTGGCTTTGATTATCTTCGCGATAATATGGCTTTCCAGGCAGAGGATCGCGTCCAACGTCCGCTAAATTACGCGATCATTGATGAAGTTGACTCTATTTTAATCGACGAGGCAAGAACGCCTTTGATTATTTCAGGTGCAGCAGAAGATTCTTCTGAAATGTATGCTGCAATTAATGTCCTTATTCCAAAGTTAAAACGCCAAGATGTTGAAGATGGTGGTGAAGAGGAAGTTAAAGTCCCCGGTGATTTCACGGTTGATGAGAAAAGTAAGCAAATTTTCTTAACCGATGCTGGGCATGAAACGGCAGAAAATCTTTTGATGGAAGCAGATATTTTACCGAAAGACCAAGGCTTATACGATAATGCAAGTATTTCTATACTCCATCATTTCAATGCATCATTGCGAGCGCATTCGTTATTCCATATCAATACTGATTACATCGTAACCGATGGTGAAGTGGTTATCGTTGATGAATTCACAGGTCGTACCATGCCGGGTAGACGCTGGTCAGACGGTTTGCACCAAGCAGTAGAAGCCAAAGAAGGTTTAAGTATCAATGCTGAAAATCAAACCATGGCATCGATCACTTTCCAGAATTACTTTAGATTGTACGATAAACTTTCAGGCATGACAGGTACGGCGGATACAGAGGCCTTTGAATTACAAGAAATTTACAATCTAGAAGTGGTTGTGATTCCTGGTGATAAACCCTTGGCACGTATCGATAGCAATGACCTTGTGTATATGTCAGAAGAAGAAAAATACCAAGCAATTGCTGAAGAAATTGAATACTGCCAAAAGAAAGGTCAGCCTGTATTGGTAGGAACTGCTTCGATAGAAACTTCAGAAGTTTTGTCAAGTCTGCTCAATGGCATGAATGTGAAGCATGAAGTATTGAATGCAAAACAACATGAGCGTGAAGCACATATTATCGAAAATGCAGGTCGCCCGGGTGCATTGACTATCGCTACAAACATGGCGGGTCGTGGAACGGATATCGTATTAGGTGGCTCACTTGATGCTGAAATCAGAGATTTAGAAGAGAACAAGGGTGAAGAACTCACTGAAGCAGAATTAGCCTCGGTAAAAGCAGAATGGCAAAAGCGCCATGAGGCTGTTATCAAAGCAGGTGGTTTGCACATTATTGGTACTGAGCGTCACGAATCACGTCGAATCGATAATCAGCTACGCGGTCGTTCAGCACGTCAGGGTGACCCGGGTTCTTCGCGCTTCTTCTTATCACTTGAAGATAATTTAATGCGAATTTTCGCATCGGATCGTGTCAAAGCGATTATGCAAAAATTAGGCATGGAAAAAGGTCAAGCAATTGAAGCCAAAATGGTTTCAAAATCGATTGAAAATGCACAACGTAAAGTTGAAGGGCATAACTTCGATATTCGTAAAAACTTGCTTGAATATGATAACGTCGCCAATGATCAACGAAAAGTAATCTACGAGCAGCGCTCAGGCTTGTTAGAAGCAGAAGACGTGGCTGAGTCGGTTGATTCATTTATTTTTGATGTGGTTGAAACGACAACCAATCGCTATATCCCAATGGGTAGCCATGATGATATGTGGGATATTGAAGGCTTAACCAACACCTTCAAAAATGATATGGCACTCGATATTGATATTCAAGGTTGGCTGGATGCAGACGAGAGTCTTCACGAAGAAACGCTACACACTAAGCTACAAGAAACAGTAAGCACTGTGATAAAAGCCAAAGAAGAACTTATTGGTGACGAGGCAATGCGCCGCTTAGAGCGTGATGTGATGTTGCATGTATTGGATGGTCATTGGAAAGAGCATTTGGCTTCAATGGATTATTTACGTCAATCAGTTGGCTTGCGTGGCTACGCGCAAAAAGATCCGAAGCAAGAATATAAACGCGAAGCTTATCAAATGTTCGAAGAGCTTTTGGACAAGATCAAATATGATGTTGTGACGTTCTTTACCAAGTTAGAAATTACTCTGCCAGAAGAAGTGGAAGCCATTGAAGAAGAGCATAAGCTAGCACATGAGCAAGATTTGGAATTAGATTTTGTGCATGATGATGCGGCTGGTTTAGCATCAGAGCCACACGATGAAAATACTGTTGATGGCTTTACGCCAGAAGCATTGAAACCTTTTAAGCGTGATGTTGAGAAGGTTGGGCGTAATGAGCCTTGTCCTTGTGGTTCTGGTAAAAAATACAAACAGTGTCACGGTAAACTTGTTTAGGTAACTACTCAGCTCACCTCTAAACTCCGTCATTCCCGTGTTGGGAAAAGATCACTTACATTTGTAAGCTCACTTTTCCCGTCTTGGACTGACGAATTTTAGAGGCAACCTGAGCAGTCACTTAATATCGACTTATTGTTTAGTAAAAAAGTTGTTGAGGGCGTTCCCTGAGCGGAGTCGAAGGGTTCCCAGTGCTTAACTCAACAAAGCACACCCCCCTAGTTTTACATGATGTTTATATTATACAAAACATGCTGTAAAAGTGGGGGGGTGTGCTTTGAGATTATTGTATTAACCGTTTTATGGATGTTATAAATGGCAGTAAACCTAGTTGCTCCAAAATCTTTAATGCCTGTCAAAGGCGTTCGTCTTTCAAGTCTTGAAGCGAATATCCGTTATAAAGACCGTGATGATCTTACGCTTATAGAACTAGCCGAAGGCGCTAGCGTGGCGGGTGTATTTACCCAAAATGCATTTTGCGCTGCGCCTGTTACTTTGTGCCGTGAGAACCTTGAAGCTGTATCAGATGGTATTACGAAAGGCATTCGCTATCTCGTTATCAATGCAGGCAATGCAAATGCGGGCACAGGCGAAGAGGGCATGACATCGGCGCGTATGATTTGTGCCGAAGTTGCCGAAGAAACCATGACCGACTTGCATGCCATTTTGCCTTTTTCAACAGGCGTTATTGGTGAGCAATTACCTTATTGGAAAATTGTTGATCAAGTAGAAAACCTGATTGATCAGCTAGAACCTGATAACTGGATGAAGGCAGCAACTGCCATAATGACGACGGATACCATCTTGAAAGGTGTCTCTAAATCACTAGAAATAAATGGAAAGACTGTGACCATTACAGGCATGGCAAAAGGCGCAGGCATGATCGAACCGAATATGGCGACCTTGCTGGCCTACGTTGCGATTGATGCAGGTATTGAACAAGACGAGCTACAAAGTATTTTGGATGATGCGGTTACAGGGTCATTCAATAGCATTACGGTTGATGGCGATACGTCTACAAATGACTCTTTGATTTTAATGGCAACAGGGAAGTCTGGCGTTAGCTTGGATGACTCTAATCGTGATGAAATTGTAGAACTAATCAATGACGTGCTACAAGAATTAGCACAATCCATTATTCGTGATGGCGAAGGCGCAACCAAGTTTATCACTATCGAAGTTGAAGCGGCACCAGATTATGTTTACGCCAAAGAAATTGCCTATTCTGTTGCACGTTCTCCTTTAGTTAAAACAGCATTATTCGCTTGCGACCCAAACTGGGGGCGCTTATTAATGGCGATAGGCAAAACACCTGTGAAAGATTTAGACGTAAATAAACTGTCATTGTGGCTAGGCGATACACAGCTGATTGAAGCGGGCGAACCTTTGGAAACTTATGAGGAAACGCAAGGTCAGATCGAAATGGATAAGGAAGAAATTACGATTCGAATCCAGTTAAATGCAGGCGATGCAAAAGCGAGAGTTTGGACTTCTGATCTTTCGCATGAGTATGTCACTATAAATGCAGAGTATAGAAGCTGATTTTCACATGAATAACGTTTATTGAATGAGTATCTAATAGTGGATTTTGAGTAGTTTGCCGTGCCCTTCGACTCCGCTCAGGGAGCTAGAAGCAGCTCCCTGAGCGGAGTCGAAGGGCACGTACATAATCTACATAAGATAAATATAGAGACGAATAATATGAAAGCACACCCCCCCACTTTTACACGACTACTTGGATTATTTTCTATTGTGGTTTTAGGCAGTAGTTTATTCTTAATAAACTCACAGACCATCGCAGAAGACTGCGATAAAATCCGCGCACAATACCAATGCCCTGTACAAAAGCATCGTCTGCATTTAAGTTTTGATGATGGGGTAGGGAGCGTTACGCCTCAGATTTTGGATATTCTAAAAAAGGAAAATATCAAAGCGACATTCCTTGTTTTGGGCAATAAAATTGATTGCGGTAAATATTCAGCGGGAAGCCAATCTCATAATCTTTGTGTACAGCGTTTTGAAATACTTAAGCGCATTAAACGAGAAGGGCATGATATTGGCTCGCACAGTTACGAGCATCATCATCATTCCAAATTATCCCCTGCCGAATTACAAGATACGATTGCACATTCGCGCCACTTGCTTGAATCTTTCTTTACGACTGAGCCAGCAATTTTCAGGCTTCCTTACGGCGATGGTTGGTTCAACCAAAAGAAAGCGCCACAGGTGATGGAGGCGCTTAAGCGAAATGGTTTTGAACACCTAGGTTGGGAAATGACGGCTTATGATTGGAATGAAAAATACCAACATGGCGATCAAATTTTAGATAATGTCATGGGGCAAATGTGTGGCAATGGTAAACGCGGGCGTGATGGTGTGGTACTTTTTCATGATGGTGTTTTTGAGAATGAACATGAAGGGCGTGTATTTACTGCCGCAAATTTAGCGCGTTGGATTCCTAAAATGCGTTGCGCCGCTGACTTTGTTCCTTTGTTGACCTTTAGAAGTCGCCAACTTAAAAAACGCTAATGGCTGTTGTACGCGTTGTTGTTGGCGTTATCATTAATAATAAAAACCAAGTTTTAATAGCAAAACGTGCCACCCATCAACATCAAGGTGATAAATGGGAATTCCCAGGTGGTAAGGTTGAAAATGATGAATCCCCAACAGAAGCGCTAACGCGAGAACTAAAAGAAGAGTTGGGTGTTGAGATTCAATCGGCGAGTCACTTAATAGACATCCGTCATACGTACATTGATAAAACGGTTCACTTAGAAGTATTTGAAATTAGAGATTGGCAGGGCGAACCAGAAGGGCGTGAAGGGCAACCGTTGCGTTGGGTGAAAAAATCGGTGCTTCATCAATATAAATTCCCCGCAGCTAATGCTGAAATTTTAAGCACTCTTTCGGCTAAGTAGCCCAAAGCCCGCATAAAGCCTAATTTACTGCTAAGCTTAGGTTAAGTGCATCTATGTTATATATACAAAGGTCTCATAATAATAAAAAGTTAAATGATGCGTAACCCCGCATACTAAAGGAGCAACTATGAATCAGCCAACAGTCATTAGCAAAACAAAAATCAAGAGTAAGGCAACCATCAAAACACTTTTATTGGTGGCAATATTTGGAACAGTTAGCGTGAGCAGTGCTAATGGTTTTGGTAACTTTTTTGGTGGAAATAATAATAACGGCTTCGGCAACTTCTTCGGTGGTGGCAATAACAATAATTGTAATAATTGGCCGATTTGGAGTCCTATGTATTGGATGGAAGAAATGACGGGTTCAAACTTTGGTAATGGCTTCGGCAATAATAGTGGTTTTGGTGGCTTTGGTAACAACAACAGAAACTGTAACAACAATGGCTATGGTGGAAATTATAATAGACATTATGGTGGCTATGGCGCTTATGGTAACAGTGCTTATCAAAACCCTTACCAATCACCTTATGGCGCTAGTCCCTATATGAATAGTAATCCTTATACGGCTAGGCAGTCACAAGCTTATAGGTATAGACCACCTGCATATAACTCATACTCACAAAGTGGATTCTCTCCTTTTGGTGGAAGTGGTATGGGCGGTTTTCCTTCTTTTGGCAATAGCTTTGGTAGCAATCCTTTTTCATCGTTCGGTGGAGGGGGATCACCCTTTAGTAGTTTTGGTTCACCGATGGGTGGAATGTCTCCCATGGGAATGGGAGGAATGTCACCAATGAGTGGAATGTCGCCAATGGGCATGGGTGGTTTTGGCTCACCGATGTCGCCGATGTCTATGGGTTCACCAATGTCAATGGGCACAATGGGAATGCCCGGCATGAGCCCAATGAGTAGCTTTGGCGGATCACCGTTTGGCGGCTCTTCATTTATGCCGTTTAGGTAACTCAATTAGTCTCCCTATGATCATGTAAAACTAGGGGGGTGTGCTTTTCATTTATCTTCTTCTCGAGCAGTATGAATTTTTGGATAGCTAATATCCTTGTGCTCAACCACTTCGGCATTGCCATTGTGGCGATAAATACGTTTTTCTTTATTGGGGTAATCTGCTATATCGTGTTTCAAACGTTGGCCCATGACTAAGCATATCAAGGTATCAGTGCCACTATTGGATAGTTCATGCGCGACTTGATTGGCGGGTAATCCTATAAAATCACCTTTGACTACTTCATATTCATCACCATCAAGAATGAGTTTGCCAATGCCAGAGAGAATATAGATACACTCTTCTTCGTAGAGATGTTTATGGTATTCGGTTGAATCCATGCCAGGCTCTACATAAATCATGTGAACCCCCATTTCAGACATGCCCGTAGCTTGTCCCAAAGATTTATTAAAGCGAATCGCATTAGGGTTTAGAAAGTGAGTGATTAGCTCACCTTCCATACTGTCTATTTCAGAGGATTTTAGTAAATACTGGCGTGTATCCACTTTAAAAAAGTAACCATGTAAAAGTGGGGGGGTGTGCTATGTCATTAAGTTAAGACTAAGCTTTTTATTATGAAAAAGATCAAAATGACGTTATATGAAAAATATAGGAGTTACAAATAATAAGATAGCCCCGACAGCTAGAATAGCGATGGGTGTAAATATTCCATCTCCAAACCTATCAACTAAGAAATAAATAAAGCTTGTGTAGGTGAAAATTATAATTGCACCTATGAGTAATTCTGTTAGTTGCCCACTTCCTCCTAGTATTAAAGGAATAAGAAGTTCTACGCCCGTATAAAGTCCTGCAAAAATAAGTGGACGGCTATGCGTCATTACAAAATAGCCAAACCCAATAAAAAACATAAGGGTGATCATAATACTTTCCTAACAGTTTAAGCTTTAGCTATCAGAGCCACTATCCAACATCATTCCCACCGTATTAAAGCCACCATCCACATACATTATTTCTGCCGTAATCCCCGATGCCAAATCAGAACATAAAAAGGCTGCGGCATTACCCACCTCTTCAATGGTTACATTACGTCTTAGTGGTGCAGTACCTGCAAATACATCTAACATGCCACGGAAACCTTTAATACCCATGGCTGCTAATGTGCGGATTGGACCTGCTGAAATACAATTAACGCGAATGCCTTCAGGACCAAGATCAGCCGCCATAAAACGAACGCCAGCCTCTAAGCTTGCCTTTGCCATGCCCATCACATTGTAATTAGGGATGGATGCGACTGCACCTAAGTAGCTAAGCGTTAGCATGGAAGGGTTTTCACGTCCTTTCATGAGTGGTTTGGCGTATTTTGCCATGGCAAGAAAGCTGTAGGTGCTAATGTCATGCGCAATGCTTGAGCCTTCGCGCGTGGTGTTATCAACAATACTGCCTTCTAATTCTTCTTTGGGTGCAAAGCCGATGGAATGAATCATCACATCCAAGCCATCCCACGTTTTGCCTAAATCAGCAAAACATTGTTTGATTGAATCATCACTGCCTGCATCAAGCTCTAAAACGATGTCACTGCCAAGCTCGGTAGCCACTTTTTCTACACGACTTTTCATACGTTCATTGGGATAACTAAACGCAAGTTCGGCGCCTTCGCGATGCATAGCTTTGGCAATACCATAAGCGATAGAACGGTTACTGGCGATGCCTGCAATAAAAACACGTTTACCTGTCATAAAACCCATGTGGAAATCCTTTTTTAATAAATTTTGATTAGGCAGATAATACGGTGGATGAAGGAATCAGTCCACGAAAAACACAAAAGGCACAAAAAATACACCAGTAATATTCTCGTGTGTTTTTGTGCCTTTATGTGGAGATATTTAGTTTTTGCTGTTTTAAATCATTCTAAAACAAAGGTGATCTTCATGCGTACATTGTAAGAAGTTACCTTACCATTCTCAACAGATACACTTTGATCTGCTACCCACGCACTGGTAATGTTCTTAAGTGTTTTATTTGCACGTGCAATGCCATTTTCGACGGCATCTTCAAAGCTTTTTGTTGAATTTGAGGTGATTTCTGTAACTTTAGCGACTGACATAATTTGCTCCTTTGTTTGAGTAGTTATTAAAATAATGATTAATTTTAATAACTAGAGTGTAGAACATTTTGTGAGTTTTTAGAAATTTAGCGTTAGATTAGAGAATCGTTGTACCAGAATCCTCATCCAGCAATACCTGCGTGACTTTATGCCCAACAATGGTCACTAAGCCTTGCACACGCGTTTCTCGGTCGCGGCTAAAATCAAAAGTATAGGTACGCTCAAATATCATTCTGCCATTTCGATTGCGAGCGACTCTTAGTTTTTTTAAGGAAGCCGTTTGATCAAGAAACTGTGCTTGAATCTGTTGACAAGCATCTGCAGATGCAGCCATGGCAATTTCTTTAGCGCGAATAGAGTTTAGCCAAAACCATGCAAGGAGCGCTAAAAAGAGTATGATGAGGATGCTTGTCATAGAATATATATTGAGACCAAAATAGAGATTGCAATGTTACCTGATTTATTAAAACTAGAAGGTTTAATTCGCCAAGTTGCCAAGGAAGAAATACTGCCACGTTTTAACCGCGTTGGCTATGAAGTTAAGGAAGATGGCAGTTTATTAACTGAGGCAGACTTATCGGCTGATAAACGTATTAGTACGGCATTGGCAGAATGGTATCCTGATATTGCATTTTTAAGCGAAGAAATGAGCGAGTCAGAACAAGAACATTTAGTCAGTACAGCTGAAAAACTTTGGTGCCTAGATCCTTTGGATGGCACGAGCAACTTTGCCGCTGGTGTTCCGTTGTTTGCCACATCACTGGCATTGTTTGTGAACGGAGAAGTGCATATCGGCATAACCTACGACCCAGTACGCGATGAAATGTTTAGCGCGGTTAAAGGGCAGGGCACGTGGTTAAATGGTGAGCCACTAAAATGTGTATCCAGTGGCTTTGATTTGGATAAAACCATCGCAATCGTTGATTTTAAACGGCTTAAACCTGATTTAGTGCAACGCTTATTAAGCAATCCTCCCTACAAATCGCAACGCAACCTTGGCACCTGTGTATTAGAATGGGCATGGATGGCGGCTAACCGTGGTCATTTATATTTACACGGCGGTATGAAATTATGGGACTTAGCGGCAGGCACATTGATATTAGAAGAAGCAGGCGGACATGCCAGCACACTAGAAGGTGAAAGTGTTTTTAGAGCGGCGATGGCACCTCGCTCGGTAATCATCTCGCCCGATGAAAAGCTATTTAAACAATGGCAAGAATTTTTGATGAATATGCATTAAAGTACAGATAAAAAACGAATAGAGAGCAAACAAATGACAGATAAATACAAAGACAAACTAAGCGAAGAAGCCTATAAAGTCGCCAGAGAAGGTGGAACAGAAGCCGCTTTCTCTGGGAAGTATTACCAAAATGAAGATGATGGAATCTACCACTGCATTTGCTGTGATGCCCCACTATTTTCATCGGATGAAAAATACGATTCAGGCAGCGGCTGGCCGAGCTACTGGCAACCTGTGAGCGATGATGCGGTGGTAGAACTGGTCGATAATAGCCTTGGTAGGTCGCGTACAGAAATCCGCTGTAAAAAATGTGATGCACATCTTGGGCATGTGTTTACGGATGGGCCACAGCCGACAGGATTGCGCTATTGTATTAACTCGGCTTCTTTGGATTTTAAGGATTGATAGCGTTAGATTAAAACATCATGTAAAAGTGAGGGGGTGTGAATCTGTTTATCATAATGCTGTAGGTTGGCGCTGAGGAACGAAGCCCAACATAAACGGTTTGTTGGGCTTCGCAAGCTCAGCGCCAACCTACAACAGGACTATTTTTATAACCCAGCCTTATAAGCCAATAAAGTAAGCCCAAACAAAATAGGCTGGTGAATCAAATAAATAATCAAAGAATGCCTGCCCATAAATGCCACCTTCTCGCTAATAAAGCTAGAGTTCAAATGCGGTAAAATATGCCAACCTTTAGCGACAATAAATATCCCAATCAAAACAGGCGCAAACCAAGGAAACATATTCACCATATCTTCGGTATAACGCACAGGTAAATGTAAAGGTTGTTGCACAAGCTCAAATAAACCCCGCGTATGTAGCCAGCCTGTTAGATAACCTACGATAACAACAACTGCGGTGATCAGTGACAACCAAGGCTTGCCTACAAAGAATAAACCCAACCATGAAGCAAATAAAATAAAGTGCAAAATGCCAAAGTAAATCCAACTCTCAGGAAATTGCACATAACTGCCGACACTCACCAGAGTCGAAGCCAAACCTAAAAACAAGGTGCGTTTCTTCATGCATGACCAGCAAATGCTTTTTTTGTGAGTCAGTGCAAGGCTTATGCCCATGGTGGTTAAAAAGAGGGTGACTATAACGGCGCGAAAGCTCTGCCAGAATAGACTGTGATCCATATCAATCTGGATATAATTAAAGTTATCCAAATCAAAACTAAAGTGGTAAATCACCATTAAGATAATCGCAAAGCCGCGAACAACGTCTAAATAATGTAGGCGGTTGGTGCTCAAGTGTGTACCATGAATTATATAAAGCACACCCCCCCACTTTTACATGATGTTTGTAATGACCATGTAAAAGTGGGGGGGTGTGCTTCGACAGTGCTCAGCAGAACTGCTTTGTAGGTTAATGAAACAAGCATTAATGTATATTATCACTAGGCTTATGAAACTGAATCGTTTGTTCTTGCTGAGCTTGTTGATAATTGCGATCAAAAACAAACTCAATCGATAGCCCTTCTGATTTAGGATCAGAATTTTCAAGATCACCCTTACACTGAATCTGTAACAAATCAGGCATACGCTTAGCCAAATAAGTACACATCGCCATCGCGGTAGAGTATTCATCCTTCGCTAACGAATTGACCAATGAGTTGGCTACAAATTGTGAGCGCACCAAAGGGTCTGGGTTGTCAACCTTCTCCCCGCCTATATCAATGCCTTGATCCATCTGCGAATCCATATCATCTAGATATTGGCGCTGATGACCGGGCAAAGGTTTTTTACGATCAAACTCTAAAATAGGTTCGTCGTTGATTACGACATAAAGGATTGTATTATCACCTGTTTTACTCATAACGATTAACCTATCCTAAATCATCAAAGCCAGCAGCTTTGTATAATTCTTTGGCTTTTTCAGGGTTCTTCTCAACTCCTTCGCCTTGTTCATACATCATCGCCAATGTAGTCAGCGAACCCTGCAAACCTTGTTCAGCCGCTTTCTCAAACCACTCAACCGCTTTGGCAGAATCTTTCTCCACACATTCGCCCTGCATATACATAAAGCCCAAGCCGTGTTGCGCGATAGGGTAGCCCTGTTCAGCAGAGCTCGTCATCATCGCAACAGCTTGTGTAGGGTTTTCAACCGTGCCCAAGCCATTTTGAAACATAATCGCCAACATGTGCTGCGCGTGTGCATCGCCATCATTGGCAAAAGGAGAAAGTAGCTGCATAGCGCGCGAAAAGTGCTTCGCCTCAAAAGCCGCTAAGCCACTGGAAAAATCCATTTCTTCATTATCGGTACGAGTACGGTTTGAATCAGTCATAATTTGTATTGTCTTTCTATAAAAAGAGAGAATTTATAGGAAATACGATAAATAATCAAAAGCCCATTTTTAAAATGTTATTGGGAGATAGCAGTTGCCTGCTTTATAAAATCAGGGAGTGTACATTTAATTATCTAAATTGAGCTTCTTTAGGCTAAAGCTTACCCCAATAGGGATATTCAGAACGGCTAATATACGGGTATACTTCGCCTCACTTATTAAATTAGAAATTTTTACCGATTCATATCGGTCACAAGAGGAAAAGGCAATGAACCAAGAATATTATGATGCAGTTGTGAAAATGGAAAAAGCCGGTGTTGATGCTGAGTACCTACAAGGCTGGCAGGGCGGATACCTTGTAAACCCTGAGCGCGAAGAGCAACGTGTAACTGATGCTTATGAAGCGGGTTACGCAGACGGCGTTGAGCACGATATGGATGGCTTTAGTAAGTGGACTAAGTAAGTTTAAGACTTAGTACTTTAAAGTTATTAAAAAAGCGGGCATTGCCCGCTTTTTTTGTGCCTTTCGCAGGCATCCTTTTACTAATGTGGTTATTCAGGTTTATCCCGAAGCATCACATGGCGTGAGTCGAGTTTGTCACCACCATCAATACCCTTAATTTCTTCATCAATCAAGCCAACCGATTTAATCGTCTTTTTAAACAGATTATAAAACTCAGGCATCAACACTTGCTGAATATAATCCAGTGCCCATTTGCGATCTTTTGGGCCGAGTACATTAGAGATATTAATACCAAACTCAATCCCCATAGAGAATGCAGGTTCATCGCGTTCATCATTCCATTTAGTATCAGAATAATCTTCTAAGCGTTTGTTAAGTTTGGTAATAAAGGGGGTGCGATAATCGCCAGGCCCATCAAAGTCACGCGCATTGTCTTGCACATGATCCGCCAGTTTTTGGGCGTACATACTGATCAATACACCACGATCTTCTTCATTGAGGTTTTCATGTACAATACGATCCAGCGCTTGAACCATAAACGCCATAATCTCTTCCATCACTTCAATGCGTTGCATTTGCGTGTCTATCTGGAAATCTTCGTTTTCGATTTCAAGCAAGGTTTGCATACCGATCTTCCAGCTATTAAACGCCAGCACGCTCACAGCATCTTCAACCGATACCTCGCGTTCTTCCTTGCTCCATTTTGTTTTGATTCGTATACGCATGAATTATTTACCATCTATCATGTAAAAGTGGGGGGGTGTGCTTTCTACCCATTATTTAGGAGGCGATTATAGATAAGTCGTGTGGAAAAGCGAATACATCCACAAAATCTTGTATTATTAAACGATGAATAAGGATTTAAAAAAGCTTATCAACACCATTCAACATAATTGCCACATAGCTGACGCACGTCATGCGGGTGATTACACCTTGTGTGTATATTTACTCAAAATGCGTGAAATGTACCGTTGGGAGCAGGGTATCGACTTTAAAACGATGCTAACAACGGATGATGTGGGCGATTGGCTTACTGAGCGAGAAGGTGTTTGGGATGATATTGAAGAACAAGAATACAAAGCGCTAAGCATTAACAATCAAAGCTATGAACCGTTTGATAATGATTTGATCAACACCTTATTAGATGATAAAAAACTGGTATACAACGCAGGGCTGGGTATTCGTTGTCGTCCGCATTTCTTTATTGCAGAACTTGAAAAAACCATTAAACATGAAGACTATACGGTGTTTATCTCAGGCAAAGAATATGCTCGTGATATGGCGGCACCCGCGGCAATGGCGCAGGAGAATAATATTTTTATCCGTCGTGAATCACTGCGCCGTGTGATCTGGGAAATACTGGACGATGCCCGCGTGGCAGGTTTAGATAATCCACTCACGCGCGCCATGCGCTTTTATGATTTTGAAGGTGATGCTGAAGAAGCGTTGAATAAAATGACAGAAGCTGAGATTGAATATGTAATTGAACACGAGATTGGCGAAGTCAAAGCAGGCAAGCTATTAGGGGATGGATGGAATGACATGACCGTTAAACTCGCCCGAACACAAGCAGAAATTATGTTGCGCGCCATTCGAGATCATTTGGCAGATTCGATAACAACCTTGCCTGCGTTATTAGTTGCCAATGAAGAGAATGATAAAAGTGCGGCATCGCTACACTTCTATTTCGGCAATATGACAGCCATGCGCAAACACTTAGCACCAAGCTTGATGGAGGCTTATCAGCAGTGGCATGAAATAGGTGATTTAAAGGTACTAGAAGAGGTATCTAATCGTTCTCAAACGCATTGGCAAGCCTTGGCAGAAAAGGTGGCTGATCTGTATGCTACTTCTGCTAATGCAGACGAAATCGAATTGTTTATTAAAGAAAGTAACCTATAAATCAAACAGATAGAAAGTATATATATAAAATGACTAAACTTAACGAAGTGAAACCCAATAGCTTTATTTTTGAAAAGAAAGCAGCGCTACCTGATTTTCTATGCGACGACATGATCGCACGTTTTGAAGCCAATGAAGCGGATCAATACGCAGGTCGTGTTGGCTCGGCAATGGGCAGTGATGAATCCCTGAAAAAGACCACCGATGTCATCGCTAGCGGCAAAGAGCATTGGAAAGATGTGGATAATAATCTGTTTCGCTCGCTAGCGATGGCGCTAAAAGAATTTAAAGAAATATATCCGTATTTTGGGGATATGAGCCGTTTTAAAGACATGGGCTACAACTTACAGCGCTACCGCGAAGGCGAATATTACCACTGGCATGTGGATGCCGATAACGAAGCGTTAGCGCCACGGCAATTGGTTGCGTTGTGGTATTTGAATGACGTAGAAGAGGGTGGTGAGACAGATTTTGTTTTTCAAAATGCCAGCGTCACACCAGAGAAAGGAAAGCTGATGTTATTCCCTCCTTTTTGGACGCATGAACACCGCGCGGCCGTGGTTAAAAAAGGCGTTAAATACATCGCAACAACTTGGATTACATTTCGTTGATTGTATAAATCATTATGGCGCCCTGCATAAGTTCTAGTAGCCGTTTAAAAAACTAAACGGACTATCACTTAAAACTAGGGGGGTGTGCTCCGACGAGCTCAGCAGAATTGTTTGGCAAATTGTACAGAATCTACCATTTCACCATCGGTGCGGGATTGAAGGGTGTTTAACAAACCACTTCGCAACATCTTATGAAAGCTCTAGAATTTCATCGAGTAGAGGAATATCTTCAATAATCATGAGTTTTTAATGATAGAAGCGTAGTGCTCAACCGTAGGAAAGGGATCATAAAAATGATGCAGTAGGGCACGCCATTCTTGGTATCCTGCAGACTCTCTAAAGCCTACAGTATGATCTTCCAGAGTTTCCCAATTGACCAGTAAAATATAACGGTTCGGGTTTTCAATGGATTTTTGTAGCTGATGTGAGATGTAACCTCTCATGCTGGCAATAATTAATTGAGCTTCTGCAAAGGCAGCTTCAAATGCTTGTTCTTGCTTGGGTTTCACATCAAGAGTGGCGACTTCGAGTATCATAATTGCCTACCACCAAGCTGCCAGTTTATTTCTTCAATGCCCGCTTGTTTAAGAAAGGCATTGGTTTTTGAAAAGGGTTTGCTACCAAAAAAGCCTCGATATGCTGATAACGGTGAAGGGTGTACCGCTTTGATCACATGATGCTTTGCCGTATCAATATGAACACCTTTTTTCTGTGCATAAGCCCCCCAAAGTATAAACACGACTTGTTCTTTCTGATCATTAATGGCTCGGATAATAGTATCGGTAAATGCTTCCCAGCCTTTGCCTTGGTGTGCATTTGCATTGCCTTGCTCCACCGTTAAAACGGCATTGAGTAATAGGACGCCTTGGCTCGCCCATTCTTGCAAATAGGCTGTGTGGCTATTGTCGATGCCTAAATCATCCAGCAATTCTTTATTGATATTGAGGAGTGATTTTGGCAAGGGCTTCACCTCTGGCATGGCAGAGAAGCATAAGCCGTGGGCGTGCCCCGCCGTTGGATAAGGGTCTTGCCCCAGTATCACTACTTTAACCTGATCAAATAGCGTGCTGTTAAGCGCATTAAACCAAAGCGATGATTCAGGTAGAATGTTTTTACCAGCCGCTTTTTCATCCAGCAGAAATTGTTTGAGTTGCTGCATATAGGGTTTATCAAATTCATCGCCAATGTGTTCTAGCCAACTGGGATGAAGTTTTATGGTGTTTTTCATGGTATTGCCTAAACTTATTGAGTAATTGTATCTTTAAAGCAAGCAAATAGTAATAATCTAGTCTATAAAGCTGAGTGTGTTAGCTGTATCAATATAAGAGAGAAATTAATATGAGTGAGTTCCCCACATTATCAGAAATGGGCATCAGCCGTTGCAATGAAATTACACATTACGTCTTACGACCTGATGGTAAATCACGCGATATTCTGAGAATTTTTTATAAACGAAAGAAAGGTTCGGTATTGCCTGAACGGAAAACATTTAAATTTGGCCGTTCAGCGAAAATGGTTGCAAGTAGTAATTCAAACATTGGCTCGGAAGTTTTTGAAATATCTCCCTTTTTACTTAAAGCAGTGAGCGAGTTAGATAAGATTGTTGATGGGCATCATTCAAATAGCGATAAGCTAAAAGCAATGCTGAAACATGTAGAGCAATTAGAGAAAGATATGAAATTTGCTACGGGTGAGATTAAAGAGCTCATCAAATCAATTCAGAAAGATATTTAACAAGCAGTTCTGGTGATGCACACCCCCCTAGTTTTACATGATGCGAAATATTTTGGATTGATCATGGAGCTTTGCATAAATTCTAGCAGTCGTTAAAAAAACTAACGAGCTCCCATTGAGCTATGCATAAGCTCTAGTAGCCATTCAAAAAGCGAATGGGCTATCACTTAAAAGTGGGGGGGTGTGCTTCGACAGTGCTCAGCAGAACTGCTTTGTATATTCTTTATAACTTATAACGAGTGTTAACGCGTCTCTAAATCATACATTGTCATATCACCTTCAAGGTTGAGGTGCATGGCATAGGCGCTGGGGACGCGGGATAATATATAGGCCGCCATCAATGTGCCAGTTTCTTTATTGTCATTTTCTAATGCGGTGAGGATGCGCTCTGATACTATTTGACAGCGTTGTAGTAGATCAGGTTTTTCAACCCAATCACGACTCATTTGATAGCCTTGGTCCATATCTTTATCGAGCATGTCGAAGTAATCTTTGGCATCTGTAATCATATCATCAGGTACATTAATTTCTTGCTCATGTTCATCTACAAATATTTTCAGTATCATGGAGCTGTCCTCTTTCTCGCAGGGATGAAAGATTACTAGAAAACGGAGAGAATAAAAACCATATAGATTAGGAAGAATTAAAAATGTTACTGGCGATTAGAAATGTCTTGAATGAGAATCAACTGAAAGTGATTGGAAAATTACTAGAAAGTGGTGACTTTGTTGATGGTAAATTATCGGCAGGAAAAGAGGCTGAACAAGTTAAAAATAACCAAGAGCTATCACAGAAAAGTCCTTTGCATGAACAACTAAATCAAATGGTTATGCCTTCTTTGTTACAAAACGTCGAATACCAAGCCTTTGCTTTTCCATTAAAAGTTGCAACCCCTTTTTATGCGCGTTACACCAAAGGCATGACCTATGGTTTTCATGTGGATGATCCGATCATGGGGCCGATGCATAGCCGTTATCGTAGCGACATCTCAACCTCAATTTTTTTAAATGATGGCTACGAAGGAGGAGAGCTTGCGATTAAAACCTCGTACGGAGAACAACGTATAAAGCTCAATGCAGGTGATGCTATTGTTTATCCATCAACCAGCTGGCACCAAGTGGATGAAGTCACCAAAGGCGAAAGATTGGTCGCAGTGATTTGGGCGCAAAGCATGGTGAAAGACCCGCAAAAACGTGAATTGATCTACGAGCTAGGCCAAGCACGCGAAAAATTGATTGATGAGCGCGCCGATGCGGAAGAGACGGGTCATGTGAGCAATGTCTATTCGAATCTTGTTCGGCGCTGGAGTGAGTTGTAGAAAAAGATTAAAGAATTTTTTGCCACGAAAGACACGGAAGAAAAACAAAAGATAAAATAACGGTGGTATAAACGTCAATGTCAGTAAGTTAAGAAAAAATCCCCTCCACCTATCAGGGGAAGGGCTAGGGAGAGAGGGCTTAACTTACTGGCATTGGGAATAACGTGATTCACACCCCCCCACTTTTACATGATGATTTGTTTCCTTATTTTTCTTGTCTTTTTTCCGCGTCCCTCCGTGTGTTTCCGTGGCAAAATAATCTTTTATTCTTTGTTTCTCTTTCGAGGACATCTTTGTGTTTGTGATCGATTGGTTAATCTGCAGGAACAGTACGATCTTTCGCCCAGTCTCTTAGGTATTGTATTTTCTCAGCCATCAATACTGACAAGGGTTTTGTATTCTTGATTTCATGCAAGATATGCTCAGTTGTTAAATCTTCATCTTTGGCAAATGAGGTGTAGATAGATGCTACAACCGCCTGTTCAATTTCTGCACCTGCAAACCCCTCAGAGGCATCTGCTAACTTATCTAAGTCATAGTTTTCAGCAGGTTTCTCACGTTTATTAAGGTGAATTTTAAAGATAACGCTACGCACTTCATGATCAGGAAGGTCAACAAAGAAGATTTCATCAAAGCGTCCCTTTCTTAGTAATTCAGGGGGTAATGATTCAATATCATTCGCAGTGGCAACTAGAAAAACCTTGCTGTCGCGTTCCGCCATCCACGTTAGCAATGTGCCTAAGACGCGCTGGGAAGGGCCGCCTTCGCTTTCTGTAGATAAGCCCTTTTCAATTTCATCTATCCATAATACACAAGGTTGCATCACTTCTGCTGTTTTCAAAGCGTCACGTAAGTTGCGTTCGGTTTCGCCGTAATATTTATTATAAAGTGCGGCAAAATCTAAACGCAGTAACGGTATATTCCAGCCACCTGCTACTGACTTGGCGGCCAAACTTTTCCCGCCGCCTTGAACGCCTAACAACAAGAGTCCTTTAGGTGTATCAAGTCCTACGGGTGCTTTTTCTGATAAGAATACTTTCTTACGATAATTTAACCATTCTTTAAGGTTGCTTAAGCCAGCAACTTGATCAAAAGTGACAGTTTTTGTTTCAAAAGATAAAACACCATCGCTATCCAGCGTTTCATATTTTGCTTTGATCGCATCTTTAATGTCGTCGTCACCTAAGATGCCATCATCATTGATAAGTTTGCGGATGATTCCCTTGGTATCAGAGAAACCTAGTCCCTTTAAGTTACGTACAATTGCATCAATAATTTCCTGTTTTGCTTGTACGCGACGATTATTCTTCTTGCCCCAACGCTCGCTTTCTTTGACTATAATGGCGCGAATTTCTTCATCATTAGGTAGAGAAAGCTCAAAAAAAGCAGATAGCATTTTTAATTCATCAGGAATTTCCACATGAGGAGAAACAAGAATCAAAGTATGTTTATTGTTTTGATGTTCCTTAGCAAGTTCACGTAATTGACGAACCAAAACGGGCTCATCCAAGTAGGGATGAATATCAAATAAAACAGTAATAGAGGGGGATTTGCTTTGTGCCACATATTGTAAGGCAGAATCTGGCGTGTTCTCAGTATTTGCAATAGCACTTTTTGCTTCAAATTTTCTTAAGCCACCAATCACAGACCAATGAAAGGCTTCTTTTCCAAAACGCTTACCTAATCGAAAAACCAGTTCACTAATTCTTTTTTCTTCATTGCTTTGAATATAAATAATAGGAGTTTCAGAATGGATTAATAATTCAAGGTCTTGTAAATCGTTCATAAGTTTTTATTCAGCCTGTGTTAGTTATTGCTATTGTACGATTCAATGAAGACTTATACAAAGCCTTAAAGTCCTATATAATCTTTCACAAATACAATCATGGATAATTTATGAAACAATTTAGAGTGTTTTTTGTTTTGTTACTCAGTTTTTTATTGACGAGTAGTTTGTTAGCAGCCCCATCTTACGTAAAATCTCCTCCTTTAACGAAAATAGTTTCATCGACTAAAATTAAGAGCGTTAGTAATGGCGGCGAGATTCAGGTTCCCATTATTACTTGGGGTGGAGATATTGCGACTATCCTTGCAAATGGTAATGACACAAAAACCCAGCCAGGCAGCCTGTTTTCTCAAGCTGGCTTAAAGCTAAAGTTAGTACGCAAAGATACCTTTTCAGATCAAGTAAAAGACTATTTATCAGGTAAGTCACCTTACTTACGTGGCACGATGGGTATGATTAATATGGCATCTGAGGCGATTTCGAAAGATTCTCGTACCAAGCCGATTGTTGTTTATCAAATGACATGGTCTACGGGTGGTGATGCTTTGGTGGTTAAATCAAATATTCATCGCATCAAAGATTTAAAAGGCAAAACAATTGCCTTGCAGGCTTATGGGCCGCATGTAGATTACATGACAAAAATGCTCGCAGACGCAGGGTTAAGCATAAAAGATGTCAATATTCGCTGGCTACCTGATTTAACAGGCACTGATAATTCTCCAATGGCTTCTTTGCAGGCAGGTGACGTGGATGCAGTATTTGTCATCACGCCAGATGCAATGGTTCTTACTTCTGGCGGCACGGTGGGAACGGGTGCTGAAGATTCTGTGAAAGGTGCAAAGATTCTACTATCTACACGAACTGCTAATCGTATTATTGCCGATGTTTATGCGGTACGAAGCGATTATTTTCAAAGCAATAAAAACGATGTGGAGAATTTTGTAGCTGGTTTATTAAAGTCAGAAGAAAAGCTTAAATCGTTATTTAAGAAGAAGTCTGGTAGTGAGTACAAGCAAATATTGTCATCTTCTGCAAAAATATTGCTCGATAGTGTACAAGCCACTGCTGATGTTCAAGGTCTATACGCAGATTGTCAATTTGTTGGTTGGGATGGAAATGTAAAGTACTTCTCAACACCTAATTATCCGCGTTCATTTTCAATTCTTACGAAAGAGATACAACCTAGCTTTATGCAGTTAGGCTTATTAAGCAAGAAGACATCCTTGCAACAAGCAAACTGGGATTATGAAAAACTTCGAGCAGGTCTAAGTAATACAGGAGGCACGACTGCGCCAGCATTTAAACAAGAAGAGGTTGCAACCATTATTGCGCGTCGTCAACAACAAGGCACTTTGGGTAGTGGTGAATTGTTTAAGTTTGAAATCTTTTTTAAGCCAAACCAGAATAGTTTTTCTACGGACCTTTATGAAGATGCGTTTTCTCAGGTAATGAAATATGCATCAACTTATGGTGGTGCTTTGATTACCGTTGAAGGGCATAGCGATCCGCTGGGTTATTTACGCAAGAAAAAAGCAGGTGAGTCAAATATGGTACTTGGACGTATTAAGCAATCTGCGCGTAACTTGAGCCTATCGCGCGCAGTGGCCGTGCGAGACAGTATTATTAGTTTTTCTGGTCAGAAAAATATCACACTAGATCCGAGCCAATTTGCTGTTGTTGGACAAGGTATTTCAAGCCCTAAAAGCGGTGTTTGTGGTGATAGCCCTTGTCCTCCAAAAACAGAAAAAGCGTGGCGCGATAATATGCGTGTTGAGTTTCGTGTAATACAAGTTGAAGCTGAAGAGTCGGCCTTTAATCCGCTTTAGGCATTGTTCAGGAATTCTTTTCTAACTAAACTAATATTCAGGTAGATAACGATGGCACGTAAAAAACGTTCCGGTAGGAAAACAAAAACACAAATAAGGACGCCTAAAAAACGTTCTGGTATGAGCTTCGGTAAAATTATCTTTTTTATAGCATTTGCAGTTATTGCATATAATATTTTTAATGACACCTCTTCGACAACACAAACATCACCAGCCGAAGAAGTGGCAGTAGATGCATCATTAAATCAGGGTAGCTATGCACTTAGAGGTTCTACCAATACTTGGCCTGATATTCAAAATACAAAAAATAACATCGTACCTTACTCAAATCAGAAGGATTTATTAGCAAAGAACTATTATATTGTATTGGATGCCTCTGGCAGCATGAAGGAGACAACCTGTGCTGATGGTAAAACCAAAATGAAGGCATCTATTGATGCGCTAGAGCAGTTTCTTCAAGGGGCACCTAAGGATGCAAACTATGGATTAAGCGTGTTTCATCAAGGTTCCTTTAAGGAATTAGTGAAATTAAATAGGCAGACTGACTGGAAAAAAGCGATGCAAGAATTGAGACAGAAGTTAGTTCCTGATGGTGGGACACCATTGGCATCTGCAACAAAAGCTGCACAGAAAAAGCTTGAAGAACAGGGGAGAAAACAACTGGGCTACGGTGAGTATAACCTTGTACTAATTACCGATGGAATGGCGGGGCACGGAGAGGACCCCAAAGCAGCTGTTGATCTTATTTTACAAAATACACCACTTAATTTAAGTGTGATTGGTTTTTGTATTGGGGAAAACAATGTGTTAAATCAACCTGGTTATATCCAGTATCGTACTGCAACTGATCCTAAGTCATTAAAGGAAAGCTTACAGAGCGTGCTAGCAGAGTCACCTGATTTCAATGTTTCAGACTTTAGTCAATAAGGCTTTATAACCAGAATGAATAAACATACTAAGATATTTCTAGGTATTATCCTTTTGGGTGTTATCGCTGTTTTAAGTATTAAGTTTTTACAACCCGGATGGATTGAAAAACAACAAAAAAGTACCTCTGATGCTATTAATACAAAAGGTACAATTCGTATCGGTGTGGATAACTGGATTGGTTATTTCCCATTATGTTCTCCTAAGATGGAAGATAAGCTTCGTAAGCTTGGCTACCTATTGCAATGTGTTGATGATCAAGCTGACTACGAAAGCCGTTTTCAAAAGCTAAAGGATGGTGATCTGCAATTTGCAGTTGCTACAATTGATTCTTATCTTATTAATGGCGCTAAGTTCCATTACCCAGGAACAATTGTGGCCGTCATTGATGAATCTAAAGGCGGTGATGCTATTGTCGCTAGGCAGAGTGTTTTTGTGGATATAGATTCCCTGAAAGAAAACTCGAGTAAAACGAATTCATCTAAAACTAAGATAGCTTTTACACCAGCATCACCCAGTGAGCATTTGCTTAAAAGTGTGAGTGAACATTTTGGATTACCTTTTACGAGCAGGCATTCTGGTTGGCAAGTAGAAACTGACGGTTCATCTCAAGCACTAAAAAAACTTCAATCAGGCAAGGTTGATGTTGCGGTGTTATGGGAGCCTGATGTGTCTCGTGCGCTAGCTTCACCAGGAATTATTAAGCTGATAGGTACTGAAGATACAGATAAACTTATTGTTGATATTCTACTGGTAGAACGCCAATATTCAGGAAAACACCCGGAAGCAGTTAACAGTTTAATGCAAAGCTATTTCAAGACATTGCAAGAGTACACGCAGCAACCCGATGAGTTACGAAATGATATCAAGACTAGTACCAAGCTAGACAAGCAACAAATTAATAATATGCTCAACGGGGTTGAATGGGCAACCCTCACGGAGAATCGCTCACTCTGGTTTGGTAATGATGAAGATTTGCTTGATTCAATTAACATTGCGATGGATATTTTAATTAATAACCGTGATTTCACTACAAACCCATTGCCTAGCAGTGATCCTTACAGTATTACCAATAGAAATTTTATTTCTGCGTTAAGACAAACAGCATCTTACACATCAGCTACTAAAGGGAGTAAACGAGGTTTTAAAAAGCTGGGTGATAAAGAGTGGTCGCACCTCAAGAAAGTAGGGACCTTACAACTAGAACCGATTCAGTTTAGGCAAGGAACAGCATTGATGAATGATGGTAGTTCACAAGAGCTTAATAAACTGGCAAAGAAAATTCAGAGATACCCAAATTTTAGAATTCAGGTGAGTGGTCACACGGGTTTAAGTGGTGATCCTCAAGAAAACCTTAAGCTTTCTAGTGGGCGTGCTCAAGTTGTAGCACAATCCTTAGTAAACAATTATCAATTGGACATTAATCAGATTCATGCCGTGGGTTACGGTTCATCGCGTCCGTTAAAAAAGCAATCGGGAGAATCCAGCCGAACTTATAAGTATCGTCTACCTCGTGTAGAAATCACCTTGTTAACTGAGTAACTATATAAATGAAAGGAAGTTACAGCAAACGTATCAGTACAAGAAAAAAGCCAACGATTAAATATAGGAAGATTGACTTTTCTTCATCTGATATTAAAAAACAGGTACGTAAAGAAGGGATACAAAAGCCCTTTGTACTTTATCCTTTGGCTATAGGAATAGTAGGAGGTTTAGCGACCTTACTACTGGGAGCAACCACTACTCTGCTAGGCGTGACTATAGCAGGCGCAACCATTGGGTTATTAAGCTGGGGTTATAACGCTACCTTTGGGCATAAGAAGAATGTAAATGATTACTTGGAGAAAATGCGAACGGAGCTTTCAGAACAAGTAAAACAATCTATATATGAACTGGAAGATAGGCTCAACGCCGCAAGAGCAGATTCCGCATTGGATCAATTGCATCGCTTACAACAAAAATTCACTACCTTTGAAGACCTTTTACATGAAAAGTTAGAAGAAACAGAACTCACTTTTGGTCGCTATATGGGTATGACGGAACAGGTCTACCTTGCAAGTCTTGACAATTTAAAGCGTATTGCTGATATTATTAAAGGCACTTCTGCTATTGATGAACGACGTGTTATAAAAAGACTTACACAACTAAATAAAAAAGATAGCTTAAACAAAACAGAACAAGATGAAGTTAATGCCCTGCAAGAACGCATGGAGTTATTAAAAACACAAAAAGAAAAAATACAGGTTAGGCTTAGTAAAAATGAACAAGCTATGACTAAAATTGATAAAGTTATGGCTGCAATCGCCGAAATGAATACAGGCGGAGCGGATAAGCAGGCTAATATGGATATTGAAGATGCCATGAAAGAGCTAACCGTATTGGCAGAACGTGCTAAAGATTATAATGTTAACTGATTGTTGTTAGAAGTATTACAAAAAATAAAAGGAGTCAATAATGGCTGAGACACAAATATTTGCAGATAAAGAACAATTGAAAAAAGAACTGCACTTGGCAGATCCTAAAAACCTAACCGTTGAAACTACGGATATAGATCAAAGTATCGTAGATCATGCTGATGATTTGGTGGCTCGTATTCTTAACACGGAGATGAATAACGAAACCTCGCGGCGAGAAGTGAAAAATGCCGTTGATAATATGGGGGTTGAGTTACAAAAAGAATCTGCTCATCGTAGCGCTATGTTGAAGCAACCACTTTCGCGGCTTATGCAAGACTCTGAAGATGGAGGAGAAGTTGCCAGATCACTAATTGATTTAAAGCTACAAGTTGAAGAGCTAGACCCAATGCAGTTTGATTTAGAAGGTGGTTGGGTGACTCGTATTCTTGGATATATCCCGGGTGTTGGAACGCCAATTAAACGCTATTTTTCTCGCTTCGAATCAGCTTCAACATCCATAGACTCAATTATCAAATCACTAGAGAATGGTAAAGAGCAACTTAAACGTGACAATATAACACTGACTGATGATCAAAAACGTATGCGTGACCTTACGGTTAAGCTTGAAAAAACGATCAAGCTGGGCAATGTCATTGATAAAAAGCTACAAGACGAGCTGGATAATAATTTATTGCAAGATGATCCGCGTTATAAATTTATTAGTGAAGAGTTACTCTTTCCTTTACGTCAACGTATCATGGATTTACAACAGCAGATGCTAGTAAACCAGCAAGGTTATCTCACAACTGAGATGATCATACGCAATAACAAAGAGCTAATTCGTGGCGTTAATCGTGCTTTAAACACAACCGTAAGTGCCTTGCAGGTTGGAGTAACATTGGCTTTAGCCTTGGCTAATCAAAAAATCGTGCTAGAAAAAGTACAGGCAATTAATAAGACAACAGAATCTCTCATTGCAGGTACAGCAGAACGCTTAAAAACACAAGGTGCAGAGATTCATAAGCAAGCTTCCAGTTCACAAATTGATATTGAAGTTCTTAAGAAAGCCTTTGATGATGTATCAATTGCACTAGAAGATATCAGTACTTATCGTCAAGAAGCTTTACCTCAAATGGCAAAGAATATCCTTGAGCTTGATGAGCTAGCAGGTAAAGCCGAGGCACAAATTAAACAAGTTGAAAAAGCAGAAGCTGTTGAAGGCGATTTCACTTTGGAAATAATTGATTAACTAATAATCACAAAACTACTACAAACACCTAAGGGATAAAACAATGAAACAAATAAATCATATATTAGCTTTTCTTTTGATGGCGATATTTATAACTGCTTGTGGGGGCGACAAAGAGTCTAAATCTTCAGCTACAGACAAAGCTCCAGCAGAAGTAAAAACTTTTAATGTGGCTTGGTCACACTATGTCGGCTGGGAAGCGTGGGGCTATGCTGAGCACAAAGGTATTATCAAAAAATGGGCAGATAAAAACGGCATTGAAATTAAAGTTACTTTAATCAATGACTACATCGAATCTATCAACTTATATACCGCAGGTAAATTTGACGCTTGTACAATGACTAATATGGATGCTTTGACTATTCCAGCTGTAGGCGGGATTGATAGCACGGGTATTATTATTGGTGACTTTTCTAATGGAAATGATGCAATCTTGATGAAAAATGCTAACTCAATCAGTGATCTTAAAGGTCGTGATGTAAAGCTAGTCGAGTTTTCAGTATCTCATTACCTACTATCGCGAGCGCTAGATATGAATGGCATGAGTGAAAAAGATATAAAAACAATCAATACCAGCGATGCTGATATTGCTGCTATCTTTACTGCGGATAAAAATGGCGCAATCGTTACTTGGAATCCACCACTTATGCAGGCGATGAAATCAGAGGGCGCAAAAATTGTCTTTGATTCTTCTAAAACACCAGGAGAAATCATCGATATGATGGTTGTTAAGACGGATGCACCTGATAGCCTTAAAAAAGCCTTAGCGGGTGCGTGGTATGAAGTTATGGGTATTATGAATGGCTCAGATGAAGCGGCAAAAACAGAAGCTCTTGAGTTTATGGCTAAGGAATCAGGCGCGACCTTAGATGAATTTAAGCAACAACTTAAGACGACCGCTATGTTTTATACGGCAGCCGACGCGACAAAATTCACCTCATCTGCTGATGTAGAAAAAACGATGGAGCATGTTCGCAAGTTTTCTTTTGATAAAGGTCTCTATGGGAATGGTGCAAAATCGGCCGACCTAGTTGGAATGGAATTTGATAACGGTAATATTATTGGTGATAAAAACAATGTTAAATTACGTTTCACCTCTAAATACATGAAGGCTCAATAAAACGTGAAAAGCCCATTAATATGGGGTGTTAATGCGCGCCCCACTGTTTGGCTACGTTGGGTTTTACTGGCTCTACCGTTTGTATTGCTGATTGCTGTTTATTTATATGCATCAGATATCCGTCTTACGGATAACCCTGCGGATAAACTATTGCCTAGCTTTTCTCAAATGGCTGATGCGGTTAAGACAATGGCCTTTACAGAAGATAAGCGCACGGGCTCTTATCTTCTATGGAGCGATACCTATGCTAGCTTAAAACGTATTCTAATAGGTACTTTGCTCGCCGCATTAGTGGGTTTGTGGTTAGGGCTTAATAATGGACTATTCCCAGGGATGGATGCCACTGGCAATCCATTTATTACCTTTATTTCAATGATTCCCCCATTGGCGATTCTGCCTATTTTATTTATTAGTTTTGGCGTGGATGAGCTTGCCAAGGTAATGCTTATTTTCCTAGGGGTATTCCCTCTCATTAGTCGAGATATGCGCCTTGCTGTCAAACAAATCCCACATGAGCAAATTACAAAAGCGGCAACTTTAGGCATATCTCAGTTACAGCTTGCCTATCGAATTATATTGCCACAAATCATGCCGCGCCTAATTGAAACGGTGCGATTGTCACTGGGTTCAGCTTGGTTGTTTTTAATTGCAGCAGAAGCAATAGCGGCTGATCAAGGCTTAGGTTATCGGATATTCTTAGTGCGTCGTTATTTGGCGATGGATATTATCTTGCCATATGTATTATGGATTACATTTCTTGGTTTTATGATGGATTGGTTTTTACGTTGGGCATTGTCATATTTTTACCCTTGGTATAACAAAGGTGGAAAAAATGACTGATGATAAGCAACGCTACCTAGAAATACACGATGTTTACAAAGCGTATGGCAGTAAAGTCATTCTTGATAATATTGATTTAAAAGTTGATAAGGGTGAGTTTTGTAGCTTAGTCGGCCCCAGTGGTTGTGGAAAATCTACCTTATTGCGTTTGATACTCGGGGAAGAGTCGCCAACCTCTGGAAAGTTGATTCTGGATGGAGAAACCATTGGTCATCCTGATGTAAATCGAGGTGTTATCTTTCAGCGTTACTCTCTTTTTCCTCATCTTAGTGTAATGGAAAACGTGACACTTGGTTTAAGGCTTGGGGGTAGGACTGATGCAAAATCTTTGAGTGATAAAGATATTCGTGATGAGGCGATGGTTCTGCTCAAGAAAGTTCGATTAGATAAACACGAAAATAAATATCCGCATCAGTTATCTGGCGGTATGCAGCAGCGTGTTGCTATCGCACAAGCACTGATTATGAAGCCTAAAATTCTGATGATGGACGAGCCTTTTGGAGCGCTTGACCCTGATACGCGTGAGGATATGCAGTTATCTTTATTAGAACTTTGGGAAGAAGAGCAAATGACTATCTTCTTTATCACGCATGATATGGAAGAGGCTGCCTTTCTTGGGACTCGGTTATTGGCGTTGTCTCAATACTATACGGATGATCGAGGGAGAAATTACGAGAATCGTGGTTCTAAAATTGCAGTAGATCGTAAGCTTCCTCAAGTAGCCAGCCCAACCAATGTAAAGCATTCACCAGAGTTTAGAGATTTGATAGAAGAGATTCGTGAGCAGGCTTTCAATCCTGAATATCTACAACATGCTAAAGAGTTTAATCTTAGTCATCCGAATGCTTTTGTTTCGCTTACTCAGGAAGAGGCTGGAATAAAACGTTGATAATATATTTTGGGGTGTTAAAAAATCAAACTCTTAAGACATAAAAAAAGCCACTGGAAAGTGGCTTTTTTTACAAAGGAAGTATGTTGAATCTTACTTCCAGAAGTTAGCTTCTGTAGAGGCTAGTTCACGTAATTCATTTGTTAATACTTGGTAACGTGCACGGTATTCTGTCCATTCGCCGCCTACATAATTATTTTCGGCTTTATACTCACCGCTTTGCTCGTATTTAATAAACTTAGCTTGCATATCAAGCATTTCTTTAATTAGTTCTGCTTTGTTGCTCATGTGAGTTCTCCAGTAGCATTCTTGTCAATTTTACAATAGTGGGAGTATACCTTGTCATGTTTGAAGGGGTATACCTCCAAAAGGATATTCGTATTAATCCATACTTATATACTTGGTATAGGAGGGGGTGACATGGCTAGTATAATGTGAGATTGTGCTACCATTATTAATAGTATTTTTTTGAAACTAAAGTATAGAGGACTTTTTGATGGCACTAGAAGTAAACGGACAAACAATCGAAACAACCGAAGCAGGTTATCTTGAAAACCTTAACGATTGGAGTGAGGATGTATGTAAGGCAATCGCTGAAGAAGAGGGTATAGAGCTAACGCAGAAGCATTTAGACGTTGTTGAATTCTTACGCGATGAATACATCAATAATGGCGGAAACCAGCCCATGGAGCGTGCGATTACTAAGCACATGTCAAAAGTTTGGGGTGAGAAGTTAAAAGGTAAAGATTTGTATGTACTTTTCCCGCGTGCGCCTAGTAAGCAAGGCTTGAAACTTGCAGGCTTGCCAGCGACTACACGTAAAGGCGGATACTAAGCTTTATTTACAGATCATAGATATTAAATATTCCCAAGCACACCCCCCCCACTTTTACATGATGTTTGCTATACATCTAAAACATCATGTAAAAGTGGGGGGGTGTGCTTTCAATTATTTAACAATAAAGGCTAAACTGTAGCAGAATGCTTGCTTTCAGTTGTCGCAAAGTTGTTTAACCACTTGGTTACTCTCGTAAGCGTTTCTTGGAGCATGGCACTTTTAACAGGTTTCGTTAGGTAAGTTGTCGCACCTGCGATGACACCTTGAACTTCGTCCAGCGGTGACGTTTTTCCACTCAGCATAATGATAGGCGTTCTTTTGTAAGAGGCTTTTGTTCGCATTGAGCGGCAAGTTTCATAGCCATCAATACCTGGCATAATTATATCGAGAAACACCAGGTCGTATTGCGTGTCTTCTATTTTTTCCAAGGCTTCTTCGCCAGATTCAGCAAAATCTGCCGTTATTCCCGCATCGCGCAATTCGAGCTCTAGCTGTTTTCTGATTGCTGCGCTGTCGTCAATGATTAAGGCATGATGTCCCGAGTGAGTTGTTGTAATATCTTCAGTTTCAGTGGAAACTTCTTCTTTTGTTGTTGTTTTTTCTGGGATGGTTTCTTCGTTGGTTGCGTCAATACCATAAGCTTCATTTGTAGTTTTCTCTAGTTTGACTAAATCAACAGTTGCTTCTAGCGCCTTCATGACACGTGTAATCAAAATAGGGCGTTTGATTTGTGTGTCACCCAAAGCACATAATGGATCATTCGATAGGATGAGTGTTTTTTGATTTTTTAATTCATTTTCAAATTGAGAAAAATGCTCTTCTGCAGAGATAATAAGGTTTGCTGATTGTATATCTTCGCAGCTATGGCTAACCAATCCATGCGTTGTATTGAACGCAATGATGCGATCAAATATGGCGCGCTCTTTGGCTTCAAGCCCAGCAAAGTGGATGCCAATGCTGTTGTTGTGAGAGTTATTCATTCTTGTCCCTATTTTTATGACTAATCTTTAATTAAGCTGATACGGTTTGTTTTAGCCATGTTTCCATTGATGCTAACAAGGTATCTGTACCTACAGGTTTTGTTAAGTAATCATCTATGCCTGCTTTTTCAGCAAGTACTCTGTGTTTGTTGGTAGAGCGAGATGTCACCATAACAATGGGTAGGTGCTTTTTCTCATCCCATGCACGAATGGCTTGGGTAAGTTCTAAGCCTGTCAT
This sequence comes from Cocleimonas sp., assembly GCA_021647365.1. Classification (GTDB taxonomy): domain Bacteria; phylum Pseudomonadota; class Gammaproteobacteria; order Thiotrichales; family Thiotrichaceae; genus Cocleimonas. The sequence goes on along the minus strand of JAKIUW010000006.1, from coordinate 27,156 downwards.
TCTAGGCATTTCCAAATCAGTAAATACCATATCAATGTGTTGCTCGTTCATGATGTTGAGTGCATCCAAGCCATCTACAGCCGTTATTACATCGTATTCTGTTTTCTCGATAATGAGGCTAAGTGCTTTACGATTACTCAGTGAATCATCAACAACCAATATTTGTGGTGTGCTTGGTGTGTTTGAAGCCTCTAGTTCAGCACCTTCAATATTTTTAACCACGTAACTTGCCTTCTCATTAAGGCTGAGTAGTTGGGGTAAATTAAGCACAGGAGCAACAGCACCATCGGTTAAGTGACAAGCTCCAATCACGCCTTTTGAGCTATCAATATAGTGAGCGAGGCTTTTGATTACAACTTCACGTGATTGGATAATTTTATCAATATAAACAGCGTGTAATTCTTTTTCGCCTTTTACCAGTAGTAGCGTTTGTGCTTGTAAGAAGTCAGTAGATTCTACGTTCCAGCCCAAGATGCCTGCCAGTGACTCTATGATTAGTTCTTTTCCTTCGTACCGAATGTAGTGTTGTTTTTTACGAACAAGAACATCCTCAGGCGCAAGGTAATGCAACTGTTCAATTGAGTCAGTCGGTATGGCTACTTGATTCCCTGCTGTGCTGACTAAAAGCGTGGATGAGGTTACGAGGGTGAGTGGAATCTTTATATCAAAAGTTGTTCCCTTGCCAAGCTCGCTGTTGATTCTGAGTGTGCCTTTCAAATCTTCCACACCTTTGTTGACCACATCCATGCCAACCCCACGACCAGAGATATTACTGACGCTTGTTTGTGTGCTGAACCCAGGTTCAAGGATAAGCTTTAAAACTTCACTTTTTGAGTATTCTTGATCAGGTGTGATTAAGCCTTTGTTGATAGCATGTTGGTATATCTTTTCTGAATCAATCCCTGCTCCATCATCTTTTAATTGCATATGGATGAAGTTGCCTTGACGTGAGAAATCAAGGTGGATTTGTCCTGCCACTTTTTTCTTTTTAGATTTTCTACCTTTTGAGTCTTCAATGCCGTGATCAATTGCGTTTCTTAAAAGATGCAATAGAGGATCAATCAAGCCACTAAGAATTTCGGTATCAACATTAATGTCATTACCTGTAACAATGAGTTCAGCTTTTTTGTTGGTCTTTCTACAGGTTTGTCTAACAATGCGTTCAAGTCTAGGAACCAAAGTGTTTAAAGATTCCATTCGAGAACTAAGTATGGTCTCACTGAGTTCTTTATTTAAATTATCAAGCATTCTTAGGTCATTTTGAATGTCGCCTAACTGTTGTTTGATCGTGCCTTCGATAGTTTCACTATCAAGAATACTTTCTGTTAAAAGACCTGCGATACTGTGTAGCTCGTTATAAGTATCCATCTCTAGTGAATCAAATTGCTCATGTTGGATACTTGAAAGCATGCTCATTTGATCTTTTTCTTGCTTGTAAATGGTGTTGCTTAGCTCGTTAAGCATTTTGTGAACACGCTTATCTTGCTCTTTAATCTGCAAGCTTCTTGAGAGTGTACTTTCAACTTTATCAGACACTTGTGTCGATGTTGTTACCAATTCTCCAGCAAGGTTTAAGAGTCTATTAATAAGCACGGTGGGAACACGAATATGTGCTTCTGTTGCAAAGTTGCTGCTGGTATTGAGAGTGGTATCAGTATTTACACTGACCGATTCTTTTTGCTTCTTTTTTGCAGGTGATACTTTTGTTTTTGGAGTGCTTTTTGCTGTTGATTTTTTAGCTGCTTTCTTTGCTGGTTTTTTCGTTTTCTTAGCTTTAGTTACAGTGGCTTTTTTACTGCTTATAAAGTCAGGCAATTCAGGCATGTCTAAGTCATAATATTTTTCAAGTCCTGTGTCATTGGTTTCGATTGAATCTGCGTAGGTAGTTAGCTTAGCTAGGACAGGTTCAAATTCTTCTGGTACAGGTAATCTTTCTTGAACCGCCTCGAATAAGCTTTCTAAACAATCGGAAGACTCTGCAAGTAGTTCAGCCGTTTTCTTTGGTATTTTATTGTTGACTGCATAATCAAGAATATCTTCCAGTTTGTGAGTGAAATCTACAATTTCTGTGATACCTACAACACCACTCGCGCCTTTGATTGTGTGTGCGATTCTGGCAGCATCTTCTTGTTGCTTTTTACTCGCTTTTCCCTTTGATATGGTATGAAGAAGTGCTGCAATTTTAGTGACTTGTTCTGATGTTTCTTGCATATATACAGACAGAAGTTCTGGGTGTACATCCTCATCCCATGTGATGAGGTCAACTTCAGATTCAATAACTTGCTCTTCAGCTTTTATTGCTTCTGAAGGTTTTAATTCAATGTCTTGATCATCTTCCTGTTCTACTTTTTGCTCTGCTTCTTCATTATTTGCTTCAGTTTCTATATTGTTAGAGCTGTTTAAAGCAAGCAATAATGCTTGCAAGTCCCCGATTGCTAAAGGTTCTATCCAATCGCTACGTGTAAGCTCGGTGTTAAGCGTTGAAAGATGGGTGATTTCATCTGGGTCAGATAAACATGCGCTGATAAGCTCAAGCCATGCCCAGCTTTCACCTGATGAAATAAACTTTCCTGCTTTCTTAGTAGACTTCTTAGCAAAAAGTTTTAAGTTTTCTTGATACCAACCACTTACTTTGACAATCTCGGGGAAACCAGAAATTTCAGCAAGCATGTCGAGACGTTGTAACTCTTCAAAGTAACCGTCAAGTTTAAAGGGTTTCTTTTCTGTATTGGCTTCAGTTGTCACCAATGTCATCACAATATCATCAAGCTCGGCAGTGAAGTCGTTTAAGTCTTCATTTTGATTGAGAATAGGGAGTAGTATTTCATTGCTAGTGTCCTCAAGTTCTTCGTTCTTGCTTTCATCTGCATTCTTTTTTTCTGAGATATTTTCAACTTGAGGTTTTGTTTCTAGCTCTTCAGCGATAGTTTCGACTTTATCTTCAGGTGCTTCAATATTATCGCTAATGTCAATAACATCATCGCTAATTTTTGTTTCTTCAGTTATTTCAACCTCATCATCTACTTTCTTTGACTCAATATTGTTATTAGTATTTTGTTGAGTAATAAAATCAGGCAGTACTGGAACACTGAGTTCCATTGGTGCATCGTCTTCATCGAGTGATTCAGCATAATGCGTTAGCTTAGAAAGCATGGGTGAAAATTCTTTTGGAGCGGTTGTTTTTTCTTCAACCGCTTTATAGAGTTCAGCTAAACTCGTTGATGCTGTTTTTAATAGTTCATTTGCGTCGTTTGTTAGTGCGTGTTCAATAGCATAGTCAAAAATAATTTCTAGCTTATGAGCAAAGGTAGAAAGTGCGGTTACTCCAACAACGGCGCTACCGCCCTTAATGGTATGTGCTATTCGTCTAATGTGTGAACGTTCTTCTTTATTTGTCTCTGTTGAACCTATATTTTTTAAGTAATTAGAAATCTCAGTAACGTGCGCAGAGGTTTCTTCAAAAAACACTTCTAGCAACTCAGGGTGTACATCCTCATCCCAGTGGAGTGTGAACTCAGGAGATTCAGTGTTTTCTATTTTTTCATTACTCATTGTTTTGGAGGTGTTTTCAACCACAGTATCACTATGATGTTTTTTATTATCATTTGTAATGTTTGCGCTGCACTCTGGATTACGTAAGAAAAGCAGTAAATCTTGTAATTTATCGACAGGTAATGGTTCTAGCCATTCATCTCGGTTTAATGCTGCACTTAGTTCGGAAATATGTGAAATATTTTCTGGTTCTTCAAGCGCATTATTAATGAGTTCTATCCATGTCCAGCACTCGCCAGACTCAATAAACTGATGAGACTCATCAAGTTGTTCTTTGGCGAATATGCGCACATTTTGTTGACACCAATCACTAATCAAAGCGATATTAGGATAGCGAGATATTTCGGCTAGTAGTTCTAGCCTTTGTAATTCAGCAAGAAACTTTTCTGTGTCATTAAATACATTTTCAGATTCTATACCGATGCTTGCTAATGTCATTATGATATCAGTTGCTTCTTCACTGAAGTCGTTTGTTGTATCGTTTGTTAAGTCTAGGCTTTCTGTTTCAATTGATTCATTTGGCAAAGTTGTTTCTTCCATCTCTTCTTCGGTTGTTGTATCCGTTATTACCTCTGCTTCTTCGGCAAAACCCTCAAGAATGGGTTCGATGTTATTTTCGCTAGTTTCATTTACAGCAGTTTCTTCTATTTTATTTTCTATGTATAAGTCATCATGAAAATTATTAGCTTCTTCTGTAGTGATTTGGGAGAGATCGGTATCAATACTTTCACTAAGGTGTTTTTCAGTAGAATCAGAAGAGATGTGTTCTTCTTCATCTTGGTCGGTCAGATCGATATCCTCAAAGATATGTTTTTGTTCAGGGTCAATATCTAAATCACTTGATAGTGGCTTTTTTTCTGAAAGGGCACTTTGATATTCCTCTTCGATTGTATCGGTTAGAGACTGTTCAATAAAAGTTGCTTCAGCTTTAGAGGCCTCTATCCAACCCGCTAAATTTCGTAATAAAGGCGCTGAAGGCTTTACCAACCAGTTTGGAGCTGTTAATGCTTTATATATCTCAGGGAGTAATGATGGGTCATATTGGCGTAGCATGGAAGATAATAAATTCATCCAATTAAAGTAGCTGCCTTCTTCTAATAAAATAAGAACTTGGTCTTTGTTCTCGGGTGTTAGTTTTAGGTTTAGCATCATCCAATTAGAAAGTGCTCTTAATTCTGGGGCATCAACTTCTTGTGCAATAGTATCTAAATAATCTATTTCATTGCTTGAGTCTTGTATTGCTGTATCAGTGTTCTTCGTATCAATATTTGATAAGCATAGTGCTATTTCTTCAAGCTCTTTAGCGATATTATTATTGTTGTGCATCTGTATATTCCCTGATAATGATTAAACCAAGATGTAATTAAGCCTCTGCTTCTACTTTTGGTTCGGCTGCATTATTATCTTCTTCATTAGTGTTGCCTAGGTTAAATACATTTACAGAGTGTACTAATTGTTGAGCATAGTCTGACATATTGCGACTTAAGCCTGTTAATGATAGAAGCTCTTGTCCTGTTGATTGTGTTGATTTCAATATACTTTGAGCCTTATGTTTTAAGGTTTCACTGATACCAACCTGTTCACGTGAAGCAGATGCAATCTGGTCAACGGACTCAACTAATTGTGATGTAGTCACTAACACTTCTTTCATTTGAAGTGCTGCATCTTCTGCTCGTGTGGAACCATCAATTACTTGTTCGATGGTTTTATCCATGGTTGAGATTGCTGTATTTGTTTCTTGTTGAATATTGCGAACCAGTGTTGCAATTTGTCCAGTTGATTCACGAGAACTCTCTGATAAACGTTGGATTTCCTCCGCGATTACTGAGAAGCCTCGACCTGCATCTCCCGCAGCAGCAGCCTGCATACTTGCGTTAAGTGCTAGTACCGTTGTTCTTTCAGCGATGGTGTTGATAATGTCGATTACGTGAGAGATTTCTTGTGAACGTTCGCCTAGATGTTTGATGCGTTTACCTGTTTCTTGTACGGTATCACGAATTTCTGACATGCCTGTTAATGTTTCAGTTACAGACTCATGTGCTTTGTTCGTTGATGCAACAGCGTTGTCCGCCATAGTATTTGTTTCTGCCGCAGAGTTAGCAATTTCGTCAAGGCGCAATAACATGCTATCCATTTGCTCAGCTGTTTCGATAGCTTGTTCTTGCTCTCGCATTGCTAACTTGTTTACAGACATCAAGTGAGTATTTACTTTCTTAGATGTTTCATTTACTTCAGCTGCAACATCACGTACTTGTAATAGTGTGGCTGATGTCTCTTCCGCTAATAGGTTGATTGCGTCTGCAACAGGGCCTGTTGCATCTTCTGTTACTTCTGCTCTTACTGTTAGATTACGTTCACTTAACTCGGCAACAGCTTGCAGTAATTGAAATACTGATTGGTTTAGCTCTTGATGCTCTTTCTCCGTTTTTTCAACAGATAATGCACGATCATCAAGTAGATTATTAAATGCAGAACCTAACTCAGCAAATTCATCTGTACCTTTAATTTCCGCACGGGCATCAAATTCACCTTCTGATAATCTATGTACTACTTTTGTTAACTTTTTAGCAGGACGTGTGATTGATAACATGATTAAGTTACCTAAAATCATGATGGCAAGAATACCGCCAAATACATATATCTTTGTTTTCTCTACCATTGCTTCAGACGTTGAGATAGCTTCTGTGCTACTTGCTGTTGTCGTTACATATTTTGCCTGTTTGATTTTATTTATATTTGAGGTCAATGCATTTGCAAAAGGAAACATCTTTTCTAACACATAAGCATTTAGTGCTTTTTTATCTTCCTCTTTTAAAAATAGCTTGCTGACTTCTGTATATGAAGCTATTAGGCGCTCTTGTTGTCCAAACAATTCTTGTACGGGAGTGCTCTCTTTTTCTGTCGCAGATAGCGTGCTGTTGAATGAGTCAAAGCTCTCTTGAATAGCGTTAAGACCCTTGGTGGTTCTTTTTTCGCCTGCTTTCCAGAAAATAAATCCTGAATTGATGTTAGAAAGTAGCTGAGTGTATTGTTTATTCACAGTTTCAGTTACATCAGCCGCTGCGATTACCGACTTAAAGTCAGTATCACTTCTTTTTAATGCAGCGGTATCTGCTGTGATAATAGTAAATGAAAGATAACCGATTAAAAGCAGTAGGAGTGCTGGTAATGCAATGAGTGAGAGCATACGGGTATTAATAGAGAACTTGTTTAACATGGTGCTACCTTTTTTATTTTTTGTATTTGTTGGTTATTTTTAATTATTCGCTAATTTAATTATTTTAAATAACTCGTTATGGTTAACTTCAAAAAGTTTGTTTTTAGAGTTTTTCCAAGTGCGTTCTATCCAATCAGGTAAACTTTTCAGAGGCTTAGCGTAAGTGAAATCTTTAATATTTACTGTTTCGGGAAGTTTATCTATTTGTAAAATGATAGGTGCATGTTGCTTGTGTTCTATCATAATAAAATGCGACTTGTGTTGTTCTTTGTTGTTGATGTTTTTTTTGTTTTTTGTTTTTTTGAACTCACTTTCAAGAATTTTATGCATATCAACAATGGGCATAATGATGCCTCGTACGCTGATTATGCCAATACACCAATCAGGCGCATGAGGAACTTTATTAGCCGTTGTGAGTGGTAAGTTCTCTACTTTCAAATCTTGCTCAAATAGAAAATTATGCTCGCCTACTGTGTAAAAAAACCGATTAATACGATCTCTTTTATTTGTTAATTTAGTAGAGTGAATGGCAGAGTTAAGTATTGATGTATACGAGCTCGCCTCGGTACTTTCAAGCTTAACATTGCTTTTTTCAGCCACATTGTTTTTTTCAACAGTGTGCATTTGTTTCCCCATATCCATGTTTTAATTATTATTATTTTTTGAGTTATTATTAAACTGCTGTTAGTTTCTCAAGTACTTCATTATCGTTATAAGGTTTTACAATATATTCAGCTGCACCAAGTTGTTTTGCCCATTGTTTATCAACGGGGTTGGATTTACTTGAAATCATGATAATTGGGGTGTTTGCAGAACTAGGATTTTTCTTAATGGCTCTGCAGGCTTTGTAACCATCGCCATCCTCCATCACAATATCCAGCATAATGGCATCTGGTTTCATCTCTTCGCTAAGAGAAACAGCTTGGTTTCCAGAGCTTGCGGTGATTGTTATATATCCTGCTGCTTCGAGTATTGATTTTAAGTGCGTTAATTGTGTTTCTGAATCATCTGCGATTAAAACTGTTTGAATTCCAGTCATTATAGATCCTTATTATTTTAATTATTATTTAAAGCCCACTTCAGGAGGGTTTTATATAGTGTTTTTATTCATTCCACTATACCCAGTTAATGATTAAAGGAAAGATTTTGCTGATAAACGGTAAAAATCTATTTATTTCTCTCAAGTTTATTCGCCTGCATTTAACGATTTAATTCCTTTGTGAGGGAGGAATAGCCCGCAGCCTAACTCTCGCTTCTTACCAAGTCCTAATTGTTGTATTTTGATAGAGGTTTCACTGTCTAAATCTGCAATCATAAGACTTCTAGTTGTCAGTATGCCATTAGGTGTTTTAATGGAATGTGTTTTACCACAAAGCATTTTTTTAACCTTGAAGTTAATTTTTTTCTTTAGTTCTTTTGCTGTTCTGGATAGGAAGTCATCTTCACTTTCATTTAAGTCACTTAAAATGTAGCGCGATGAAATGACACTGGTGTTGGTGAATAATTTCTTTTTGGCAGAGCCGATGAGTAATGAATGACCATCAATATTAAGCGTGATGTTACAAATTTTTTCAGTGGATTTGAACTGCTCAATCGGAATACGCAAAGCCATTTTGGTGCGACGTGATGGATAGAGTAATGCGCTTTCTTCATTATCGTCTGGGCGCATCCATCCATTATTGCTTTCGGCAACGTGTATTTGATGGATGCCTGCTACGGGGTCATTCTCAATCCAAGGAAGGTGTTTTAATATCTCACGCGATAGTGCCCATGCATGGTTAAGCGGTAGTGTTTTGCATTTGATCGAGAAAACAAGATCAATGACATCTTCGGGTGCCACATAAGGTAGGGTTTTATCTTCATCTTCTTCCCAGAACATATTTTTACTTCCTTGGTTAGCGTGCGGATTCAAATGTAAGGTTGAGCTGGTCATGCCAATCTGATGGTCGATCGGAATACGCGGGTGGCTCTATGTCTACTTGGAAATGTAATTCTCCTGTTTCAATGGCGGTTCTGTGGATCGATTTTTTTAAGTCTTCGAAGGTCGAAAAATTATCGCCTTCTGCTAAGAGTAATTCGCTAAGTCGTAGCATGTTGTTGTACCTATGTATTATTTGTTGATTCTTACTGATGTGTTTTAAGGAGATATTGATCAAGTCCAATTATTTTAAGCTGGCTAAAATTGTTGATATTTTCCACGAAGATCGGCGTAATAGGATGACTATAACAACTCACTTCGTGAAAGATATCGGCAGTTTTTTCTGCGTTTAATTCTACTCGATTTATTCAGGGTCCCCTTAAACAAATATTTGTGAGAAACGCTATTATTAAAGCACACCCCCCCACTTTTACATGATGTTTCTTTTAAAGGGTCAAAATAGAGTCAAAGTATCGTCCACGATATAATAATCGATTTTTTTCGTTTTCATCAAAATCCACAAAAGCCGTACGGCGATGTAGAATATTTCTACAGATAAGCCCTTCACTTGCCTTTAAGGTGTATTTGATTATATGAGGAGACTCACTTTCAAAGAGTTTTTCTAAAAATTCTACAGCTTCAATTATGGAGGCAGATTGTTTCCATTCAATGTTTCGTTTTCTTGCCGAGTAGCGCATGTGCAGTTGACCATGGTCATTAATAGAAAATACAGGGCCAGTTTGAGCTTCTCGAATCACTTTCCCGTCTAGGATATTAGCAGGGATTGTCATCGCATCAACTTGCATCAGTCCCTCTATATAGGAGGGGTTTTCTTCGCGCAGTAAAAGATAGGCTATTTCATGATCCATTAATAAACTCATGCCCCCTTCTTTTGCAGGTGAGGCGCAATGTAGAAGCATAGAATTGATTTGTTCATTTGGTGGGTTGTAGTAACCATCAGTATGCCAACTTAAACGCTTGTTGGAGTAGGGGATGTATTCGTGTTGTCCTATGTGCGAAGACTGTGTGATAGATGTTAATTTGTCAGTATCGGCGCAGATGTTTCCATCTAAACGAGATAAGCCTATGTATTTGGCAAGAGTATGAATATTTTTTTTTGTATCGGTGCTTTGGTCTTTTATACGATACAAGCAATAGCTGTTTTTTTCACAGGATTCAAATATCTTTTTGATTTCTGTTGTACTTGGGTTGCAAGCACTCTCAATATCAATAAAGAGGTTATTTGGGTCACACTCTAAATAGTTAGGCGCATTGTGTAGTTTATGTGTGCGCCAATGATCAAAAATAGAATTATTTTTTAATAAGAAGGGAGATTTTATTAGGCTGTTCATAAGTATCCTTGGAAAAACAACTTGCTATTTAAGTATATTCGAATATTCTACTCTTGTTTTTATCCATAGTCAGTTTTTCAATAATTCAGATATAAAAAGTAATGAAACTTTGAGCTACCCCTAATGGGATAGGTTAATTTTCCCACCACCTCCCAAGAGTGAGGTTCTTAAATTAAAGCTTTGCAACTAGACTATGCGCATTCGTAAATTTACTCATTTGCAGAGTGAGTTTACAGAGTATAAATTTTATGTGATGAATCGTTTTGAGTCATCAGAATATGAATACAAATACAACTGGAGGCAACAATGGCTGACATTAAGAAGTACCCAACGCCAATGCTAGACGTTTTAGAAGATGGTCCATGGCCGAGCTTTATTACTGGCATCAAAAACATGCGTGATAACCATCCTGATGAACGTATTAATAATGTAACTAATGGTTTGCTGGGTCAGCTTGAGCACTCCTACGAAACTAAGATGGGCTACTGGAAAGGTGGCACTATCTCTGTATTTGGTTACGGTGGTGGAATTATTCCTCGTTTCTCTGAAGTCGGGGATATGTTTCCTGAGTCTAGAGAGTTTCATACATTGCGCGTACAGCCAACACCAGGTAACTACTACACAACAGACATGATGCGTAAGCTTGCAGACAGTTGGGAAAAATGGGGTTCAGGACTTCAGACTTTCCATGGTCAGACAGGTAATATCATGTTTATCGGTGCCGATAACGATAGTTTCCAGCACTTCTTTGATGAGATCAACGACTATGGTTGGGATCTTGGTGGAGCAGGGCCTTGTGTTCGTACGGCAATGTCATGTGTTGGTGCTGCTCGTTGTGAAATGTCTAACTGTAACGAGCATGCGATTCATCGTCATCTTGTAAATAGCTTTACAGATGACGTTCACCGTCCTGCGCTTCCTTACAAATTCAAATTCAAGGTTTCTGGTTGTCCTAACGATTGTCAAAATGCTATTGAGCGTGCTGACTTTGCTGTTATCGGTACTTGGAGAGATCATAAGAAGATAGATCAAGATCAATGGAAAGCATTTGTTGCTGACAAAGGTGTTGATTATGTAATGGATAACGTGATTTCACGTTGTACTTCTAGTTCGCTATCGCTAGGTGATGATAATTCACTGATTGCTGATGAAAGCAACTGTGTTCGTTCAATGCATTGTATGAATGTTGTTCCTAAGGCGATCAGCCCTGGTGAGGACAAAGGTGTAACCATTCTTTGTGGTGGTAAGCGTACACTAAAGATTGGTGATTTGATGGGTACCGTTTTAGTTCCATTCATGAAGCTTGACACTCCAGAAGATTACGAGACAATCGTAGAGCTTGCTGAAGAAATTATTGATTTCTGGGCAGAGAATGGGCTTGAGCATGAACGTACAGGTGAGATGATTGAGCGTATCGGTTTGGTTAACTTCCTAGAAGGAATCGGAGTTGATCCCGATCCAAATATGATTGCTCAGCCACGTAACGTATCTTATGTTCGTACAGATGGTTGGGATGAGGCTGCTGAAGAGTGGTTCAGTCGTAAACGTGAAGAGAAAGCTGCTAGCTAACTCAGTCAGTTTCATTTAAAACTTATTGATGAGGTGCTACTTGTACCTCATTGATTTAACAGATTTTTAGGAGTTAGATCATGGCAAAACCAGAAATGCGCGAGCCAATTGAATCAGGTTGTCCTGATGGCTTTCAATACATGCACCCAGTTATGCGTCGTAATTTCGGCCTATGGGACTATCATGAAGATACACAACCAGGTGTAATGGTTCATATCGCTAAAGGCGGCGATAAAGTATGGACTGTAAAAGCAGGTACTCAACGTATATTAGACGTATTCACATTACGTGATCTTTTAGATATTGCAGATGAGTTTGCAGACGGTTACATTCGTTTTACTATCCGTAGTAACATCGAATTTTACACAGATACAGAAGCTAAAGTTCAGCCTTTAGTTGATGCACTTAAAGAGAAAGGATACGCAGTGGGCGGAACCCGTAACTCTGTTGCATCTATTTCGCATACGCAGGGTTGGTTGCACTGTGATATTCCTGGTACAGATGCATCTGGTGTAGTTAAGTCTATGATGGATGAGTTGTACGACGAATTCACTAACTGGAACATGCCTAATCGTGTACATATCACAACATCTTGTTGTCAGATTAACTGTGGTGGTCAAGGCGACATCGCAATTAACGTACAGCACACTAAGCCACCTAAGATTGACCACAGTCTTGTTGGTAATGTTTGTGAGCGTCCATCGGTAGTTGCACGTTGCCCTGTTGCTGCGATTCGTCCTGCAATGGTTGACGGTCAGCCTTCATTAGAAGTTGACGAGAAGAAATGTATTTGTTGTGGTGCTTGTTACCCTCCATGTCCTCCAATGCAGATCAATGATCATGAGTTTACTCAGCTTGCAGTTTGGATCGGTGGTAATCACTCAAACGCACGTGGTAAGCCAACATTCCAACGTCTTGTTGCTGCTGGTATTCCAAATAATCCACCTCGTTGGCCTGAAGCTACAGCAATCGTTAAGAAAATTCTTGATTGTTATAAAGAAGGCGCACGTGATTGGGAGCGTATCAATGAGTGGGTTGAACGTATCGGATGGCCTCGTTTCTTCGAAGTGACTGGTCTTCCTTTCACTAAGTACCATATTGATAACTGGCGTGGTGCGCGTGCGAATCTTAATTCGTCTACGCACATTAGATTCTAAGAACGCGTTTCAAAATTATTATAGTTATTAATTAGGGTTTATAGATGAAATTTACAATTATGATTAATGAAGGGCCTTATCAGCATCAATCTGCTGATTCGGCTCTGCAGTTCTGTCGTTCAATATTGGCGCAAGGTCACGAGATTTTTCGCGTGTTCTTCTACCATGATGGCGTAAACAACGGTTCTAGTTTGAGTGTGCCTCCGGGTGATGATCGTTTGATTCAAAAAGAATGGTCTGAATTATCAAAAGAGAACGACTTAGATTTGGTTATCTGTATTGCTGCGGCTCAACGTCGTGGTCTTATGGATGCGGATGAAGCAAAGCGTCAAGGTTTTGATTCTCATAACATGATCGAAGGTTTTCGTATTTCTGGTTTGGGTCAATTGATCGAAGGTGGAATTGAATCTGATCGCACTATTGTGTTCGGCGACTAAGGGATAAGGAGAGGCATAGAAATGGCTACTAAAAAATTCATGTTTGTTAATCGCAAAGCACCTTACGGAACAGCTTATGCGCTTGAGTCTTTAGAGGTTGTACTAATCTCTGCTGCTTTTGAACAAGACGTATCTTTAGCTTTTATTGATGATGGTGTATATCAAATCACAAAAGGTCAAGACACGACAGGTATTGGTCAAAAGAACTTCTCAAACACGTATAAAGCATTAGGTGATTACGAGATTAAGAAGTTATATGTTGAAAAAGAATCTCTTGAGGAGCGTGGTTTGACTCAAGATGATTTGATGCCTCTTGTTTGGGAGGATGAAGATGATGATTGGGCAGAAAAGCCTTCAATTATCATGGTTAATCGTTCTGAAATGGCTGATGTTATGGCTGAACAAGAAGTTACTTTAAGTTTTTAAGACGTTTTTTTTTAAAGTCTTAGCGGAGAATAGTAAATGGCAATGCTACATATTGTAAACAAGTCACCGTTTGAAAAGGTGTCTTTTAGAAGTTGTTTAAATCACGTGAAAGTGGGTGATTCAGTATTGATGATCGAAGATGCGGCAGTTGGCGCGTTAGAAGGTACATCATTTTCTGAGAAACTTAAAACAGCAATGGGCGATGTGTCTGTTTATGTTTTAGGTGGTGATCTTGTTGCACGCGGTTTAAGTGAAGATCGTATGATTGACGGCATCAAAGCTGTTGATTATGCAGGTTTTGTCGACTTAACTGTAGAGAATGAGACGACGCAAAGCTGGCTATAAAGCCTGTGCTGCTCAGTTATTAAAAAATTGAGTTGTGCGATTTTTAGCTAATTTATTTTTATATTTAGATATAAACAAGAGGAAATTATTATGTCATCACTTGAATTAAACGGTGAGTCAATTGAGCTAGACGAAGAAGGTTACTTAGTAGATCTTAGCGCTTGGACTCCAGAGATCGCAACTGCTCTTGCAGCTGGCGAAGACGTGGATTTATCAGACGAGCACTGGGATATCATTAACTTCCTACGTGAATACTACGAAGAATATCAAATCGCTCCGGCGGTACGTGTTCTAACTAAAGCTGTTGGTAAGCGTTTAGGTAAAGATAAAGGTAATTCAAAGTACCTTTACTCACTTTTCCCATACGGCCCTGGTAAGCAAGCGTGTAAGTACGCTGGCCTTCCAAAGCCAACAGGTTGTGTTTAAGTCTTAACATCTCTCTTTCGTTAGAGATTTAAAAGATTAAAGAATTTTGGGGGTGTTAACGCTCCCAAGTTCTTTTTCAAAAGTTTATCGTGCTAACCGTTTTATATAAAAGCATTGTAAGTTTATGAAAAAGAAGTTTATTTAGGAGTTCTAAATGGTTATCGGCGTTATATACGCAGTTTTATTCTGGACTGCTACATTAGTTTTAGTATTGGGTGTTGCCAATAAAATTCGTATTTATGCGAGGACTCCTGCGCCACTGAAAATCCCAACTACGCCTGCACCTGTTACACAAAGTGGTGTTGTTCTGCGTATGATGCAAGAGGTATTCTTGTTTAAAAGCTTATTTCGTGCAGATAAATTACTATGGGTATTGGGTATGCTTTTCCATTACACCATGCTTATTATCGTTTTGCGCCACTTCCGTTATGTACAAGACCCTATTTGGGGTGTTATTCAGTTCGTACAACCTTTCGGTATTTATGCTGGCTTCCTCTTTATATTGGGTTTGTTGGGTTTAATGGCACGTCGTATTCTTATTGATCGTGTGCGTTACATCACTGCGCCTTCTGATATCGCCATGCTTTTATTGTTAATTTTGATTGGTGTGTCTGGTCTTATGATGCAGTTTGTAAGTCCTACCGATATCATTCTGGTTAAAGCTTTCTTCAGAGGTTTGATTACTTTTGATTGGCAGCCGTTACCTGCAGATGTGCCTTTACTTATCCACCTTGGATTGGTTGCTACATTGATGTTGATTTTTCCCATTAGTAAACTATTACATGCTCCTGGTATTTTCTTTAGTCCTACTCGTAATCAAATTGATAACCCTCGCGAAAAGCGTCATATCGCTCCTTGGGCTGCCGAACTTGAGAAACAAGGCAAGAACTACCTCGATGAGTTGGATTAAGGAGTATAACCATGGCTGATTACGAAATTCCAAAAGTTACAGGTGAAGATGGTTTACTAGATATTCCAAGTCTTCAACCTGATGCGATGAAAGGTCATGGACCTTGGATTTCAAAACCAGAATTTCAAGAGGGTATGCATTACCCTACAGATTTTACAATGCCAGAAGGTGTTGATAATTATGGTGATGCAGATACGCTTGTTGAAAACTGGAAAGAACGCGCGCTAGATAAAATGGCAGACCTTAAAGGTCGTTATCGTTCGTTTCAGGTGTTTCTAGATATTTGTGTTAAGTGTGGTGCCTGCACCGATAAATGTCATTACTACATTGGTTCTTCTGATCCTAAGAATATGCCAGTAGCTCGTCAAGACTTGCTGCGAAAAGTGTATCGTCGTTACTTTACTTTTGCGGGTAAATTCTTCGGTAAAATCGGTATGCCAGGTTTTGTTGGCGCAGCTGAATTAACAGAAGATGTTGTAAAAGATTGGTATAACTATTATCACCAATGTTCACAGTGTCGTCGTTGTTCTGTTTTTTGTCCGTACGGTATTGATACTGCTGAAATATCAATGGCAGCACGTGAAATTCTTGACCATATTGGTATGGGACAAAAGTACTGTACTGAAATAATGGGTAAAGTCCATAAGATTGGTAACAACCTTGGTCTGCCAGAAGGCGCGTTAGCTGATACCTTAGAAGGTCTTGAAGAAGATATCTTTGATGAGACAGGTGTTGATGTAAAGTTGCCTTTGGATAAAAAAGGTTCAGATATTCTTTTAATTACTCCATCGGCTGACTTTTTCGCGGAACCTCATGTTGATGGTTTGATGGGTTATGCAAAAGTATTGCACGAACTTGGTTTAGATTGGACTCTGAGTTCGTATGCATCTGAAGGTGCAAACTTTGGCATGTTTATCGGTAGTTACGAAAATATGCGTAAAATTTCATTACGTATTCGTAAAGCTGCTGAAGATTTGGGTGTTAAGCGTATTGTATTTGGTGAATGTGGACACGCATGGCGTGTAGCATATGGTTTCTTAAATACATTGGCTGGCCCTTTTGATTTCCTTGATCAAAATTATCCAATTCCACAGCATATACTCGAGATTACCGAGCCAGCACTTGCTGCGGGTAAGCTAAATATTGATAAGTCGAAAAATGACGATAAAGTTCTAACATTCCACGACTCTTGTAATATTGCACGTGGTTCACGGATGGGTGATAAACCTGGTGGGCAGTTTGATCTGCCTCGTAATGTAATAAGGGCGGTGTGTAATAACTTTGTAGATATGCCCGCAGACACAATTCATGACGCAACTTTCTGTTGTGGTGGTGGTGGTGGAATCCTTACTGATGATCTAATGGAAATCCGTGTAAAGGGTGCGCAACCACGCATGGAAGCGCTAAAACACGTTACAGAGAAGCATCAAGTTACACATATGGCTGCTATTTGTGCAATCTGTAAGTCTCAGTTCACCAAGGTTATTCCTTACTACGGATTTAGCATGGACATGATTGTGAGTGTTCATCAGTTGGTAAGTAACGCAATTTTCCTTACGGGTCAGCTGAGCGAAGAAGAGATTGAAGCCAAAGAAGCAGCGGAAGAAGCAGAGTGGGCAGCAGCACGTGAAAAAGCAGCTGCTGAGAAAGCAGCCAAAGAAGCGAAAGCAGAAGATAAAAAGTAATACAGTATTGGAATGCACAATTGGTTTTTGTTTAGGATAATCAATTGCTTTAAGAAATTTAATTTAGATAAATTATCAGTCCGTTGGATTGAATATGGAGAATAAGCATGGCAACTTCACCCGATGATAAATCATTAGCAAACGGTCTAACGTTTCGACGTTATGAAGAAGGCGACGATACATGGGATAGTATGGAAGACCTTATCTTCCAAGAAGATACATCTTACAAGTGTCCTACTTATATTCAGAAAACGCCTCCTTGTCAGGGCAGTTGTCCTTCAGGAGAAGATATTCGTGGCTGGTTACAGATTGTACGTGGCATAGAAAAGCCAACGGGCGATATGTCAATGCAGGAATATGCATTCCGTCGTTCAACAGCTGCGAATCCTTTTCCATCAATGATGGGACGTGTTTGTCCTGCTCCTTGTGAAGAAGGTTGTAACCGTAATGATGTTGATGACTTTGTTGGAATCAACTCTGTTGAGCAATACATCGGTGATGAGGCTATTGCATTAGGTCTTGGTTTTGATGATTCAGCACCAGCTACAGGTAAGAAAATAGCCATTATTGGCGGTGGTGTTGCAGGAATGGCTGCTGCTTACCAACTTCGTAAAATGGGTCATGCTTCTACGATCTTTGATGACCATGCGCAACTAGGTGGAATGGCACGATACGGTATCCCTGGCTATCGTGTACCACGTGACAAGATGGATGCTGAAATTAAACGTATCACTGATATGGATGGTGTTGAAGTAAAATTAAACACTCGTGTTGGCAAAGACGTATCAGTTGAGTCTTTAGAAAAAGATTATGATGCCATTCTTTGGGCGTTAGGTTGTAAGAATGGTCGTGGACTGTTTGTTGATAACTGGAATGACGTTCCAAACGCAATTACAGCGGTAGATTTCCTAGAAGCGTTCAACTTAGGCGATATGAAATACACTGCACCAAAGGTTGTATGTGTGGGTGGTGGTGATACCTCTATCGACGTGGTATCTGTATCTCGTCGTATCGGTACATTAGCTGATTACACGGAAAAAGGTGAAGACGCAGCTACTGGAAAAATCAAGCACGACGCAGAGCCAGCAAGTAAAGTTCCTGCTGAAGTAACGCTTACGTCATTATTCCCATTAGATCAAATGACTGCTGCTGAGCACGAAGTACAAGATGCATTAATCGAAGGTGTAACTATTCTTACAGAAGTTATGCCCACAGAGATTCTTGTTGATGATAACGGTCGTGCGGTTGGTTTGAAGGTAGTTGAGTCTGTGATGGACGGCAACATACCAAAGCCAAAAGAAGGTGGTAAAGAAACAATTATCGAAGCAGATTTAATTGTATCTGCAATCGGTCAGTTTGGTGATCTTGATGGTGTTGAAGAATACGGCAATGATCGCAACGCGATTGATGCGGATAACTTCTATCAAGTACCAGGCAAAGAAGGTCACTTCGTAGCGGGCGACATTGTTCGTCCTCACCTTCTAACAACCGCAATAGGCCAAGCTTCTATTGCTGCTGAGACTATCAACCACTTCTTGACTCAAAAAGATGAGAAGATGGATAAGCGTCCTAAAGTTGATAAGCATCATTTTGACCTACTAGATAAGCTTAAAGAATACGATCTTAGCCCTGTCGATTACGATGAAGGTAAAGAAGAAGATCTACGTGGCACAGATACTGATAACTACGCAGTACATAACTACGATGATCGTTCTGAGCATGAAATCGTTGAATCTAGCGAATTATTCCTAGGTCACTTTGAAAAAGTTGATCGTAACAAGCGTACAGAAGATGTCCCAAGTAAAGAAGATGTTCTAGGGCACTTTGAAGAGCGTATGAACGCACTTGAAGAAGAGCAGGTTGTTGAAGAAGCCGAGCGTTGTATGAGTTGTGGACTTTGTTTTGAGTGTGATAATTGTGTTATTTACTGTCCACAAGATGCTGTTTTCCGTGTTAAGAAAGATATATCAACGACGGGTCGTTATGTTGATACGGACTACGATAAGTGTGTTGGTTGTCATATCTGTTCAGATGTTTGTCCTACAGGCTACATTGAAATGGGTCTAGGCGGTTAATCAGTTGTTTAAAGTATAAAGAAACTAAAGTCTGTTTTTCAGGCTTTAGTTTTGTTTAGGCTTCAGGAATTAGGAATATGTTTCAGAAATCAATACAATCATTCATTCTTACATCATTGATGTTGGTGCTTAGTGCCTGTGATAGTGGAAAGCCACCTGAGCTGATGAAAGCAGTTAAGCAGTTTAAAAGTGATGAAATCCGAGATGGGCATATTAAAAATATGCGTAAAAATCATATGGATGAATTACTGCATAAGCGTGATGAGACAGTGATACAAGGTATCCGCACTAAAAAGCATAGCCTTAAAGCTTGTATCAATTGTCATGTGCCTGAAGAGCATAATGGCAAACCTCTTAGACATTCGGATCCTGAACATTTTTGTTCAACGTGTCATAGTTATGTTGCTCAACAATTAGATTGTTTTCAATGTCATGCAGATCGTCCACGTAGTGGCAGTAGTAACAAGGTTTCTCAAATAACGCCTAAAGATAGTATTCACCAAAATATCGCAGTCGAGTCACCTCCTAAGAAGCATTTACCTAGTAATATTGCAGAACTGAATACAGAGATAGAGACACCTAAACAATCAATAGGAGAGAAGTAATGAACGATATTGATTCCTATCGTCGTAAGTTTTTAGGTGGTTTAGCAGGTACGGCAGCAGTAGCTACAGTTGCACCAGGCGTATTCTTGCGTGAAGTGCACGCTAAGCCAGCTGAAGAAGCCGTGACCGATAAAGTACGCTGGGGTATGTTGGTTGATACCAACAAGTTAACCGATGGTGGTGATGCTTGTATTGCGGCATGTAAGAAGGAACACGGATGGGGAAATGACCCAAAATCAAACGATGCCCAACAAGCGCAGTGGATTCGTAAGGTTAAAGTAACCGAAAAGATGACAGGTCATACGGTTACATTACCTGTGATGTGTCAACATTGTGAAACAGCACCTTGTGTTGATGTTTGTCCTACAGGTGCATCAATGAAGCGTGCTGATGGTATCGTACAAGTTAATAAACATATTTGTATTGGCTGTCGTTACTGCATGATGGCTTGTCCTTATAAGGCACGTAGTTTTGTGCATGAAACATTGATTGATCAACTCCCTGATACGCCTCGGGGTAAAGGTACGGTTGAGTCTTGTAATATGTGTGTGAATCGTGTTGATGCAGGTAAGAACCCTGCATGTGTTGATGCAGCGCCACAAGCAATGTTATTTGGCGACCTAAATGATGAAAATAGTAGAATTAGCCAAGTATTAAAGAAATTTGGTGGGACACAGATACGTGCTGACCTTGGTTTGAATACTGGCGTTCGTTACTGGGGCATATAAGGGAATAAGCATGGCAACTAAAGCAATATACAGTGAAGTAAAAAATAACGGTCTAGGTTATTGGGGAGTTTTAGGATTCTTTGGTCTGCTGGTCTTAGGTGGTGTATATGCATTCTTACATATGCACGAAGGTCATTATACAACGGGCATGGATAATCAGATCGTTTGGGGTTTGCCTCACGTTTTTGCTATTTTCTTGATTGTAGCTGCCTCAGGGGCGGCTAATATTGCCACAATAGGGACGGTATTTGGTCAGCAGGTGTACAAACCTCAAGGTCGCTTATCAATCATTCTTGCAGCCTCTTTATTAGTAGGGGGGTTGGTCGTTCTACTATTAGATTTAGGTAGCATTGGGCATGTTATCGAAATGGCAAAAGGTAGCATGAACTTCAAATCAATATTCTCATGGAATATGTTTCTATATTCAGGGTTTGTCATGATTCTAACGCTTTACTTATGGACAATGATGGCACGTAGTAAGGTAGCAAAGTTCCTGTATAAGCCTTTTGGTATTTTAAACATGTTCTGGCGTTTTATGCTAACCATGGGTACAGGCTCAATATTTGGCTTCTTAATCGCTCGTCAATATTATGATGCGGCCATTATGGCACCGTTGTTTATCGTATCTTCCTATGTGTTTGGAACAGCGATATACACCATTGTATTAATGGTTACTTACAAGTTTACAGGTCGAGAGTTAGGTGATGTAGTACTCAATAGATTGAGAAATAGCTTAGCTGTTTACATTGTACTTGTACTATTCTTTGAAATGACACGCCACTTAACGAATTTATATGCGACGGAGCATCATGGTGTAGAGGCCTATATTTTAACAGGAGGTTTTTCAAATCTATTTTGGTATGGTCAAATTCTTCTAGGAAGTATCTTGCCGATATTCTTAATCTGGTGTCGTTGCTTAAAAAATAACCGCTTAGCGCACTTAGGAGCTGTGATATTTGCCGTTATTGGTGGATTCATTCAGATTTATGTCATTCTTATTGGCGGTCAATCATACCCATTGGTTTTATTCCCAAATGCAGAAACATCAAGTAGTTTCTTTGAGGGCATAAACAATGCTTACAGTGCCTCGTTAGCAGAATGGTTATTAGGCATAGGTGGGGTTGGTATTGCCCTTGCGTTGCTTACTGTGGGGGTAAAAGTGCTAAGACTTCTACCAACAAGTTTGGCGGATGCAGTAGTTGAACCTACGCATGTGAAATAAAAACAAACAGCATCGCAAAAAACCACAGTGATTATTTATCCTGGAGCTTTTTTTGTATCCAATATTTCTATTTTAAAGCACACCCCCCCACTTTTACATGACAATTAATATTAAACAACCATGTAAAAGTAGGGGGGTGTGCTTTCTAATCTAATACAACGCTTGATTAAGTCACAATCTTATAACAAGGCTTATAAGCAATAGCGCTAGGTAGTTTCATGCGGTCTTGTTCTACAAAAGATTGGAGCAGGGTATCCATCTTTTTCATAATGTTTTTATCGCCGCTTAGCTCAAATAAGCCATGTTTTTCAATAGCGCGGATGCCTTCATCTTTTACATTGCCTGCTACGATGCCTGAAAATGCTCGTCGTAAATTGGCAGCAAGTTTGCGGGTCTCCAAATCTTTATGAAGCTCTAGTCCAGCCATATTCTCATGTGTAGGCTCGAAGGTTTCTTGAAATTCATAATCTATCTTTAAGAGCCAGTTGAAGTAATAAGCATCGCTGTGTTCACGGAGAAAGCCCTTAACTTTCTTCATGCCTTGTTTCATTTTTTTAGCAACCTTCTCTGGGTTACCAATTGATAGAATTATGGATGTCCTTTTATTATTTCTACTCATATACCAGTCTCTTGATAATAATATAATGAATTATCTTTGATGATATATAAAGTTGTTAATTTTTAAAAAGATCTAATTCTTCTTTTTCTCTTATACGTGGAGTATTGTTGTTGGAAGTTAGGTCATCAATATTTATAGAGCCTAAACCAACACAACCTTCTTCGGATATTTTTTTAATTATTCTATCTTGACTAATATACGTTCTATAAAGTTGGTGTATCCCCATCCCTTTGGATTTAAACATATCACCAGGACCATCATGATGAACATCATCAAATACATCCACAAAGTCAGTAGCAAAAGTAAATGCTTCTTCATCATCTTTCGCTAGAAATAATAGATCATCCACTTGATAAGATTCTATTACTTTAATAAAAGTATCAAAATTTTTGGGATCAAGCCATAAGTCCTGATTTCTAACCACAACCTTAGTGACATAAAATTGTAAATTACTCATAAAAATATTCTCACGGGACTTATCAAGGAGTTCCTCCAGCAGCTATAATAAGTTCATCAATTGTGTCTATGTTCTTTTTGCTTGGGACTTTCTTTCTACGAATCCCAGCAGGGTCAGCAATCACAACACTTCCATCTTTTTTTATAATAAATTGCAAATCATCTACTCTGATTTTCTTAAAGATAAGAGTTTGCTTTATTTTCTTTAAGTCAGCTACTGTTTTACTATTAAAGTTGGGATGCTTAACAAGTTTTCCGTTTACTTTTTTAATATCTTTAGATCCAACGCTGTCAACTAATTTGGTCATTACAATTGCCTGCTTACCATCAACTTTAGTTAAACCGTGGGCTTTAACTACGGGTAGACCAGCTTCTTGTAGTTCTTTTAATGCACGGATTTCATTGACCAACCATTGAGGGTTTCTATCAGGTTTGACAACACCAACAACCAACCCTTCCTTCCAATCATAGACTTTTTTGACTCCACCTTCACCAATTAGTGTACCTAGATCAGAAAATTTAATTTTTTCTGGTACTAATTTGGTAGGGTCACAAATAGTCTTTTTAGCAGCATTATGCACCCAAAGCTTACTATCACCAGCAAAATAACTCGGTGTGTTTTCTACAGAAAAATTGTAAACCTGTAATGGTTCTTCAACTTTCTGATTGTCTAATATTAGTATATCACCATCTGCACTGGCAACCACATCATCTACTTTAAGATATTGTGCTTCAGTCCAACCTCTGCCTTGCTTCCAAACAGGGTGCTCTTCTGTGACTTTAATGGTGCCAAACTCAGTAGTGAGTTGATAATAGAATGGCGCGGTTCGCCCAAAGGTTGTTAGTATTTGTTGTGCTTGATCCTCATAACTCTTCTCATTTCTGGAAAGGACTACATTGCCTTTAATCAAGCTTTCAATATTAACCTTGCCATCAGGTGTCCAAATAGGTGTTCCAGCGGCAAAGCTAGCACAACCAAAGTCTTTTTTGGTTTGTTTTAATGCTTTAGCAAGGTTACCAAATTTAGCCATTTTACTGGCAAGTTTAATCATAAAGGCGGGGCTTACGTTTTCTCCAATTATCCGTCCTTTATCGAATGAACCACATTTTACCAAGGTATTAAATTCTTCACCCAAGGCATCCACAATCATTTTGGTAGTGCCTTCAGCATCATCGACGAATTGTTTGCCAAGTTCTATGAGGCCTTTAGCTGTTCCAATCGGATCAGATAGTAATTCACCTAAATCCGCTACTTGATTTTTCATGCCTTCCCAGAAGCCTTTTACAAATTCATAGCCCGCAGTCAGCCCATTTTTAACTTCTGACCATAAGCTCCCCCAGAAGCCTTTATCTTCTTCTTTTGATCCTCCTCCTGCAGTTCCATCGTCTTCCTCAGGTGTAGGGTTAGTACATTTAGCGGTTGTTGGTTCTGAAGGGTCGTTATCAAGTGTTGTAGGGTCCGTGTCTGAGTCGTCAGGAGTTGTAGGCTCTGTATCGGTGGGGGTGGTTGGTGCGCCTCCATTAGTAGGGTTTAATACAGGGTTGTTGGTTGGCTTTGAAGGGTCGACAGATGTTGTTGCAGGTGTTGTGTTTGGCCCCGTTGGGTTTTTAATTGGATTTTGTGATGAGTCGCTACTGCCCATTTTTGAGGGTAATGAAGCGCTTGCGCTTGCATATCCCGCTTGTTTCTGCGCTTCTTTTGTGGCTTTTTTAGCTTTTACATGGTTACCTGCTATCTCATGACTTACTGCTGCAACTTGTAAACGCCCAGCTTGACTAGCATTTCCAATTGTTACTAAGCTACCCACGGCGAGCATAAACGTCAATATGAGATATTGCGTCATACTTTGACCTGTTTGTTTTTTAGTCGAAAGGCTTTTTGTAATGTGGGTAGTCATAATAAACTCCTGTGGTTTATTTTTCTGCTAGTTTGAAGTGTTATTGTAAAGTGTATGAATTCTTTATTACTATTCTTCTAAATATTGGGTGTGTTCCCAGCTTCGTCTTATTTGTTCTTTCATGTGTTGTAACTTGCCTTTAGGGGCATAAACTTGCATTGTTACTGGCCCTTTCCCCTTTGTACGCCCTGTAAAGACTTTTACATCAACCTGTTTTTTATCGAGCAAACCAGTGAAATTGGTTTCAAAACCTATCAATTTTCCGTAGTTTGCAGGGGTGATTTTCAATGTTGATATAGCTTCTTTAGAGACGCGGTAATTTTTTGCAGCAGTCTCTAGCGTAGAGCGCGCAATGCTTGGAAATTCATCGGGCGTGAGTTCAACTTCAGAATGGTTAACCCAAGTCATTCCAGAAGGAGGATAAGAAAGAAAAGGTGTATGAGCGACAAAAATAGGTTTTTTACCGTTTAACATTAATTCGGTATTCCACGCTGGCTCTTGCTCTGTCCAAATCTCTAAGCCCATCCTTTTAACCTTATGAATTTGCATGGGTCTTTTGTATCTCTCAGCATAAGATGTTGAGAGGGATAAACTAACAGAGCTAATAATTAGCAACTTTAGTATTAATTTAAAATAGAGATAAATCATGATTAAATCATTCCTTTTGT
Organism: Cocleimonas sp.; assembly: GCA_021647365.1. Classification (GTDB taxonomy): domain Bacteria; phylum Pseudomonadota; class Gammaproteobacteria; order Thiotrichales; family Thiotrichaceae; genus Cocleimonas. The sequence goes on along the minus strand of JAKIUW010000006.1, from coordinate 1,891 downwards.
TATTAACTGTGACGATAGTCCTAGTAGGAATATCGTCATTAAGGCTAAAAATCCATACCATCGATGTGTGTGATAAAGCGCCTTTTTAAAATCAAAACGAGATATTAGAAACATAATGATAAAGATGATTATGTACGAAATAATAAGTCGTCCAAGAATTTGTCCTGCTAATGCCATGCTCATGTTGCTTACCTGCCTAAATTACTTATTTACTATTTGCTTAAAATTGACATGCCGATAGGTTCATGTTTCACCTCAGCCGTCATCACCATCACTTCGTCTATATGAACACGCAAATAGCCGTAGAGCCTTCGTTGCTCTACACATCCATTTTTTAGCAGTGGATGGGCTTGTTAATAAACACTCCAGATACTTACTATCCGCTTTTTTAATACACCTTTCTCTAGGGTCTTCTGGCGGTAATTCAGGGTCACAACTAGGTTGGACAGTTATGGCTTTCAAACTCCATGGGTCAATCCAACCAGGGAGCTGGGGTCCAATAGGTTTATTAGGGTCATAGATGATTTCATAGGGTCGGGTAGCATTATTATGGGCAGTAATTGCAATACCCGCACTAAGGACAGCGGCACTGAAAAAGACTTTAGCTACTGTAAGTCCCTCCACGGCCACTGGTATGAGAGGTACAAGAACAAAAGCTACTCGACCATCTCTATCAATATATTTTGTTGGGTTTTGATAGGCGTAACTATAGGTGTTTATTCCTCCAGCTAATCCAATAGGGTCTGATGTTATATAACGCCCAGACTGAGGATCATAATCTCTTAGGTAGTTATAATGAGTACCTGTTTCTTGGTCGGCATACTGTCCTGGGAGTCTAAGGTTTAAGGTTATGATTTGTATTTCTATTTCAGCTTTACCAAAGGGGGAATGACCAGCTTTCCAGACATTTTCTTTTTTATCATTAGTTACCAGTTTTGGTGTACCTAAATTGTCATTATGGATAGCATAAATATTATTGCCTTCTAGCTTTGCAATAGGCTTTTTATCAAAATATATATATTGATTGGTTATTTCTCCATTACTATTTGCCTCAGCAATAATGGCTTGTTCATCATAGAGAAAATATGTGACTTTTGGTTTATTTCCATTGCTATAGGTGGTCTTTTTCACCCTTTCTCCAAAAGCATTATAGCTGTATTGTGCAACTTCAATTTTTCTATCAGCTTCTTTTTTATAAACCCTGATAGGTCGTTGATCAGCGTTGTAGATATAAATAAAGCCAGTTGTATTTACAGGGCTACCATGTTCATTGTATTGGTGTTTAATTTCTGTGGTTTTATTTGAAGTGCTAATAATACGATTACCCTGTCCTTCTTTTGGGTATTGGTAGGTATTTGTTATTTTATTATTATTGTTTTCGTGTGTTTCACTGATTCGATTACCTAACTTGTCATAGTTGTACTGGTAACTCCCTGTTAATGTGTCGGCAAAGGTTAACCTGTCCTGCTCAAATTTATAATTTTGCAAGGTACCATTCTCATCAATTCCCTTAATATTGCCATTTTCGTCATAGCTATATTGTAATTTTAGTGAGTTGACTATTTGTATGCTTTTTAACTGGCCATCTTTACGATAGATATACTTTGATTGCACACCGTTGTGTGAAATAAAACCACTTTGTCCATCAAGAGTAGTGTTATCAATTTCAAAAATAATGTTTTCTTGCTTTAAACCTAGAAGTGACTCTCGGGTTATCGCTCTAAGTTTACCGATATTTCCTTGGGCATCATTTTTTGCATAGTATGTCAATGAGCATCCAAAATTGACCCACATAGGCATCGAATATTGACCCACCCTTGGGTTGTTATTTTAGCGCCTTTTGTTGGCTTTGTTTAAACCGATATGAATCATTTTTAGTCTCTATAATTGA
>JAKIUW010000005.1 GCA_021647365.1 Cocleimonas sp. | reverse complement strand
CGATTGTTACAGCTTAATTTGTTTGAGAAGCGCGACCTTATGGCACTTCTTCGAGGTGATCCACCCAATAGAAAACAACATGACTTTAATCAAATGGTGATGTTATGAAGTTAACGGGACAGTAGTGATTCTAAAAGCACACCCCCCCACTTTTACATGATGTTCTCTACTGATCATCCTTAGCCAACTCGTCTGCCAGCGCATCAACCACGCTTTGCATACTCTTAGGCATAGGCGCTTCCCATGAAACATTCTCACCTGTAATAGGATGAACCAAACTCAAACGTGTTGCATGTAGCGCTTGGCGCGTCATTTTTTGTAGCCTTGTGCGTAATCCTTCATCCATATTAGCGGGTACGCGTGGTCTGCCACCATAAACTCTGTCACCCACAATCGGCATGTGCTTCCATGAGAGGTGTACACGAATTTGATGGGTGCGCCCTGTTTCTAAATTCACGCGTAATAAAGTATGGTGATACAAACGCTGTTCGATACGGTAATGCGTGATAGCTGTTTTACCACCGCCCATTTCTTTTACTGCCATGCGTTTTCTATCGCGTGTGTGCCTGCCGATATTGGCTTCAATCGTTGCACCAGCGATAACATCAACAGAAACAAGGGCTAGATACTCTCGCGACACATCACGGGCTTGTAATAGATTTACCAGCGCTGTGTGTGCTTCTAAGGTTTTTGCCACCATCATTAAACCGGTGGTGTCTTTATCAAGTCGATGCACAATACCTGCGCGCGGTAGGTTTTTTTGTTGTTCATTATGTGCCAGCAAACCATTAACCAATGTACCCGTAAGATTACCTGCACCTGGGTGAACCACTAATCCTGCAGGTTTATTAAGCACCATCATATGCTCATCTTCAAACACAATATTGAGGTCTATGGCTTCGGGCAAATCGTGTGTTTTTTCTACTAACACAGGCTTTACGATAATCGCTTCACCTCCATTGAGCTTATCGCGGGTTTTCGCCGTTTTATTATTAACAAGAATATCACCTGATTTTATCCACTTTTGTAACTGGCTACGCGAAAACTGCGGGCATAGCTGAGCTACTACCACATCAAGGCGCTCACCAAAGGTCGTTTCTGGAACAATAAAATCTAGCTGTGTTTCTGTACTCATTCTTAATCTCTTTTTAATATCTTTCGACCGTTATTCTGTAATCAGCTCCCGATTATAAGGTAATAACAGCTTCCTATGTTGTAATAGTTATTTTGCTGTATAATTGACCAAACTATATATAAACGCATAAACGAACAACATACAAACTATAAAAATCACGGGCATTATCATGGCTTTAAAAAGACTTTTTACACTATTTTTTATCACCGCACTTACACTATCTCTTTCATCATGCTCTCAGCTCAATAATCTTATAGATAAAGATAAGGCAACAAAAGCAAACGCTAAGTCGGGCTATTCTGCAAACAAGTTATTTCAAGATGCCAGATCATCACTTAAGTCAGGTAATTACGAAACAGCAATCAAACAATACGAAGAACTTGAAGCAAAATACCCACTCGGTCGTTATGCACAACAATCATTGCTAGAACAAGCTTTTGCCTACTACAAGTTTGATGAGCCAGACACAGCACTGGATACGATTGATCGTTATATGCGTGTTTATCCTCGCAGCCCGCGTATGGATTATGCCTTGTACTTACGTGGCTTAATCAACTTCACACGTGGTGGCAGTATTATTGATAAAATATTTCCGCGTAACTTCTCTGACTTAGACGGTGTTCGTCAAAAAGAAGCCTTTCATGACTTTTCAACCTTGTTAAACCGTCACCCAAATAGCCCTTACGCAAAAGATGCTAAACAGCGTATGCATTATTTAAAAAACACACTCGCTCAAACTGAAGTGAATGTTGCAAAATATTATATGAAGCGTGGCGCATACCTTGCCGCGTTTAACCGTGCTGATTACGCCATTATTCACCATCAAGGCACGCCAGCAATTATTGAAGCGCTACAAGTTAAAGTCTGTTCTGCAAGGCGCTTAGGAAAAGCTTCTTTGGCTGATGATACCATGCGCATTATTAAGCTAAACTTCCCAAGCAAAGTGAAATTTAGTTGTTTGAAATAATCACTTAAATCCTAGATTAAAAAAGAGCTTCTTTGTGAAGCTCTTTTTTTTGCCTATCTTTTTTAAAAAGTTTTACTCAGAGAAGTTATTCTCTCTTGAGCATTATAATAATCCACACCCCCCTACTTTTACATGATGTTTATTTGACAGATTCCAAAACCTGAGCTATAAAAGTAATTCACGCACGTTTTACCGATAAATTGTATTTGTGTAATTATAATAATTTGGAGATCAAGGATGACATTATTTCGCCCACTATCAATCGCACTCGCTACTGCCCTTCTCGTAACAACAGCAACAACCAGTTCATACGCTGCAACAAAATGGGATATGCCCACACCTTATGGCGATGGTGTTCACCACACTAAAAATGTAAAACAATTTTCTGATGACATAAAAAAAGCCACCGATGGAGAGCTTAATATCGTTGTTCACTCTGGTGCTTCACTAATCAAGCACCCAGAAATTCACCGCGCTGTTCGCACAGGTCAAGTACCTGCTGGTGAGATGTTTATGGGGCTTTTAGGCAACGACAACCCTCTATTTAAAGCGGATAACATTCCTTTTCTAGCCTCTGATTTTGATGCGGCTAAGAAATTATGGGGCGCTTCACGTGAAGCGATTGAAAAGTCATTAGAAAAAGAAGGCATTAAGTTATTGTACGCAGTGCCTTGGCCCCCTCAGGGTTTTTACACAAAGAAACCTATCAACTCAGTTGCTGATCTCAAAGGTTTAAAGATGCGTGCTTACAGCCCGACTACATCTCGCCTAGCAGTATTATTAGAAGCCACACCAACAACGGTGCAAACACCAGAAATTCCTCAAGCATTTTCTACAGGAATCATTGATGCAATGGTTACATCACCTAGCACAGGCGTAAGCAGTCAGTCATGGGATTACATTTCTGACTACACTGATACGCAAGCGTGGATTCCTAAAAACATGGTGATTGTAAATGCTAAATCATTCAAACGCCTTGATGAAAAAACTCAAAAAGCTGTTTTAGATGCAGCTGCTGCCGCAGAAACACGCGGCTGGGAAATGGCAATGGCTGAAACAGAAGCTAAAACTAAAGTGCTAGCAGAAAAAGGCATCAAGGTTGCTAAACCCTCTGATGAACTAAAGAAAGGCCTACAAGCTATTGGTAAAACAATGGGTGATGAGTGGGCAAAAGAAGCAGGCGATGCGGGTGCAACTATATTGAAAGCACTTCAGTAAGATTATTATCTAGTAACATCATGTAAAACTAGGGGGGGTGTTGCTTTTATTAAGCCTACCCCTTAGAAAAAGGGGATTGAGAGGGATTTAAACGTTATACGAATGCGAATGATAATAACGTTAGCGTATATTTGAAGCGCTTTAAATCTCCCCTGACCCCTCTTTTTCTAAAGAGGGGTACTTTTGGTTTATTTTTAAATCATAACCCTGCACTTGTATGTGGCTATTCCTATGCGAAATTTTCTCGATAAGTTATATCTAGGCTCAGGCATGTTGGCTGGCTTGTTTATTATTTTAATCACGCTGATGATCTTGGCTCAAATTGTAGGTCGATGGTTTAATGTCATTATTCCTTCCACCGAAGACTTTGCAGGTTTTTTCTTAGCCGCCACCACATTTTTGGCGCTGGCATACACCTTTAGAATGGGTGGGCATATCCGTGTAACCATTCTCGTACATTTACTTAAGGGTAAACTACAACGCTTTGCCTTAGCGCTAGCGCTTCTAATTTTTATTGTAATGATCGCTTACGGCGTTTATTACACAGGTGCGTTTGCTTATGAATCTTGGTCCTTCCATGAATTATCCCAAGGCTATATCGCCGTTCCTTTATGGATTCCACAACTCTCCATGGTTGTTGGTCTTACTATCTTTTTAATCGCCTTGATTGATGACTTCATTCTCGTACTTTCTGGCAAAACTCCAACCTTTGTTGGTTTAGAAGAATAGCTCTCTCATGGACGTTTCAAATTTAATCATCATCCTTGGCGCTATTTTATTGGTATCCTTATTAAGTGGTATTTGGGTTGCTGCATCATTATTTTTAGTCGCGTTTATTGCCCTAGTCTTAAACGACAACAGCAATATCGGCTTAGTGTTAGCGACCACTACATGGGGCGCATCCGCCACTTGGACACTCGCCGCCCTGCCTTTATTTATTTGGATGGGGGAAATTCTATTCAGAACCAAACTCTCCGAAGACCTATTCCACGGGCTCGCACCGTGGCTAAATAAAGTCCCTGGTCGATTACTACACGTTAATATTTTAGGTTGTACAATATTTGCCGCCGTTTCAGGTTCATCCGCCGCTACTGCCGCAACGATTGGTAAAATGACGATTCCTGAACTAACCAAGCGTGGCTACCCCATAAAAATGATGATTGGCACATTAGCGGGTTCTGGCACACTCGGCTTCCTCATTCCGCCATCCATCATCCTCATCGTTTATGGTGTATCCGCTGAAGTTTCAATCTCACGTCTATTTATCGCAGGCATATTACCGGGCGCAATGTTGGTGATACTCTTTATGGGTTACACCGCTGTTTGGTCGATGATCAATAAAGACCAAATTCCATCTGAAGATGATGTTGAGTTATCCAGTATGACATTCGCGCAAAAGCTCTATGCTACACGCCGACTATTCCCAGTGATGGGTTTGATTTTGTTTGTTCTAGGCTCAATCTATGCAGGCTGGGCTACGGCAACCGAAGCCGCTGCACTGGGCGTATTTGGCGCGCTATTCTTATCACTGGTTACTGGCAATCTTTCACTGACTACTTTTAAAGACAGTCTATTAGGTGCAACAAGAACCTCCTGCATGATTACCTTTATCATCGCTGGGGCAGCTTTCCTCAGCCTTGCTATGGGCTTTACAGGCATCCCGCGTATGTTGGCTGAAAGTATTTCTGCCATGGGACTCTCACCTACTGAACTGATCATCATGCTAACCCTGTTTTTCATGGTATTAGGTTTCTTCCTTGATGGCATTTCGATGGTAGTTTTAACAACTTCAATCGTTTTACCGATGGTAGAAAAAAGCGGTATTGATTTAATGTGGTTTGGTATTTATGTGGTACTAGTGGTTGAAATGTCACAAATCACCCCACCTGTTGGCTTCAACCTCTTCGTTATGCAAGGGCTGACTAAAATTAATATCTTAAAAGTTGCAGGCTACGCTATGCCATTCTTCTTTTTATTATTAACTGCCATTGTATTGCTTACGGTATTCCCGCAAATAGCAACATGGTTGCCCGAATTAATGACCAGAAAATAATCAAATTATGATGATTAAAAAGCACACCCCCCCAGTTTTAAATGATGTTTATCAAAGATGACTCAACAAAAACATCAAAATCAAAAATGGGAATTTTGGATAGACCGAGGAGGTACATTCACCGACATCGTTGCCCGCAAACCCGATGGCGAATTACAAACGCACAAACTATTATCTGAAAATCCAGAGCAATATAAAGATGCCGCTATAGAAGGTATCCGTACCTTGTTGGGCGTTAAAAAAGGGGAAACATTGCCAGCAGATAAAATCTCTGCCGTTAAAATGGGTACAACTGTTGCCACCAATGCGCTATTAGAACGCCAAGGCGAAGATACATTACTAGTTATAAATGCAGGCTTTGCAGATGCGCTGAGAATAGGTTATCAAACGCGTCCTGATCTATTTGCGCTGGATATTAAACTCCCCGAAATGCTTTACAAAAAAGTCATCGAGGTAGATGGACGCCTTAATGCACAGGGCGAAACACTGATTCCGCTTAATTTAGATAAAACTAAAACATCAATGCAACAAGCATTTGATGAAGGTTACCGTGCCGTTGCCATTGTACTCATGCACGGCTATCGCTACACCACACACGAACAACAGCTTGCCAAGCTTGCTAAAGAAATCGGCTACACTCAAATATCAACCAGCCATGAAGTTAGTCCATTGATGAAGCTCGTATCTCGTGGCGACACAACCGTAGTCGATGCTTACCTCAGCCCTATTCTGCGCCGATATATTAACCAAGTAGCAGATTCGCTCGAAGGCATGGACGGCAATCTCAAGTTTATGCAATCCAGCGGTGGCTTAACCGACAGTAAATTATTTCAAGGTAAAGATGCGATTCTTTCAGGCCCCGCAGGCGGTATCGTCGGGATGGTTCGTACTTGTGAACTTGCAGGTTATGAACAAATTATCGGTTTTGATATGGGCGGAACATCCACCGATGTAAGTCACTACAACGGTGAGTTTGAAAGAACCTTTGAAACAGAAGTTGCAGGCGTAAGAATGCGCGCACCGATGATGCTTATTCACACGGTTGCAGCAGGTGGCGGATCAATACTAAGTTTTGATGGCGCGCGTTATCGTGTTGGACCAGAGTCAGCAGGTGCAAACCCAGGCCCTGCGGCATATCGTAACGGCGGCCCTCTCACTATTACTGATTGTAATGTGATGCTGGGTAAATTACAGCCCGATGAATTCCCAGCGGTATTTGGCTCAAATGCCGATCAAACCTTAGACAGCGAAATAATCAAACAACAATTTAGTCAACTTGCACAGCAGATACAACAAGACATAAATGCATCTACAGCTCCCACACCCGAAGAAGTCGCGGCAGGCTTCTTACACATCGCGATTGAAAGCATGGCGAATGCAATTAAAAAAATCTCGGTACAACGCGGCTACGATGTTTCTGATTATGTATTGTGCTGTTTTGGTGGCGCTGGCGGCCAACACGCTTGCTTAGTGGCAGATTCGCTTGGCATAAAAAAAGTATTTCTGCATCCTTATGCAGGCGTGCTTTCTGCCTATGGCATGGGGTTGGCAGATACCACCGCGAGCCGTCAGCAGTCCGTAGAAAAACATCTTGATAATGCATTACTCGCAGAATTAAAAACCATTGGGGAATCCCTCCAGTTACAAGGCGAACAAGAGTTAACTCTACAAGGTATTGATGCTGAATCTTGTCAATCAATCTGGCGCTTGCATTGTCGTTATGAAGGTTCTGATACTTCCCTTTCTGTTATCTATGATGATTTAAAATCAATACGAAAACAGTTTGAAAAATCGCACCAACAACGCTTTGGCTTTATTTCTGCTGATAAAAAACTAATAGCAGAAGCGATTGAAATTGAGGTAATTTCAGCAGGAGAAAAAATCAGTTCTACAAAACAATCATGTAAAAGTGGGGAGGTGTACTTCCCTTCGACTCAACAGAACTGCCTTGCTAAACCTTCAAAACACCCTGTTTATATGAATAACCAGTGGCACGATTGTTCTTTTTACCAACGTGATGACTTAATCCCCGATCAGATCATAAAAGGACCTGCCGTAATCCTGGAAGCAACAGGCACAAATGTTATCGAATTGGGTTGGCAAGCTTCTGTTACCGAGTTGGGCGATTTAATTTTAGAGCGCTATCAAACACTCGCATTACAAAAAGCCATCGGCACTGATGTCAATCCTGTGATGCTGGAGATCTTTAATAATCTATTTATGTCGATTGCCGAACAAATGGGGTTTGTACTCGCCAATACCGCCGCATCCGTCAATATCAAAGAACGCTTAGATTTCTCTTGCGCTATTTTTAGCACCGATGGCGCATTAGTCGCCAATGCGCCGCATATGCCTGTGCATTTAGGTTCGATGGGCGAAAGCATCAAAGCTGTTATCAACGGACCGCATGAGTTGTTTGATGGTGATGCCATCATTATTAATGCACCTTACAACGGTGGCACGCATTTGCCCGATGTTACTATTATCAAACCTGTTTTTAATGACGATAAATCACAGATCATCTTCTACGTTGCATCTCGCGGGCATCATGCTGATATTGGTGGAAAAACACCGGGTTCTGCCCCTGCTGATTCTATCCATATAGAAGAAGAAGGCATCGTAATTGATAACATCAAACTGGTCGAAAAAGGTGAGTTTCAAGAACAACGTATTCGCGATGTATTGAGTGATGGAAAATATCCTGCACGCAATATCGACATGAATATTGCTGATTTTAAAGCACAACTTGCATCCTGCGAAAAAGGCGCGCAAGAACTGGCTAAAATTGTCGGTCACTATGGCTTAGAAGTTGTGCAAGCCTATATGTCGCACGTGCAAGACAATGCCGAAGAATCGGTACGCCGTGTACTTGATACCCTGCAAGACGGCAAGTTTTGCTACAAAATGGATGATGGCAATCAAGTTTGTGCCAGCATAAAAATCGATAAAACCAAGCGTAAAGCCATTATAGATTTCACAGGCACCAGCCCACAACACCCCAGCAATTACAACGCACCGCTAGCAATTACCAAAGCAGCTGTTTTGTATGTTTTCCGTTGTATGGTGGATGACAATATTCCACTCAATGAAGGCTGTTTAAAACCCTTAGAAATCATTATCCCAAAAAAATCCATGATCAGCCCTGAATACCCTGCCGCCGTTATCGCGGGTAATGTAGAAACCTCGCAAGTCATTGTTGATACACTTTTTGGTGCGCTAAAAGTCATGGCAGCCTCGCAAGGATCGATGAATAACTTCTTTTGGGGCAATGAAGAATACCAATATTACGAAACATTGTGTGGTGGCGCAGGCGCAACCCAAAACCATGATGGCACCGATGCCGTTCACACCCATATGACTAACTCGCGCTTGACCGATCCTGAAGTTTTAGAATATCGCTTTCCTGTCATATTAGATGAATTTAAAATTCGACAAAATTCAGGGGGCGCTGGTAAACACAAAGGAGGCGAAGGTATCGAGCGCAAAGTACGCTTTTTAGAACCGATGACAGCCACCCTACTCACAGGACATCGTAAAGTCCCACCCTATGGTATGGCGGGTGGCAGTGCAGGAAAAGTAGGCAAAAATATTGTCAAACGCGCTAATGGCGAGCAAGAAGACCTAGGCACTACGGCAGAAGTTGCTCTAAATACTGGCGATTCAATCATCATTAAATCACCCGGTGGTGGAGGCTATGGAAAGTTTTAATAAACTCGATAACTTTCTCCATAGAAAAGGATAAGCATGACTAAAAACGAAAAAAACCTACCGATTGTTTCTGCTTCAAAACTGGTCAGCGATTCCAATGTCGAGTTAAGCGAAGTTGAATATGGCTTAATCATCGCCAACAACGCTTTTGCTCGCTGGACAGAACATTGCATGTCCGCCAGCGGTAGCGAAGGTTTAAGCACAAATGATATTCTCGTTCTACACAATATTAATCACCGAGACCGCGCCAAGCGTGTTACTGATATTTGTTTTACACTGAATATTGATGATACGCATCTAGTTGCCTACGCACTACGCAAACTCACCAAACGCAATCTTGTGCAAGGCAAAAAACAAGGTAAAGAAGTGTTCTACACACTCACTAAAGAAGGCGCAAAACTCTGCGAACGCTACCGAGAGATTCGCGAACATTGTTTGATAAAAGCCTTTGAAACCATGGGCGTTGATCACAAAGATTTAAGTGAATTAGCGAGAACACTACGTTCACTTTCTGGGCTTTATGATCAAGCAGCACGTGCGGCTACCTCATTCTAGCTTTACCTTTGCATTCATTCGCTATTCACAACAAAAACGGTATACTACCGCCCTTTTTAGAACACCTGAAAATCTAGGGCTACCATCACATGTTCAGCATTATTTCTCAACGTCAAGAATCCATTAAGAACGACTTACTTTCGGGCTTAACCGTTGCGCTTGCACTTGTACCTGAAGCAGTTGCATTTGCCCTACTTGCGCACTTACACCCACTCACGGGGTTATATGCTGCTTTTACGATTGGTTTAATCGCTTCTATTGTGGGTGGCAGACCCGGGATGATTTCGGGTGCAACAGGCGCTATCGCTGTTGTTATCGGAACGCTAGTGTTGCAACATGGTGAGGAGTATCTATTCGCCGCTGTCATTATGATGGGCTTAATCCAAATGAGCTTTGGTATTCTAAAACTGGGAAAGTTTATCAGACTAGTGCCGCACCCAGTGTTTCTTGGTTTTGTAAATGGTTTGGCGTTGGTGATACTGATTGCACAGTTTGAGCACTTTAAAATCAAATTACCCGATGGCTCACATGAATGGATTACAGGTAATATGCTTTACCTCATGATCGGACTTATTCTGCTTACCATGGCTATTATCCAATATCTGCCACTATTAACTAAAGCCATTCCATCCACACTTGCAGCAATTGTGGTAGGAACATTAATCGTACTTGGTTTGGATTTAGACACAAGAACCGTTTCAGACATGGCATCCATCAAAGGTGAATTTCCCCCTTTCCACTTACCTGAAATTGAGCTCACATGGGAAGCTTTCAAAATAGTCTTTCCCTACGCTGTTATAATGGCAGCGGTAGGCTTGATCGAGAGCTTATTAACGCTAAACTTAGTTGACGAACTCACCGAAACCACAGGTCACCCAAACCGAGAATGTATCGGTCAAGGTGTTGCTAATACCCTAACTGGCATGTTCAGCGGCATGGGTGGTTGTGCGATGGTTGGACAAAGTATTATCAATATAAAATCAGGTGGGCGAGGCCGGTTATCCGGTATTTCAGCCGCCGTATTCTTACTTATTTTTATCCTTTACGCCTCGCCCTTGATTGAAGTTATCCCGATTGCGGTGTTAGTTGGTGTAATGTTTATGGTCGTTATCGGCACCTTCGAGTGGGGCAGCTTACGCATGCTGGGTAAAATACCATTAGCAGATTGGTTTATTATCGTTGCAGTAACCGCCATTACCGTTATCTCTGACAATTTAGCGTTGGCGGTTATCATTGGTGTGATTTTATCAGCACTCGTATTTGCATGGGAACATGCAAGTCATATCAGCGCAACCACACGCATCGATCGTATGGGCAATAAAGTGTATGAATTAAATGGCCCGTTGTTCTTTGCATCGACACAAAACTTTCAAGACATTTTCACCCCTAAAGAAGATACCGATGATGTCGTGGTAGATTTTAAGCATTCACGCGTTGCTGATCATTCAGCCATTGAAGCGATTGATAAATTAGCGATTCGCTATGACCGTGCGGGCAAACGTCTACACCTAAAGCACGTAAGCGAAGAATGCCGTTTGCTCTTGAAAAAGGCAGGTCCGCTGGTTGAAGTAAATGTGGTTGAAGATCCTACTTATCATGTGGCCGATGATAAATTAGGATAAAAGAAATGCACACCCCCCCACTTTTACATGGTACTTTTATAACAGCATGTAAAAGTGGGGGGGTGTGCATGAGCTAAAGCATTAAAATTTCATCATCCCCGAATGTTTTTTATCGGGGATCTGTTGGATGCAACACGAGATTCTCATTAACAGCATATGGGAATGACGGTTGTTTATTTTGTTTTTCCTTCTGTGTTTTTCCGTGAGTTATTCGGCTAGCGCTTCACCCTAAGGGTAGTCGTCGCTATCGCTCCAACATTGTCTCGCTATGCTCGGATCCGTGACAAAAATTCTTTATCACTTGGCACAGTTCCTAACACAAACCTTCTTACTCTTCACCACACCACCACAACTTGTATAACATGAACGGTAAGATGAATTACAGGCACAATCTGTGGTGCACGTTTCTTTACGAATAAGGTTAGTTTCGCTTGCAAGCGTTGGCTTTACAGGTCGAGGGAGATTAAAGTGAGGACGAGTATGCGAGAAGGAGTGACCACTATAACTATTGAAGCAAGCACGGCGCTTTTTACCAGCTTTCTCACAACGATCAATATAACGATCACGCCTTGCTTCTGCCATATCCAATCGGAACTCATACCAATCTAGCTCGCGCCGATACTCTTCTCGCGCATTAAACCACGCTTCTAACTGCCTTGGATACGCCGCTAGCAACCCTGGCAAACGTGTTTTTGCTGTCTGCCCTGCTTTTACCCCACATTGCTTATACTGCTGATTGCAAGAAATATTACACTGCTTTAATTGAGACTGACATTTCGTCAAGCAAACTAGCCCACTTTTTGATTTTGGTGGGGTAAAGTCATGCGCAACTTTATACACCGAGCAGGATGACAAAAACAATAATGCTATTGAAGCGATAAAAGTAGTTTTAGATATTTTTATAAACATCTGATTCTCCATTATTTACTGATCTTAGTAGTAATCATAAACGATTACTGGCGCTAAATCATGACCCTATATAGATGCACACCCCCCCTCTTTTACATAGTGTATTTTCAACACAAAAAATCATAACAAATAAAAAATCAAATTTAAGGGAACTAATCATGCATTTTAGCAACTCATAGTATGAGAAGTTTTGTTGCAGCTATTTCTAATTTTTTAATTATTTTTTAATTAACAACGAAAAAGCCGAGCAAGTAACCATGAATACAAAAGTAATATTTCCCCTTATCTTCATTACCGCACTTTTTGCGAGTTTAGCATTAGTCCTCACAGGCTGTGGTAGTGGTAAAGAAGCGCCTCCTGCAGAAAAAGCACAAAAGACAGAAAAAACCACCACCAGCACAAATGAGCTAGCACCCAAACTAGAGTCCATTGCAGCAGATAAACCCAGAGATGATACGGGCACCATTGTGGTTAAAACACATGGGTTCTCCATTGACAATCCTGAGAATTGGACGATTGAAACCGATAATGGTGATCCTGAAATCCCTTTAATTCTCACCCAGAAAGATGGCAATACCACCGCCAATGTTGTTGTCGTTGTTGAGAAAGTGGATAGCCTTCTAACTAGCAAAGTGAACTTTGAAGCCAGTGTGGCTTCGCTAAACTCTACATTAAAAGATTACAATAAAATATCAGAAGGACGCATTGGGGGTTTTTATAGTGTAACTTTTACGCACAATTCTAATGGTCAGATAGTCAAACAAACTGTTTACAATCTCGTTAAAAATGCCAAAGGCTACACCATTGCAGCTACTGATTTTATAGAAACCTTTGACAGTAACGCCCCAATACTCGAAAGAATAGCGTCATCCTTTAAATTACTGTGATGCGTTAAAACAGGCAAATGAAAACGCCTGTAAACCAGCTTGTATAACTGCCTATATTCACCACATCATGTCATTTACCTAGAAATTTCTGATTATGGTGCCCCAGATGGAAAGTGTAGGTAGTTATACATTTATATTCTCCTCTTTTTTCATACAAAGCCCCTTTTTATCCCATTATCAAGCTCTTTGCTCATTACATCAAAAAAACCTAGAGACAAAAGAAACTTTTTCTATAATCTGTTATCTTTGCAACCCTTGCAACTTTCCTCAATTTTTTATGAATAAACGCACCCTACTCTTTGTTTTTATTATTGCTTTATCGCTTATCCCCTTTACCGCACTACTATTAAAAACAGCGAGTAATAATAATTTTCCCAATTTTTTATATGCAAATGAACTACCCAAAAAAACTATTACAGATGAAATAGAAAAAGAGCTTAACCAAGATTTTAATAAAACAGGGAAAACGAAGATTTCATCACAAGAAAATCAAGCTAGTAATAAATCAAAAAGCGTTGATGCTGATGCTAATAAAGGCGCAGATAAGCCATCAGCTGAAATTAACTACCCCATTGCAAGCAACCGAAAATCACCTATCGGTATAAACGCCAATGAGATTTTCGAGCAAGACTCCAGCATTCCTTTTTTAGACTTAATGCGTGTCGCAACACCGTTTCATGAAAACATCCGTTGTCGCGCTAAAGATAAACCTTGTCTAACATCTGCCAAGGTTGAATACGATAAACAAGGCTGGCCGAAAAAACTAAACGGCGGCACGGCGGGTGTATTTTTTTTACGAAATGTACAACTTGCGGCATTGCCTCCTGGCGAATTTAGCGTGCTTTATGACGGTAAAGGTAAACTCGAATATTTGCACAATATTGAAGTGGTCTCACAAAAACCTGGCATCGATAAAATCACATTTACCAAGCGTGCCGATGGTTTTATGACCGCTGCTTTAAAAATAGTGAAATCAAACCCTAATAAGCCATTGCGCAATATCCGCATCCTTATGCCAGGTGGTATTTGTCACGACAATCCTTATCAGCAAGTAGCCGATAAATCTGTCTGTAAAGGTGATTCAACTTATCTGTCATTTGAAAAGCATTACGCAAAAATCTTATTCAATCCTGATTATCTAAACTTTATGAAGGATTTTAGCGTGATTCGCTTTATGCCGATGTCGGGCATTACGCGTAACGCGCATACAACATGGGACAAACGCCCAACAATGGATGAGCCAACATGGGGCGGTATTTATGGCTCACGTGGTGCGCCGCTTGAAGTACAAGTAGAACTTGCTAATCGGATTAAAGCTGACCCTTGGTTAAATGTGCCGCACGGCGCTGATGATGATTACATCACCCAATTTGCGACTTATGTGCATAAGCATCTCGACTCTGAATTAAAACCCCATATTGAATACACCAACGAAGCATGGAACTCTAACTTCGTGCATAACGAATATATGCAAAAAATGGGCATCGCTGAAAAGCTTGACCAAGATGCACTGATGGCGGGTTATAAATACTACGCCAAGCGCTCGATAGAATTTTTCAAAATTTGGGAAGATATTTACGGTGGGCATGAAAAACTTGTTCGTGTCATCGGCGGTTGGGATACGCGTCCCGACATCAGCGGCATTATTCTTGCCTATGACAACACTTATAAACACGTCGATGCCATTGCCATTGCTCCTTATATTGGTGGCAATATTCGTGGCTTTCGTGAGTCTAAAAACGTTGATGATATTTTCCATTTGCTCAACGATAAAAAATCCTATCGTTCGCTACCCAAAATCATGCACGAGCTGGATAAACACGCCAAACTTGCCAAAGAATTTGGCATTAGTTTGATAGCCTACGAAGGTGGGCAAGGCCTAGTAGATTGGGCGGCAAAAGATTATACCAAACACCCCAACCCCCTATTCTTCGCTGCCAATCGTGATAAGCGCATGGGCAAGCTATACAAAACCTTATACAAAAACTGGCGCAAAATGGGCGCAGGTTTATTTGTCGCTTTCACTGCGCCACGAACCTGTAACGCCAACGGCTGTTGGGGTTTAAAAGAGCATATTCGCCAAGAGGTGGATGATGCACCCAAACACAAAGCCACACTAAAATACATCAGCAACAATAAAAGCTGGTGGGATTGGGGCAAGATCAAAGATGCTAAAAAGCCACCCAGCTCAAAGGTCGCGCACTACTTACCCAAGCAAGACCCTAATAAACCAAGAATTGTTATCCGCCCAGCCAAAGGTGATAAGAAGCACTTCTTCCGTTTAGAAAATCCACAAGCACTCAATATTTTGCTCGAAGGCGAGACTTGGGACAAACGCGACATTTCAGGTAAATGGCAAGTAAAATGGGATAAGAAAAACATCTACCTCATCGCCAAAGTCTACGACAAAGAATATTCGGTAGATTCGGATGACCCCAGCCAAGATGATTCTGTAGAATTCTTTATCAGCAACAAAGGAAAAGAATATCACTTTATCTACAAACGTCTATCTGCCAATAAAAGCAATAAGTTCGACGGCACCGAAAGAACCATCGAAGGCGAAGTCATCGTCAAAAAAGGTGGCAAAAGCATCAAACTAGCCTACGAAATGAAAAGCAAATTCGACGGCTATGAAATATCAGCCACTATTCCATGGAAGCAACTAGGCATCAGCCCAGCCGTTAAAAAGAAACTGCGCATGGATGTGATCGTCAACGACGATGACGACGGTGGAGACAGAGAAGCACGTTTGGGCTGGAATACGCGTAAGTCACAGCCAAGCTCTAAAGACTTTGGTATGATATTAATGAGTGGGCGTTAGAAGATAGTGGCGTTTTTATTGGCGGGGTTAAGCGTTGCTCTGGGTACTCTTCACAATTTAAAGATCATAAACCTGGTCATGTTCGTTCTGCACAAGAGTTAGCAAATGTCTTCTACCGCACGCCTAGTTTATTGGGGAATGGGGTAACAAAAAAGATTTTTAAAGGATCTATTAATGATAACTTAAAGTCTTTTAAAGATAAGAAAGGCATGGTTTTTATTATGAATGGTTGGGGAAGCACGGATCATATCGACTTATGGAATGGAGAATCTATGACGCTCAGAGGTGCATCTAATACTAATTCATACCTTAAAGTTGGTCGCGAGGTATGGTTATGGGAGTTAAAATAATGTTCGTATTATTTATAAGTAGTATGAACAGAATCAAATCAAAACTAATATTGATGACCGTTCTAAGTTTCAGTATTTCGGCATGTCAGGCTGATACGCCACGTGAGAAGCCAAGTACCAAGCCAACGAAAACTAAAATAAGCTATCTAACGGATGCCCAAACTAAAGAAATAAAACTTGAGCTGATTTCTGACAATGGGATGTGCGCAATTCGGCTTAACAATTCGAATAAGACTACACTTCTTGAGATTCCTCACCCTTGTGGGTTTGTTCATCATAAAGAAAAAAAGGCACAAACTTTTTTTTACAAAGGTATTGGACACGTATTTGCAATTGCAGGGCCTATGGCAGATGAGAAAATCTATACCACAGATATGAATGTAGGTTACAGACACCGATGCTCTACTGATGGGCAAGCTATTACTATTGATAATGGTAAAGTAACCTTACTAAAAAGCGAGCATGATTCATTAATGTACTGTCATCAGCTTGGCTTTGATGAGAAAGACTTTTATGGGTTTTCTCATAAAGAGCGCCAGAAGAAATAGCGCGGTAGGTTGGATAAGCAATAGCGTCATCCGACACTTGAGATCAACCTACGATTTTGTTTTAAAAGCACACCCCCCTACTTTTACAGCATGTTTTATATTTATTAAAACATCATGGAGCTTTGCAATAAGTTCTTGTAATCTTTAAATAACTAACGATCTATCATTCAAAATAGGGGGGGGTGTTTGCTGGTTTATTATATTATAATTATTTTTTCAAAGTAGATTAACAAAATGAATCGCTCTCCAGCATTAAAATATATCCTAACCGCTGTAGTGTTAGGTTCCCTTTTCATTTTCGCAATGAAATATTTTGCACAGCTTTCTATTCAAGAAATTAAGGAAGCTGATAGCCCTAGTGAAGTAGTGATAGAGAACGGAAAAATCTACCCTACCGATGTACCTAAGGGAGCGTACCTTCTTTTGGATGTTGATATGGAATTTGCGATAAGTCGATTTCTAGATATTTATCATTATGGATTTCTTAAACATTTACACGACAAAGAAATTAAAAATACTGGACTAAGACGTTTTCGTTCTCCTGATCACTTTGTCATTGAATTTAAAACTGCTGAACTCCGTGACTTAGCCAGAGAAAACCTTAAACAAGCTTATAGCAATCAATTTAAATTTACTGATGAAAAAGCTGATAAAGGTGCTTCGCTAAAAGCTACTCTAACCAAAGAAACCATAATTGCCACAAGACAACAAATACTTGAAAAAAATATTACTGTTTTGCGTAACCGCGTTAGAGAGCTAGGTATCACTAAATCGATTATTAAGAAGCAAGGTCTAAACCAGATAGTAGTTCAACTTCCAAGTATACAAGATCCAACACAAGCAAAAGAAATCTTTGCCACATCATCAACACTTGAATTCCGACTTGTAAATGAAGAAGCAGATGCCTTTAAAGTACAAGCAGGTGGAATCGTGCCAAGGGGAGCAAAACTTTATAAGGAAAGGAGCGGTAGCCCCATTCTACTCAAGCGACATGTTCTGTTAACAGGTAAAAATATAGCACGTGCTTCAGCAGGCTTTGACACTATTCAACAGCCTTCCATTAATATTACATTAGATAAAGAGGGAACAAAGCTTATTGCAAATGCTACTCGTACTAATGTTGCAAAACTCATAGCTATTGTTCTTATTGTGTATAAAACTGATGTTAAAAAGCTTGAAAATGGCAGTTTAAAAAAGGAAATAACCACCACTACTCAAGTTATCAGTGTAGCCAGAATACAAGAAGAGCTTGGTAAGCGTTTTCAAATAACTGGACTAGAGTCACGAAAAGAAGCATATGATCTTGCCCAATCACTAAACACAGGCGCTTTAGCTGCTCCTGTTTATATTATTGAAGAACATATTATTAGTGGCGAAGCTAAATAAAATGTAATACACCCCCCTAGTTTTACATGATGATTATAGAAAACATCATGTAAAACTAGGGGGGTGTGCTTGGTGGATTATCATGTTTAGAGTTTATATCGATTTATGCATTATTATATTGCCACGTCTTTTTTACGCTTCCCTCAGCCCCCTCCTCCTTTTACTCTTTAAACAGAAAGGATAGGCACAAAAAAAGAGCGGTTAATAGATTAACCGCTCTTTTCAAATACTACATAAATTTTGGCTCAGAGCGTTTAGATTTTGCTACAAATCAAGGCGCATTCGCACGGAGAATGTTGAGTGTACAACAAGCACGTGATCATTCGAGTACGGATGCAACGCACTTTTTTAGCTTACGCCCATGTAGCAAAAAATGAATGCTCTGTGCCAAAAATTTATTTTGGTATAGAACCCTCTACTCCTTCTACATACCAATTCAACTTGGCAAGGTCACCATCACCCAAAGTCTCGCCCTCCTTCACAACCAATTCACCTTTTTGGTTCTTAATTGGGCCTTGGAATGGGTGGAAGCTTCCATCAACGATTGATGCTTTTACCTTGTCTGCCATTTCTCGAACATCTGCAGGAACTGCATCGCCATAAGGCGCCATTACAACCATACCTGCTTTTATGCCATCCCAAGTATCGGTTGATTTCCAGCTACCGTCGATTGCTGCTTTTGTACGTGCGATGTAATAATCGCTCCAGTTATCAATAATGGATGTTAACTGTTTTGTGGGTGCGAATGATTTCATATCGGATGCTTGACCAAATGCGTATACGCCACGCTTTTCTGCAACCTGTAGTGGTGCGGGTGAGTCTGTGTGTTGTGTGATGATGTCTGCGCCTTGATCAATCAATGCTTTTGCCGCATCGCCTTCTTTTCCAGGATCAAACCATGAGTTTACCCACACGACTTTTACTTTTACATTTGGGTTTACTTTGCGCGCGGCTATTGTCATTGCATCTATGCCACGGATAACTTCTGGGATTGGGAATGATCCGATGTAGCCGATGATATTTGATTTTGTCATCTTGCCTGCAATCGTGCCTAAAATGGCACGACCTTCATAGAAACGTGCTGAATAGGTACTGACGTTATCTGCGCGTTTGTAGCCTGTAGCATGTTCAAATCTCACATTGGGAAATTTCTTAGCGACTTTTAATGTTGGATTCATATAACCGAACGATGTAGTGAAGATCACGTCATTACCATCATTTGCAAGCTGTGTAATAACACGTTCTGCGTCTGCTCCTTCTGGTACGCTTTCTACAAATGTCGTTTTTACACCAAGTGCTTTTTCAAGCGCTTGACGACTTTGATCGTGCTCGTATGACCAACCGTGATCGCCTACTGGGCCAACATAAACAAAACCAACCTTGGTATCTGCCGCTGATTTTCCTTTTACAACTTCTTTAACTTTTTCAGTAACCTTCTCTTTTACTGTCTCTGTTACTTTAGTTGCCGTTTCTGTTGCTGCTTCTTTAGCTTTGTCAGCGGCTTTTTCTCCACCGCCACACGCGGTTAATGCTGCTGATGCTATCAATACAGCTAAAATATTTCTTAATTTCATGGTTTCTCCGATTCCTTGGATTTCTGGGGGTTGGGTTTTAATACTTTTTTAACAATCAAGAGTGTAGCAAAGTTTTATCGTATTTGTTTATCACATTTGTTATCTACTTGGATGAAAAGCTTTGC
Organism: Cocleimonas sp.; assembly: GCA_021647365.1. GTDB lineage: Bacteria > Pseudomonadota > Gammaproteobacteria > Thiotrichales > Thiotrichaceae > Cocleimonas. Next base: position 93,295 of record JAKIUW010000005.1, on the reverse strand, counting down.
CTAAACTTGCGGGCGAATTGAGTTTGATTTTTGACTTGTCGCGCGAAATTATCACCAAAACAAGAATGGTCGCTAAATACGGCAACATCGACATTATTTGTGACGGAACCGCTATTCCCAACGCTTGGGCGTGTAGTTGCAAGATAGTGATACCGCCGAACAAATAAGCACCGAGCAACACACGCCCTACTCGCCAACTGGCAAATACTACCAATGCCAGCGCTATCCAACCACGCCCTGCTGTCATGCCTTCAACCCATAATGGCGAATAAGCCAGCGACAAATATGCGCCGCCTACACCTGCCATTGCGCCACCAAATAGGGTCGCTAAGAAACGAATCTTGATTACTGAATAGCCCATTGCGTGTGCGGCATCGTGTGAATCACCTACGGCGCGTAAAATTAGTCCAGCGCGGGTTTTATTTAAAAACCACATGGTTGCAACAACCATAAAAATGGAAAAATACACCAAGCCATCTTGATTGAAAAATATATCGCCAATAACAGGAATTGAGGATAAACCCGGAATGGCAATTTTGGGAATTCCTTCATACGCCACGCCAATCATGCTTTGCCCAATCAATGCGCTAAGTCCAATGCCAAAAATGGTTAAAGCCAGCCCTGTAGGCACTTGGCTGGCATGAAATTTTAACACTAGAATTGCAAAAATAGTGGCGGTTAACGCCCCTGCGATCATACTGGCAATGATGGCAATAAAAGCGCTATCTGTTTGATGTACGGTAAAGAAGCCGATAATCGCGCCCATAATCATCATGCCTTCAATCCCTAAATTAAGCACACCTGACTTCTCGGTAACAAGCTCACCCAATGCAGCAAATAACAACGGTGTTGCGGCGGTGATAATGGTTAAGATAGCTGCTATTAGAATATCCATTACGCTATTGCTCCTTGCTTGCCAAACTGGATGCGGTAATGAATCAACACGTCACTGGCGAGCAAGAAGAATAATAATAAACCTTGGAAAACACCTGTTACCGCAATCGGTAGTTTCAGGCTGATTTGAGCCGTCTCCCCACCTAGATACGTTAATGCCAATAACAAGCCCGCAAACAATACACCCACAGGATGCAAGCGCCCAACATAAGCCACGATAATAGCGGTAAATCCGTAGCCCGGAGAAATCGTCGGCAGAAGTTGACCAATCGGTCCTGATACTTCAATCGCCCCCGCAAGCCCTGCTACGCCACCGCTCAACAACAGAGTAATCCAAATGATTTTAGAATGACTAAAACCTGCGTATTCCCCAGCGGCAGGCGCATCGCCTGTGACTTTTATTTGATAGCCTAACAGAGTGCGGGACAATAGAATCCAACCTAAACCCACTGCAAGCAAGGCAATGATTGCGCCGATATGCAAGCGTGTTCCATCATATAAAATAGGCAACAACGCCGAATCACTAAATAATCGTGACTCAGGAAAGTTAAATCCATCAGGGTCTTTCAGTGGGCCATGAATTAGCAAATTGAGTAAAAGGCTAGCAACATAGCTCAACATCAAGCTGGTTAAGATTTCATTGGCATTAAACTTCGTTCGCAAGAAAGCCACAATCCCCGCCCACAACATGCCACCCACAACACCTGCAATTAAGATTAAAGGAATGATGTAAAAGCCTGTTTTTTCATAGAAAAACAAAGCCGTTGCGCCACCAAAGATACCACCTAAAATCAACTGACCTTCCGCGCCAATATTCCACACGCCCGCACGAAAACCTAGCGAGAGTGCTACACCGATCAATACCAGCGGTGTCGCTTTAACCGCCAACTCTGTCAAGCCGTAGATAGTTGAAATAGGTTTGATAAAGAAAGCATGTAACGCTTCAAGTGGCGATACATTCATAATTAAGAATAAAACCACGCTGGAAATTAACGTAAGAAATATTGCTAATAAAGGCGACAAGTAGATCATCGCTTTTGAGGGTGTTTGTCTTTTCTCTAATCGAGGTATCAATCTAGGCAACATCTGAAACACCCTCTTCCAACGAAACACCTGCCATTAACATGCCAACTTTATCAATACTCATCTCTGAGGTTGGGTAAAATTCAGAAACCACACCGCCACAAATTGCACCGATACGATCTGTGATTTCCATTAGTTCATCCAAGTCTTGCGAGATAACCAAAACTGCCGCACCCTTTGCAGCCAACTCACGAATAGCTTGGCGAATAGTTTGCGCAGCCCCCGCATCCACGCCCCATGTGGGTTGTGCGATAACGAGAATATCAGGGTTTTGGCTAAGCTCGCGCCCGACAATAAATTTTTGTAAATTTCCGCCTGACAAGCTACCTGCAGGAACATCTGAGTTAGGTGTCTTAACCCCATAATCTGCAATGATTTTTTCTGCAAACTGTCTTGTTTTTGCGTAATCAATCAAGCCATTTTTAAGCAATTTTAAATGTTGGTAAGCAGTTAAAAAAGCGTTATCCACAAGGCTCATATCGGGTGTTGCACCATGCCCTAATCGCTTTTCAGGCACACTGGCTAAACCAAAATTCACCCGTCGACTATTCGGGTTTAGTTTACCCACTGCCTTACCTTCCAGTTCAATACTATCGATACTATCAAGAGTGCGTTGCTCGCCATTTAATGCGCGCAACAGCTCATCTTGCCCATTGCCTGCAACACCTGCTATACCAACAACTTCACCACCGCGTACTTGCAGATTTATATTGCGTAATGAAATTCCTAGTGGATCATCTGCGGGCAAACTCAAGTCTTTTACTTCCAATCGAGTATCGCCTAATTCAACAGCTTCGGGATGCTTTAACTCTTTAAGTTCTTCACCCATCATCATCGCAGCTAGCGATTGTGTGCTTTCATCAGCAACGGATACTGTCCCCACCTTTTTACCCAAACGTAGAATTGTTGCGTTATGGCAAAGTGCTTTGATTTCATCGAGTTTATGGCTGATATATAAAATCGCCATGCCCTCTTCTGATAACCTTTTGAGCGTTACAAATAACTTTTCAACTTCTTGAGGCGTGAGCACTGACGTCGGCTCATCCATTATCAATAGTTTAGGTTCTTGCAATAAACATCTAATAATTTCAATACGTTGGCGCTCACCCACAGAAAGTGTATAAACATGACGATGCGGATCAAGCGGTAAACCGTAGCGTTTTGAAAGCTCAGTAATTTGATCCGCCAGTGTTGCAAGATCAGAAGAATGATCCATGCCGAGTGAAATATTTTCCACGACCGTTAAAGAATCAAACAAAGAAAAATGTTGGAATACCATTGCTACGCCAAGCTCACGTGCGATTGCGGGGGTTTTAATATCGACTAGATCGCCATTAAAGTGAATCGTGCCAGCATCCTGCTTTAGGATGCCATAAATCATTTTGACCAGCGTGGATTTCCCCGCACCATTTTCACCCAGTAACGCGTGTACTTCGCCTGCTTTAATTTTTAGATCAATATCATCATTGGCTAAAACTCCTGGGAAGGCTTTGCAGATTCCTTTGAGTTCTATTAAATAGTCTGATGATTGAGGCATTTAAATTCCAGCGAGTTTATATATCGATTAAAGTAGATAAGTCGCTAAAAGTCTATGTATATATTAAGCCAAAAGCACACCCCCCCACTTTTACATGATGTTTATTAATTTATCATGTAAAAGTGGGGGGGTGTGCTTTCACTCTAAAGTTTTGTTATTACTGGTTTTTTATTAGTTTTTAGTTACTTACATTCATCTCTGATTCATCTGCCTTGTTATAACATATCACTATATAAAACTGCCTTTCTTCGACGTATATACCAGAAAGCCAGAAAACTTATTTTCCTTTATGTGGATTAGTTCGTAAAAACAATAAGTTACACTTTATTAGTTAATACTAAAAATAATGAAAAGTAAAATAAAAAACAGACTCACTCCAAGAATATTTGGACAATCCTCAGCAAGAACTTTCTTGTTGATGTCTGCACTTTGCCTGTTAAGTATGGTTTTATCTAATTCTACATTTGCTCAAGGCGTGGCTGCTGGCACTGATATTTCTAACAAAGTTTTAGTAACTTACTCAATCGGTAATACGGTGCAAGAGCCTATTGAAAGCTCTCCTACTGGTAATTCAGCGCCTGGTATCGGTAACGGACAGGACACTGTGTTCAAAGTTGATCGTAAAGTTGATTTACTGGTAACAGGAAATAATAACGCCAATGTATCACCTGGCGACTCACAAGCTGAAGTAACCTTTACCCTCCTCAACGAAGGTAATGACACTCAAGTCTTTAATCTCGCTACTAACAGCGCATTAGGCACAGATGACTTTGATACTAGCAATTGTGTTAGCACGGTAACATCGGTTTCAGGCACACCTTTAACGGGTGTTATTTTACCCACAACAGCTACGATAAAACTTAAAGCAGATCAGCAAGCTACTATCAATGTGAGATGTGATATTCCACCAAATTCAAGCGGAATAGCAATGCAAGCAGGTGATAATTCATTATTATCGCTTGTTGCCACCGCTGAGAAAAATTCCGATGGTACTGATACCAGCGAGACACTAACACCTGATGCTAGCGACAGTGTAGACACTATTTTTGCCGATAGTAATGGTAGCGATGATAATAATAGAGATGCTCGCCACTCTGCCAGAAGAGAGTACGTAGTATCAATAATCACAACGCCACCTACCCTATCCATCGATAAAAGCATTGTCAGTATTATTGACCCACAGGGCGGTAACACATCGGTAGTAGGCGCTGAGGTCACGTACAAAATACAAATCACAACCGTAGGAACAGGCACAATCGACAACGTAGTTATTACTGATCCAACGCCTGCCAATATGCAATACAAACCATCCACTATCAAATTAGATAGTGTAAACCAAAGTGATCAAAATGATGTCGCAGATAATAGCGACTTTGGAAGCACAACCGCCAATACAGCAACCATCAATCTGGGAAGCATCGCGGCAGGTAGCCAACATGAAATCCAGCTAACTTACATTATTAATTAGAAAAAGGACTAACAATATGAAAATCAACAATACATTTATAGCTACAGCAAAATCACTTTTGGGTGTGGTTGCCACACTCGTATTTTTAACAACGCAAGCTGTAGCCGCGCCACAAGGGCATTTGAAAGTGACTTCAAAAATGCAAAAGATGGAAATCATCAATAAAGGTGGGAAGCAAACGTATCGCTTTATCCCTGCCGCAAAAGTATTACCGGGAGAGATTGTTCAATACAATACTTTCTACGAGAACATCAGCAATAAACCTGCTGGGAACATCAATATCGTAAACGCGATACCTAAGCACACGGTTTATTTACCAAACTCTGCTCAAGGCAAGAATACGCAATCTGTATTCTCTGTTGATGGCGGAAGACACTATGGGAAAGCAGGCACGCTAAAGGTAAGAGGAAGAGACGGCAAACTATACCCAGCCAAACCTTCTGACTACACCCATATTCGTTGGCACTACCAAGGAAATCTGGCGCCAAGAACAAAACAGGCAGTAGCATTTAGAGTTCGCCTGCGTTAATCCATCGATACTTATATAACAACAATACAAAAAAAGTATCATTTATAAACAATAAATATAAAAACACAAACCTTAAAAAGAGAGATATGAAAATGAAAATTAAAATAATGAAAACATTACTCAGCGTTGCAGTTTTAAGCGCTATCACAAGCACTGCATCAGCGGCACCTATTGGTACAGCTGCAGGTACAGCGGTTGATAATACCGCTTCAATCAGCTACAGCGTTGGTGGTCAAAATCAAACACCAATTGAAAGTTCAGAAACAGGTAACACAACACCAGGAACAGGAAATGGTACAGCAACTACTTTTGTAGTGGATAAGAAAGTTGACCTATTAGTAACGGGTGCAACTACAACAAATGTAGTGCCAGGTCAAACAGGTGCAGCAGATAACACTGAGCTAACTTACACATTAACTAATGAAGGCAACAGCACTGAAGACTTTACTTTAACTGCCACAGACAACCTAGCATTAGCAGTAGGCACTGATGACTTTAATTCAACAGGTTGTACTGTTACAGCACCTGCTTTACCAGTAACAATTGCCAGTGGCGATGTAGTCAATGTAACGGTTGAATGTGATATTCCAGCAAGTAGTGCTACGGTAACAAATGGTGCTAAGTCTCTTGTAGATTTATTAGCAGAAGTTACAGGTGTAACTGCAAGTAGTGGAGCAGATACCGTTGGTTGTATATCAGGCACACCTAATACACCTAGCTGTGTTACAGATGTTGTTTTTGCCGATGGTACAGGTACAGGCACAGATGTAGGTGGTGATCGTAATGCATGGCACTCTGCAACAAGCACTTACATCATCAATACTGCTGACCTTACGGTTAAGAAAACACAAGCGGTATCAGAAATGACCATTAATGGTGCTGCCGTTACAGGTAATAAGTACCATATTCCTGGTGCAGAGATTACTTACACCATTACTGTATCAAACGTAGCAGGTGCAGCGAGTGCTACAGGTATTATACTTAGTGATACCGTACCTAACACAATGACTGTTGTAGGTACACCTACTGTATCTATCGATGCTGGCCCACCTACTGATGTAACTTCAGGTTCAAGTAATTCTGTTACTTCTCTAGGATTTGACCTTAATGCGGGTAGTACGGCTGTTTTAACAATTATAGCGACTGTTAATTAAGTTAGTTATTAGGTAGGCATATCTATAGTGTGCCTACCTATTTAATGTAAAAAACATACGTCGGTCAATAAACACCGACATAATTGAGTTCACCATTTGGAAAAACATCCAAATGGGAAGCTCATTAAATAATAAAAACAAGCATAGTATGAATAATTCTTACAACAGCTTCATTAAGAGGATCAACCCTCTTTCAGATAGTGCAAAAGGGCTTAATGTCTTTTTGCACTATCTGGCTGTGCTTGCCTGTATTATTTTTTACGCGGGTATTATCGCCATCAGCACACCTGTTTACGCTGAGACAATTATTACCAATACCGCCACGGCAAATTATTCCATTAATGGGACAACGCATCAGTTATCAAACAGTGTTCAATTCACAAAAGATACTGTGGTTACGCCTTCTGATGTCATCACCTTAAGCAAACAAGCCAATACACCCAATGTTTCTACAGGTGACACACTGACTTATACATTGCTAGTAAGCAACCCGAATAATCATGCTTTAAGTAATGTGCTTATTAAAGATACGCTTCCTGCAGGTCTTAATTATCAAGCGGGAACAGCTAAGCTAAACAATGCCAATCTAAATAACAGCCAAGTCATTTACTCTGGCACTCAGCTCTCTTTCACTTTAGGGAATATGCCGACCAATACTAATTGGACGATTACTTATGATGTGGATGTAAATACCAGTGGCACGGTGACTAATCGTGCGATTGCAGAATCAGATACAGCAACCTCTTCACAAGCACAAGCAACGGTAAATATTGCACTGCGTACTCCGTCCACCATTACATTCCTAAAAATTAATGAGAATGGAACAGACCAAATTATTCGCCCTACTTCTTATAATAGTAATCAAAGTGGCGGAAAAGACTGGCAGGAAGTAAATACTATTACGCTAGCGGATGGAACAACGGTAAGCTTGCCTAACCCTCAACTTTTAATTGATGCGTCTCAATACTCGCTATTAGACCCTATTGTTATTCAGTTAGAAGACTTAGATCAGAATACCGATCCTACGTTAATTGAAACAGTCATTGTGACTGTAACGGTTCCTGGCACCAATGATACCGAAGTTTTACTCCTTCAAGAAACAGCACCAAATTCTGGCATATTCAGAGGCGTACTACTTACAACTTCTAACTCTGCTAGCATACAAAATGGTGTGTTATCACTACAAGAAGGCAGCCAAATCAGCGTAAGTTATCACGATGCTGAAGATCAAACAGATACCAGCGCGACGGCTGCTTTGGTTGTTCCTGATACTGGCGTTGCATTAACTAAAACGGCAGATAAAGAAACGGCATCGATGGGTGAGTTAGTTCGCTACACACTAAGATTTCGCAATAGCACTAACTTTTCAATATCGAACCTTAAACTGATTGATACCTTACCGTTAGGTTTTCGATACATGCCTAATACGGCTAGTCTCAATGGTGTATTACTTAGCAGTGGTGTAAACACGAATGGTCGCACCCTAAACATGAACCTTGGTAATATGGCAGTTGGGCAGGTATGGACGATTGACTACCTCACAAAAATTACTGCAGGCGTACAGATTGGCAAAGCCGTTAATAAGGCTTACTTGAGTAGCGCTAACTTCAAATCCAATACGGCTCATGCAAGCGTCACGATTAAAGATGATTTGATGCGTAGCAAAAGCATACTGACAGGTCGTGTGTACATTGGCTGTGAAACAGGAAAGGATGCCAAAGTCTTAAAAGATGCGCGTATCTTTAATGAAACTGGGCGTAGCGTACTAAGTGATGAAGAAGGCTTCTGGCATATGGAAGGTGTACAAGCTGGCGTGCATGTGCTGCAGATTGATGAGCTTAGCTTGAGCACACAAACAGCCACAACAACTGCCACTTATGAGCCTATCATCTGCCAAGGCTCAACAAGACATGCGGGCAACGCAAGATCACAGTTTGTTACTTTACAAGCAGGCTCTTTATGGCATGTGAATTTCCATGTCGCTAAAAGCTTAAATAAGCCCAAAGCAGTTCTGCTGAGCGAAGTCGAAGCACACCCCCCCACTTTTACAGCATCGAAACAAAATACGCTAGACGATACCAAAGAAATTAATCCTTTAAAAACCTATGGCAAGGAATACTTAAAAACAGCGCCAAAAGGCTTCGATATTCTCTGGCCAAAAAACAATTATGTGCCTGCTGTGGCTTCAACAAAAATTATTATCCAAAGCTCGCCACAGCATAAGGTTGAAGTACTCCTTAATGGCAAAAAAGTCAGCGCCTTAAATTATGATGGTAGCAACACCAATGAGTCGCGCACCGTGACGATTCGTCGTTGGAAAGGTGTTGATATTAATATCAACAATAGAAACAATCGCTTACTGGTTATTCTAAAAGATAAATCTGGAAAAGAAATAGCCAGAAAAACACGTACCATTCACTTCTCAGGTGAACCAGCTAGTGCTGAATTTTTACCTGAAGAATCAGTATTGATTGCCGATGGAAAAACTATTCCTGTCATTGCGCTACGCATTAAAGATGAAGATGGCTTCCCCATGCGCGCCAATACACACGGTTACTTTAGCCTTGGAAAAGGCCCGTTCCAAGTTAAAACATTAAGCGAGACCAAGGATGTTTTGAATCTCAATGAGTCACTTGCAGGTAACTATAAATATCACATTGAAGAAAATGGTATCGCCAGAATTGAATTAAATCCAACAACTCAATCAGGTGAGGTAGAGCTTACAGTAAAGTTTTCAACATCTACAAACCGCGTCAACAGGAACAGAAAATCCTCAAATAATACAATCAAAGCATGGTTAAAACCCCAACTTCGTGACTGGATTCTAGTTGGACTTGCCGAAGGCACAATTGCTCACAAAACCGTTAGCGGCAATATGAAAACATTAACTGATTTGAATAAATCTGATGATTTCTACAAACGTGGTCGTTTAGCATTCTATGCAAAAGGACAGGTTAAAGGTAAATACCTATTAACAGTAGCGTACGATACCCATAAGGCGAAACAAGAAGTTGGCTCTCAGCTCAATGGTAATATTGACCCTGATGCTTGGTACACAATTTATGCTGACAACAGTAATAATCAATACAATGCACCTAGCTCGCGCAAGCTCTACCTAAAAATTGAGAAAGATAATTTCTACACGGTATTTGGTGATTTTAATACTGGCTTATCTGTCACAGAACTAGCCAAGTACGAGCGTACTTTAAACGGCTTAAAATCAGAGTACAAAGGCAAACGCTATAGCTATAACGCATTTATCAGTGAAACAAGCAACAGCCATCATCATGAAGAAATCCCGGGTGATGGGACATCTGGTCTATACCATTTAAGCGCTGGCATCGTACCTAACAGTGAAACAATTAAAATTGAAGTGCGTGATCGTTTTCATTCTGAGCAGATCATCCAAAGCCGTACATTATCGCGTTATCAAGATTACGATATTGATTATGATGCAGGCACCCTATTCTTCAAATTCCCAGTTACAGGACGTGATCGTAACTTCAATCCACAACTGATTATCGTTGATTATGATAGTGAAACGGGCAATAACAAAGAAATAGTAGCAGGTGGGCGCGTTGCTGTAACAACAGACAATGACAAATTAGAAGTAGGCTTGAGCGCCATTCATGTAGGTAAAGACAAATCAAAAGATGATTCATTAGTTGCTATTGATGCGCGCTACAAAATCACTAAAGACACTGAGATACGTGCAGAAATTGCCCAATCAAAGACGGCCAAAAGCCAACATAATCCAGTCAATGCTGAAATACTTGAGCTAGAAAAACAAATTGCCAATATGGAAGCACGCCTATTCTATCGCAAGCAAGGTGAAAACTTTGGTATTGATTCGCAAGCCAGTGAAAGCGGCACAAAGAAAATTGGTGCAGAAGTTGATTACAAAGTTAATGATAAAACCAGTATTAATGCTGAAATTTCACAGCAGGATAACCTTAGTAATAGTAATAAAAGACAGTTAGCTGAAATCGGTGTTAAACACAGACATGAGCAAGTTGAGCTTAGTGCTGGTTTACGTCATAGCAAAGAAAAGTTGACCGATGCTGGTGTTCATAAAACAGTCACAAACGACACAATTCTTGTTGGTGGAAGCTATACCACTAAAAGTGGCAAGGTAACTTACCGAGCCAATATGGAAGAAAACATAAATTCTTCTAGCAGTTCTGGCATAGAAGAACGTAGCCCAAATCGTAAAACCATCGGCGTGGATATTAAAATCACAGAAGGTATGACTGTTTTTGCAGAACATGAGATAACCGATACTGACTCAGCAAATAGTAAAATAAAAACACAAAGCTCGCGCCTAGGCGTAAGTCAATCGCTTTGGAAAGGTGCAAAAGCCAAAACAACCTACACCAAAGAACGTACTGACCAAGGTCAACGTGATTACGCCACACTTGGACTTAGCCAACGTGTAAAAATATCTAAATATCTCCATGCTGATATTAGTATTGATCATGCAAGAACCATTAAGGGTACACAAAAACGTTTCAATGAAAATGAGCCAGAAGTACAAGGCTCGCAACGCGATGACTACACTGCGTTCTCTGTGGGCATGGGTTCACAAATAAAAGATTGGAGTTGGTCAGGTCGTTTTGAACTTCGCGAAGGTGATATTACCGATAAAACTAATCTTAACTTAGGGCTTATCCACCAACTAAAAAATGGCAAGCAAGTCAGTGCTAAATTTGATTATAACGAGAGTGAAGATAACCTAGGTAATTTCGAAAAGACAACCAAGCTCAGTATTGGAACAGCATGGCACCCCAAAGAAAAAGACTTTGTCTTCTTTAGTCGTCTTGATTTAATCGATGATAAATCTAACGTAACGGGTCTTGATGCAACGAATACACTCACGAAAAAAGTAGTTCACAATATGCACTACAACCGTCAACTTAATAAGAAAACTCAGCTCAGCCTCCATCACGGCATTAAACATGTGATAAGCACCAGCGAACAAACCAAGCATAAAACAACTATTGATACAGCTACGATAGAAATCCGCCGCGACATCAGTAAAATGTGGGATGTTGGCGCACGAGCTGGCTATCTACACGACTGGTCTGGCGATACAATAGAAACTGTTGCAGGTGTTTCTGTTGGAGTAACGCCTGCTAAAAATGCAAGGGTAGAAGCTGGCTACAACTTTGAAGGCTTTGATGATGATGATTTTGATGATAATAATTACAAACGCAAAGGTGCTTTCTTAAGCTTTGAGTATAAGTTTGATCAGGATAGTTTTTCTGGTAAGGACTTACCTATTCGCCGTTTACCGAATGACGAAGGAAGCAAACAGACACAATCAAAAGCAACAAGTGATAAGCAGTAAACCATGAGGCTGCTTACTTCAATAATACAGCTATTCTTATTGGTTTTATTGCTAACCGTACCATTTTCAACAGCTAGCGCCGCTCCTGTAATGACCTCACCTACCGCAGGTAGTACGCTTACACAATCAACGCAAACATTTACATGGGGTGCTAATGGTACTGCAGGTATTAATGAGTGGTATGTATATTTAGGTACCACAGGTGTGGGTAGTGTTGATATTTTTGCAGGTTCACAAGGTCTTAATACGAGTACCACTATTTCTGGTCTACCTACTGATGGAAGTACCCTATATTTTCGTTTGTGGTATCGCACAACATTTTGGAATCGTATAGATGTTACCTACACAGCTTGTAACTCATGTGCCTCATCAGTGCCTAATATCACAATGACAGACCCTGTTGATGGCAGTACATTCCTTGAGTCATACAAAACTTTTCATTGGCAAGCGACTAATATTAGTGTGCTTGAATGGTATTTATATGTGGGGACAAGCGTTGGCAATAATAGTATTTACGCCTCATCACAAGGAACTGCAACACAGGTAACTGTTTCGGGGTTGCCCACAAATGGTAGTACAGTTTATGTAAGACTTTGGTATAGAACAACCAATGGCTGGTCTTTTCAAGACCTCACTTATACCAGTTGTAGTGGTGCGTGTATCAACTTGCCACATCTCTCCATTCAAAAAACATCTAATATTATTAATGATGGTGTGAATGTCAGTAACCCAAAACGAATCCCTGGAGCAACACTGGAATATACCATCACGGTAACAAATTCAGGACTGGGTACAGCGGATGCAAACTCAATTATTATTAACGATTCGATTCCGCCTGATACAGACTACGTCGCTAGCTCATTGCAATTTCTAAACAATACTAGCGGTTTAAATGCTGTGGCGGCTCTCAGTGATTCAGGGGGGAATATGCAAGTTACGCCCCAAGGGACATTCTTGGCATCAAGCGGATCGGGTGATCCTTCCTTCCAAATAAAATTCCGAGTAAAAGTTAAATAGAATTCATAATCACTCATATAGAGAAGCACACCCCCCCACTTTTACATGATGTTTTATAAACCGTTACACAGCTACACAATATGCTGCTTACGCACACCCAATAAAAACAAAGCACCAAAATAAGCCATCACTGCCAGTACAACTAAGGCTAATAAATGCCCTACTTTTGTCCACATTGTTGCACCTTGCCACCAGCTATCCGCAGGGGTTAACCACCAAAGAACTGCTGCCATTACGATAAGCGCCACACCAATACGAAATAAATCCCTTACCCAAAGCCTAGCGCTTTCTTTTTGGCTCGCGCTCCCTTTTTGATGAAAGTAAATGCCCTGTTTTTTGAGTTGATAATACAACATACCCGCATTGATATAGCCTGCCATTGCAACCGCAAAAGCCAAACCCGCATGTGGGCCAATGTAGCCAAGCTTGTACCAAGGGTAGACAATCAAAGCGCTTAGAACAATATTACTCAACACCGAAATAATACCGATTCTTACAGGTGTTTTAGTATCTTGGCGCGAGTAAAAACCAGGCGCTAAAACTTTCACTAAAATAAACGCAGGTAAACCCAGCGCATAAGTCATCAAACTCATGCTCGACATTTCAACGTCATGCCAACCATTCACGCCGTTATCCAAGGCAAATGCCATAATAGGTTTTGCCAACATGATTAAACCTACCATGGCAGGTATGCCTATCATTAAAGCGATGCGAATGGCTGAATCGAGCGTTGATGAGAATTTTTCAGGATCTTTATTAGCATGATCACCCGATAGTTTTGGCAAGATAACCGTACCAATCGCCACACCAATAATAGCCAAGGGCAGCTCAACAAAACGATCAGAATAGTACAACCAACTCATACTACCCACCGTTAAAAACGAGGCGATTAAAGTATTCAATAAAAGATTGATTTGTGCGACAGACGAGCCTAACAAGGCAGGCACCATCAACTTCATCACATGCTTAACACCTTGATGGCTGCGTTTAAATTTCAACTTGGGAATCATGCCAATCTTATAAAGTGCAGGTATTTGAAAGGCTAATTGGACTATTCCACCAATCAACACACCCCAAGCGACCGCTTTGATTGGCTCATCAAAATACGGTGAAATCCAAATAATGCTGATCAATAATGTTACGTTGAGTAACACAGGCGTAAATGCTGGCACCGCAAAACGCTTGTAAGTATTGAGAATACCGCCCGCTAAAGCAGACAAGGAAATAAAGAAAATATAAGGGAAGGTAATGCGTAGTAAATCAACCGCAAGTTCAGGTCGCGCATCAGGCTTACTATCAAAACCAGGGGTGAAAATAAACATGATGATAGGCGCGGCGATAACACCCACAATAGAAATCACCAGCAAAATTATGCCAAGCATACCCGCCACATGATCAAGTAAATCGTGCAACGCTTCTTTGCTTCGCGTTTCTTTATACTCAACCAACACAGGCACAAACGCTAAAGAGAATGCACCTTCAGCCACCAAACGACGCAGTAAATTAGGAATACGAAATGCCGCAAAAAAGGCATCAGATATACCACCAATCAAGAAATAATTGGCGAAGACTAAATCACGCACCAAACCCAGTACACGAGAAATCATAGTCATTGCGCTAATAACCGCGCCCGAGCGAAGCAGTTTGCCCATTAATTTATCCAAAAACCTTTAAGAAAATATATTATCGCTCAGTGCTTATGCAAACGATAGAATAGTATTAAAGCACACCCCCCCACTTTTACATGATATATTTTTTTAAAAGCTTTTCACAGAAAAACGAAAGGAGATATTTAATATCTCCTTTCGTACTTTAATGCATACAACTACAATTTATGATACAAATAAATCTTTAAGGTAAGCGCTTTTTGTATCACCCTGAGTTTTCTCAAAGTTAGCAAGATTAGGGAATAACTCTGATATAAGCGACTGCTCCACACCAAACCATTCACAAATACTGGCATTAATCTGGTCTTGTGATGTTGTTGGTATCATACGCCCTTTATCACTATAATCATCAGGACCATTTGGCGTTAAGTTTGGAAATGTTCCAAACATCTTGCCACCATTTAAAGTGCCTGATGTTTTACTTCCAGCGCCACCCATAACAAAGTGGTTAGAACCCCACGCATGATCCGTTCCCAGACCTGCGTTAACACTCAAAGTACGTCCAAAATCAGACATAGAGAAAGTTGTCACTTTTTCAGCATGACCTAATTCTTCCATCGCCTTTTGGAATTTCCACAAACCTAGGCTCAATTCACGCATCAACTTTGAATGACTATTCGCTTGATTAGCATGGGTATCAAAACCGCCTACGCCAACAAAAAATATTTGTCGCTGATAGTTACCTGTTTGAAAAGCATCTTTTGCGCCCATATCCACCATTTTAGCAACGGTGTCCATTCGTTTGATAAATGCACCTGACAACTTATCGTTAAAGCTTAATTGTGCAGGGGTTGGCACTGAGAATAAATCTTCGCCATAAGGGCCTTTTGCTGCATAGTCAATCGTATTGTTTTCCCATGCGGTTGCTAATGCTTCAAAATTTGTTTGTGAGCGATCCAATAAAGTCGCTTCTAAACGCTCAAAATTACTCGCACGTTTACCTATTTTAATTAATTCTTGAAAAAGTGCTCGACGCTCTTGATTGTAACTATCAGTATTAGGTCGCATCTCCCTGAAAGAGATTGGCTTTCCAGGACTTAAAACCAATGCGCTAGTCTTCTCACCCATTAACATTCTATTGTTACCTGAGTATGAAATATTCAAACCTATGGGAGAGTTGTTATTAATGCCCTGCCATGCATCTGCAATTTTACCTGCCCAACCTAATGCACCAATTCTATGTGCTTCACCTGTTTGAAGTTCTCTTTGTTGATGGTTATGAGCGAACAAGAATAGTGGAAGTTTCAACTGTAACTTGGCTGTACCATCTTTTATTTCTTGCCTAGTTACAGGTGCAACCATATTGCCACAGTTCGCAATCACAGAAAGTTTATTATCATGTATCAACTGTGCAAACTCTGGCATAACACCATTTACACCAATATTCATTCCTTTTGATGATAAATCATAAAAGCCTTTTGTATACGCCTTTGCTTGAGTTTTATTAACATCGTAAAGATTTGCAGCACCCGAGCCCATCGTTCCGTTGTGCATGGCACTACTGATTGATGATAAGCCAAGGTCATTCTTTTTTACGGCTAAAGCTGCGCGAATTGCGGCATAATCTGCGTGTGATGCATCGCTAGGAATCAACATATTAAACCCATCATTACCACCAAGAAAGAAAACACAAACCAGCGCTTTATAACCTGGAAGCCCAGGGTCTGCTGCCGATGCTTTACTCATTACCGCTAATTGACCTACCGAACTCAGTGCTGCTGCAGTACCACCACCGGCAAGAAGCTTCATAAAATCACGACGTTTTACATTATTGTTTTTCATTTTAATAATCTCTTTATTCTTTTAACTTTCATTATTTTATTATGATATTTGTTGTTTTTTCTTATTGCTGAACCATATAAGCACTGGAGGTTGCAATAAAACGCACTGCATCCGATATTAAGTGTAGTGCCGCATCAAATTTCTTACTTGAACTAAAGTTCGATGAGTTTACAAGGTAGTAACGTAATGCCTCTCTAACTTCATCTGACATGGTATTACCCAGCATCTTTTTATCCAAATGAGCAATCAATGCATCAACTGCATTAATTTTATCCAGTGCATTAGACATATTCTTAAAGTCACCATCCGTATCACCATCCAGTGCTTCTTCAAATACTGCTAATTCACGATCATAATTAATCACCATGCCATGTGAAGAATAAAGCTGAAAACGTTTAGAAAACTCAGCCATGGTTTTATTTCTAACCTTGGTAATTTTGTTTCTCTCAAACTCTGTTAAATAGTTAGCGAGAGTATTATGCACATTAATAATATTGCCATCGGTTTGTATCTGGGCTTCAGGTGCAACCAAATTGTTATCAGAAAAGTAACGTTCATTGGGAACAAAGTCTGGCATATAGTGATTAAATACTGATTTTGAGCGTAATGGACCTTGCCCAAAATGAACTCCTGGAGAATCATAACTATAAATACCATGAACCGTAGACTTGCTTCCATCACCTCTTATCGGCTCTGCAGGACCTGTCCAACCTTCAAGTGGTTTTACATCAAATGCACGTAGCAGTTGGGTAAATACTAAAAATGGCTCTTTGACTTTACCAAAACCTTCACCTTGCTGTGATCGATCTCTTGCTTCAGGGTCAGTCAGAACAGCTCTAACAACGGCTTTCATATACCCTCTATGCCCTTTTCCATCATCATTAAATACTTTTGCAACTCTCGCCACATAAGCTGAAGATGGGTTTGATGTCACTAAGTTTGTAATCAGATGTTTACTCACAAAAGGTGCTACATTAGGATGATTAAACAGCACATCAAGCGCTGCATCTAAACCACTACCATCAGCACCTGAATTCAAAGCAAAGGTGTTACCGAGTACCGTTACATAGCCATCACCACCTTCGGCAGCCTCATCTTCATGATACTCTGGGAAAAACTCCATGGGTGCAGCATACTCACCTGTACCCATACTGGTATAACCGAAATGGTATTTATTGCTTTTTACGTCCCAACCTGTCATTACCTTGGCTAACTCAACCACATCTTCTTGCGTATAAGTTGGTACTTGATGAATTCCTGCATCAGGATAAGTATTAGGGTTTCCATCTCGATTCGCAGAACCATCAATATTTAATTCATACAAACCAACCGTAAACAGTTGGATAACCTCACGTGCAAAGTTTTCATCAGGTCGGGTAGATTTTTCAGGATTTGCTTTTTGATTACCTTGATAGGTCAAATAAACACCCATAGTCGCACTTCGAGTAACTTCACCCAATAAATCACGGAAACTTCCAAAAGCATTTTTTGCAAGAATATCGTTGTAGTAAGCGACACTTTCTCCACGTAAATATAAACGCGGGTCTTTCATTGAAACCACCATAAGCTGGCTCAATGCATAGGCAACGCGTTGCCTTAATTGATCACTTCCATGCATTGTATTTGTAGGGTGACCCAAAGCATTTTCTAGCCAAGCAGAGGCCTGATTAGCTCTTAGATGCCAGATTGGACCGCCACCTGTACCAAAAATACCATCTTTTGACCAAGTCACTGATGGTTCTACCAATTCTGCAATTTCGATAGTTCTTTCAAGATGCGTTTTATGACCATCGGAGTCACTCACATAAGCAGAGTGTTTAGTAAATTGTTCATCAATCCATGCTTTTTCGCCCATGCTAACCACGCGATCAATTTCTGCTTCTGTTGCGCCAAAGGTCGCTTGTGTAAGCAAGCGATGAGCACTGGTCACGGTTGATTCATTTTTTTTGTCAACTCCACCACCCTTTTCCGAACCGCCTCCACAGGCATTCAAAAGAAACAGGGAACTAAAGACTATAGGTAGCCACTTATTCATATTCATATCTATATACACTCATTATAATTTTTATAATTTATTGGGTGAAGTTAAACTTCATTTATCATTATTTACTAGATGACTTATATATCTTCTACTTATCTTTGATGCCACTGTTTAGGGGTATAGTGGTAACTAAGTACACGTAATCTACAATCAATTAGCTATATAATTAATGATATTTTCTGCTCAAACTATTATTTTAATATTTTGTTAAGCTTACGTTCAGTATAAAGAAAACCTCCCATTAATAACAGTTATTACACCAACCATCCGACGAATGGCTTATTATCAGTTTATAATGACACCCTGTAAAACTAGGGGGGTGTGAATTCATAGGGGATATTCACAACCACGACAAAAGCTAATCTATAGCGTTTCTAACCACTTAGAAACTGCCAAAACCAGCTCATCACCTTTATCGGTAAAATAATGGTTCGCACCCGGCACAATCACTTGCTGAGATTTTGGATTGGCAGCTTTGGTAATTTGCATTAATCGTCCGGGTGCTTTGCTTAAAACCGCTGGGTATTCTTTAGAGCCAAATAAATCCAACACCGGTATTTTCATACTATCTAAAGGAAATGGTTTAGCCATCTTCTGAGCAAAATCTGTCGCGCCCATACCTGCGCCGATGTATGCCTTTATGCTCTCCCCTGCTTTGCCGTCTTTGCTTCTCACCCACTCCATTGCCATGTGAGCGCCACAGCTATGTGCGAGTAACACGATATTATCAATACCCTGATCTTTTAGGTGTTTGATTCCTGCTTCAATACGTGGACCCGCTTGAGAAAATAACGGCACATAATCATAGTATTTTGCTGTTTTGAGCAACACTGGCATTTGTAAAGAAAGCGTGCGCCAGCCTTTTGCAGGGAGTTGTGTGCGTAAGGGGAAAACTGTGTCTTGCCAGTTAGGATGAAAGCCTCGTCCGTGCAGAATAATCACCGCGCCTTTAGTATCGCCTTCTGGCTCTTGGTCGATTGCCATAAACTCGTGCTCTTTATTAGAGCTGCCATCCTTCAAAAAAAGAACATCACCATCAAGCACCGCATCTTCAACTTCACTTGCCATGCGCTTTTCACGTTCTAAATTTGGTTTTGTTGTTTTTGCAGTAGCCCCATTTGATGCACTTTTTTCTGCGAGAACAGGTTGTGAAAAAGCCAACAAAATAACGATGAGTCCTAATCCAATATTTTTCACCCATGAACCTCCTATAATTATTAATAACATATATATATAGCACCAAGCCTCATGCAAAACAAATTACCTAACGAATTTCTTTACCTTTAAGTCAATTAGCGGTACTTTTACACTGATAACCATCTGAAAATGCAAGGGCTTGCACACAAATGAGCAAAGACTATAACGCCGAATCCATAAAAGTTCTCAGTGGTCTTGATCCTGTCCGTAAACGACCGGGCATGTACACCGAAACTACCCGACCCAATCACCTTGCGCAAGAAGTGATTGATAACAGTGTTGATGAAGCGCTGGCAGGTCATGCGGATAAAATCCAAGTGGTTTTATATGCCGATGGTTCTTTATCAGTTACCGATAACGGCCGTGGAATGCCGGTTGATATTCATCCCGAGCAAGGCGTATCGGGCGTTGAAGTTATTTTAAGCACGCTTCATGCAGGCGGTAAATTCTCTGATGATAACTATGAATTCTCTGGCGGATTACACGGCGTGGGCATCTCAGTGGTTAATGCGCTGTCGCTGATTTTAGAAGTTCGCATCAAACGCGATGGCAAAGAATACGAAATGGTATTTGAAAATGGCCACAAAGAAAGCGACCTAGAAGTCATCAACACCGTGGGCAAAAAGAACACAGGCACATCGCTACATTTTTGGCCTAACGGACAATATTTCGACACAGTTAAATTCTCGGTGCGCAGGCTCAAACACAATCTGCGCGCTAAAGCGGTACTTTGCCCTGGCTTGCATATCACGTTTACCGAAGAAGCAAAGAATGAAACCGAAGAATGGTATTTTGAGGACGGCATCCGTGATTATCTAGTCGGTGCTATCGAAGGCTTTGAAAACTTACCCAGCGAGCCATTCTTAGGCGAATTCAAAAGCAAAGGCGAAGCCGTCGATTGGGCGCTTTGTTGGCTACCCGAAGGAGGCGATTTGGTACAAGAAAGCTATGTGAATTTGATACCCACCTCGCAAGGCGGAACACACACCAACGGCTTACGTACAGGCCTAACCGATGCTCTGCGCGAGTTTGCCGAGTTCCGTAATTTAATGCCCCGTGGTTTAAAACTAGCACCCGATGATATTTGGGACAAACTGTGTTTCATCCTCTCCTTTAAAATGCTCGACCCGCAATTCTCTGGTCAAACCAAAGAACGTTTATCCTCACGCGGCGCAGCGGCTTTTGTCTCTGGTGTGGTCAAAGATGCGTTTAGTTTATTCCTCAATCAAAACCCCAATATGGGCGATTTGATTGCCGAACACGTTATCAACAACGCTCAAAAACGCGCCAAAGCCAGCAAAAAAGTCGTGCGCAAAAAGATCGCCACAGGCCCTGCGCTACCGGGTAAATTAGCTGATTGTAGCTCACAAGATTTGAATATGACGGAAATATTTTTAGTAGAGGGTGACTCAGCGGGCGGATCGGCAAAACAAGCGCGTAGCCGAGAATTCCAAGCGATAATGCCCTTGCGTGGTAAAATTCTAAATACATGGGAAGTAGATTCTGGACAGGTTTTAGCCTCCAATGAAATCCACGATATTTCTGTCGCGATTGGCGTAGAGCCAGCCTCGACAAGTCTGGATGAGTTACGCTACGGTAAAATATGCATCTTAGCCGATGCGGACTCAGACGGCGCACACATCGCCACGCTCATCTGCGCGCTATTCGTACAACACTTCCCCACCCTTGTCGCTGCTGGGCATATCTACATCGCCATGCCACCGTTATATCGAATCGACATCGGCAAAAAAGTAGAGTACGCATTAGATGAAGTTGAACGTGATGCCATTCTTGGCCGTATAGAAGCAGAAAAACTCAAAGGAAAAGTAGCCGTCACCCGCTTCAAGGGCTTGGGCGAGATGAACCCGTTACAACTGCGCGAAACCAGTATGGATCCTGATACACGCCGTTTGGTACAGCTCACAATGGACGAGCCAGAAGAAACCAAAGCGGTAATGGATTTATTATTAGCGAAGAAACGTGCGCCTGATAGAAAGGCATGGCTGGAAGAGAAAGGTAATTTGGCGATTATTTAGTTAGTGCTTTTAGTCCGCGCCCTTCGACTCCGCTCAGGGAGCTAGAATATGGTAGCTCCCTGAGCGGAGTCGAAGGGCGCGGCACAACTGCTACAAACTAATTATTTAAAGTCCAAGCTAAACCAATATAAAATAAAATAACTTAACTTAACTTAATTGATTAGCACACCCCCCCACTTTTACATGATGATTGTATTAAGTAGCTACGAAGAAACAAAAACAGAGAGCATTTAATATCTAAGTTTATGCTATGTTTAAACAATGTCTAACTCGCTAAAAACCGTTGAAGATTACACAAATTTAACGCCTGTTAAGGCCGATCACCGTTTATCATATGGTGAACACCCCGAACAGTATGCTGACCTGTATCTACCCAAACAATCAAACAAGAAAGGCCATCCTGTAATTATTCTTATTCACGGCGGATGCTGGCGCGCGCAGTTTGGACTTGCTCAATTAGGTCAGCTCAGTCAAGCACTGACCACACTTGGCTTTGCCGTTTACAATCTAGAATTTCGTCGCTTAGGCAATGGCGGCGGTTGGCCAGTCACCTTTGAGGATGTTGCGCTAGGCGCTGACTCACTTAAAGACATAGCCAAAAAATATTCACTGGATTTATCCAAAGTTATAAGTATGGGGCATTCTGCTGGCGGACACTTGGCGCTCTGGTTAGCAGGTCGGCATCACCTACCTAAGAATAGCTCGTTGCGTCGTGACGATCCATTGCAAATCCATCAAGTCATTGCGCTGGCGGGTATTCCTGACCTTGAAGCGGGTGTAGAACAAAATATCTGCCGCGGTGCCTGCCAAGCGTTAGCAGGAGGTTTACCCAAAGACATACCCAATATTTATCAACAAGCCTCCCCACATCATCTTTTACCCTTCAATATTCCGCAATGGCATATCGTTGGCGAGCTTGACCCTATCGTCCCTGTTGAGTATCTAACGCCCTATATTGAAAGTGCAAAACGCCACGATGAAGTCCATTTTGAGGTCATCCCTAATATTGGGCATTTTGAAATGGTGATGCCTGATAGTATTGCTTGGGCTACTATTAAAAAAATACTGCTTTTACCCTGAAACAATTGATAAAGATTATGGAATTTGAAACAAGCCAAATACTCATAGCCCTAGCAACCTACCTCGTTGCAACCGCAAGCCCTGGCCCTGCCACGCTCGCCATTATGGGTATCGCAATGGATAAAGGCAGAAAACCTGCTGTCATTTTTGCCTCAGGAGTTTTAGCGGGCTCATTTATCTGGGCTTTATTGGCTCTTTTGGGTATCGCCATTTTACTTTCTACTTATGCCAGTCTGCTTTATTGGCTGAAAATAGTAGGTGGCGTTTATCTCTTATGGCTATCTTATAAATCCATTACGAAAATCACATCCAAAGAAACCAATGTGAAAAACACAACCACTTCAATTCTTTCCAATAAGAGACTATTTATTCAAGGCTTAGCACTACACGTTACCAACCCTAAAGCCATTTTTACTTGGGTCGCAATCGTTTCTCTGGCATTACCGCAAAGTGCTTCAATCACTTTATCTTTGTTTGTTGTGACGGCATGTATGTTTCTCGGCGTGCTGGTATTTGGTGGCTACGCGCTATTATTTTCTACGCTAAAGGCACAAGCTATATATAAGAAGTTAGGCAATTGGTTTAATGGGATATTAGCGCTTGTTTTGGTGTGGCGGGAGTGAAGCTTTTAAGTAGTCAATAATCTTAATACCATTGCACACCCCCCCACTTTTACATGATTTTCTACTTTTTTAATTTTACTTTGACCCTAATTATTTGTTTCCTAAATTTCGAGTTCAATAAATGAACTCTTTTTCCTCTTTCAGTTAACTGCTTCAATAACATGGTTAAGCCTGATGCTATATAATTTTGCGTCGCAGACACCTAACGCCCCAATAAAGAGCTTGCGAAATTAACTTTGAATGAGAAGTCATGCTTTCGCAAATCCTTGTTTTAATCGGCTTATTAGCTTTTATTAATATCGAAAGCTTGAAAATCTTTAAACACTCTCGTATAAACATCTAAGGAGCATCGAATGGCTAGTAGTGCATCTATTTTTTTCACGTTTTGTTCTCCATATCTAACACCAGCGGAACATTGAATGCTTTTTAGAATATTTTTAGGGATTGTAATGTCCAGACAACTCAACCGTGATGATAATGTAATTAAATCATGGTTCCGCTCAAATCCAATATCATTAGACTTTAGCTTCGATTTAATCGTTTTTTCAGTAAATTGCAATGAAGCCCACTTGGAATTGTTATAGTTAGGAAATTTACTAAATATATTCTCAACAGCAACATCATAATCATTTTTTGCTTGTTCCATGTATGGCTGATTTTCTATGTTCCTTAAACTTTGTATAGCGTTTAACCCAAACATATATTCTTCAAGAATTATTTCTTTTTCGTTATCAGATAATGATCTTACGATCTCATCTGTTATATGTTCTATATGGGTTAATATGTTGTTTCTATGAATTTCACTTCCATCAGGTATTTTTATTCTCTTCTTTTGTTCTGAGATACTATCCCCAATAATAAATTGATTTCGACCAAAGCATAAAGGTAATCGAACCTTCCAAGCTTCTCCCTTTATCATCAAAATATGATTTCCAGGCCCTAAATGCTTTCTAATAAGGTTTCCATATCTATTCTCATACCATTTATTTACTTGCGCATAAATTGAATCTGCTGAAAAATCATTTTCATCAATACTTTCTTTACTAGTTAAGAAAAATTTTACTTTTTGGGTTTTATCTATCTGGGTGGTTATTTCAGAAAAAGCCTGTATTGGTCTTTGAAATATTTGGACATCATCTGTGTTTAACTGATTATCTATTTTAGATATTAATTTTATGAATTTATTACGGGTAATCATCAACCATCCTTTTAAACGTTATAGCCAAAATATTAATCAAGTGATCTAAAACTTATAACCCACCTCAAAGGCCACCAATCCATTGGTAACATCACCAACTTTTGGTAGTGGGATAATATTAGTAAACAGACCTTTCTCGCGCCCTATTCTTAATTTGAATAAAGGATAGCACTGCAACTTTCTATTATCTTCTGTGTAGCTGTGGCCTTTGTAGGCGCAATGCACATTTAGCATTGGGGTTAATAATCCATATTTGTAATTATCGTGCGAGATATTACTAAACACCACATAGGCTCTTTTGTAATAGGTATCTACAAAGGTGCCAGCGCCGTTCTCAAATGTCCATGCATTTTTTTTTATTGATTTGGATGCGGCGAAGTAGCTTAAGTTGCCATCATGTGTTTCTGGCTGAACTTTGAAATGTCTAACATAACCCAATGGATAAAGGCTGACATCATCCAATAAGTCCGCTGATGTATTGGCAGTTGTTATCAATAGCAGTGTAGATAGGATAAAAAGTGAAAACGATTTCATGGCTTATTCCCATATATTGAGGACGTAATTATAGAGCACACCCCCCTACTTTTAGATGATGTAAAAGTGGGGGGGTGTGCATTGCATAATTCGGCTAAGCAGGGTTATCAATATCCACAAACTCATGTACTAAACCAAACTTTGCGGCGGCAAATTCACCTAAGGCTTCTACGCCGTATCGCTCAGTAGCATGATGCCCTGCAGCAATGTAATGCACGCCAGATTCACGGGCGATGTGTACGGTATGTTCTGATATTTCACCGCTGATGTATGCATCAACCCCTGCTTCAACAGCTTTATCAATATGACTTTGCGCGCCGCCTGTACACCATGCGATACGGCGGATTGCGTGATCGCCTGCACTGATTAATAACGGCTTACGCTCTAGTGATTTTTCTATTCTTTCACCTAGCGCTTCAAGGCTGATGTATTCGGCAAGTCTGCCAAAATTGCCTACACCTTGTTCATCCATCACGTCTTCAATTTGAATGCCCAGTCGTTTTGCTAGTTGCGCGTTATTGCCTAGTTCGGGGTGAGCATCGAGCGGCAAATGATAACCGAGCATACTAATATCATGTTCCATCAAAAGTTTAAGGCGTTTGTATTTCATACCAACAATGCAAGGGTCTTCCCCACCCCAAAACCAGCCATGATGCACAACGATGGCATCGGCTTCTTTTTCAATTGCCGCTTCTATCAACGCCTGTGTTGCCGACACGCCTGTGATGATTTTTTTAAGCTTACCTTTGCCTTCGACCTGCAAACCATTGGGCGCGTAGTCTTTGAATTTATCAATTTCTAAAAGCTCATTGATATAACTAGTGAAGTGTTTGAGTGTTGCCATTTTCTACCTTTTTATCTTCGTTTTCGACCGATAAGACCTATTAACAATAACACACTCAAGAATCCAATAATCAACCAATCTCCCCAGCGCGTATAGGGCGTTGCCCCTGTAAAAGGTTGCACCTTGCCTGTAATGATTTTTCGAGTGTAGTTGGGTGCTGTTGTGATTACTTTGCCCTTTTCGTTAATGATTCCTGATGGCCCTGTGGTAGTTGCACGCACCATATAGCGCCCAGTCTCTAGCGAGCGCATACGCGCAATTTGCATGTGTTGTTCTGGCTCTAAAGAATTTGTAAACCAACCATCATGGGTAATATTAATCAGCATGGTTACTTTGGGTAGCGACTTGATGATTTCAGCGCCAAACGCATCTTCGTAACAAATACTCATCTGCGCAGTTTGCCCAGCAACTTGCAAAGTACCATCATTTATCCCTGACACAATATTGGAATATGGCAAGGTAATCCATTTATCCATCCAACGAACATATTCTAACAAAGGTATATATTCACCAAAGGGTACAAGGTGGCGCTTTGAATAAAGTTGTCGATCATCACGGCTGATGGCTAAGGCACTATTCTCGAATTGATTGTTTTGGTTGATATTAAAACCGCCCATCAGAATCACTTGGTTTTTTCTACTTATCGATTTTTGCAAAGGCAAAATCAAGCTATCCATGTGATTATTAAACGCATCAAACAATCCTGTTTCTGGCCACACAATCAAATCACTTCTGTGGCTCTTTTGGGTCATGCTTTTATACAGTTTGATCGATGAGTTTAAGGTTCGCTCTCTATCTAATTTATCCGATTGTGAGATATTAGATTGCAATACGCTGACCGTTATCGGCTTGCCTGTTTTTTGTGTCCACTTAATATTTTGCAGTGCAAAGGCAGTCGTGGTTAATAAAATAATGACCATGGCGGATAACACACGAATAGAAGAACCAAAACGTTCTTCAACAACAGCCTTTATGCTGAGTGATGCGTTATGTGGCTCTTGTGCAATATTCACCGTGCGCTTTAATGAGTTACCAAATAAGAAACTAACTAGCGCCCCCGCAATCAAAACACTCGATAAACTCACGCCCAACACACCCGTAATGGGGGCATATGCTGCAAAGAATGTATCTATTTGACTATTGCCTAAATACAACCATGGGAAGCCTGTTAGAAGCCAGCTTCTCGTCCATTCAAGCACTACCCATGCTGCGGGATAAAAGATAAGTAAGCGTGCAAAAATGGGTTTATGATGAAAAAATGAAACCAATAAACCAAACAGACCTGTGGTGAGTAAGGCAACCGTTGTTGTAAATAATGCCGTTCCGCCGATGCCAAGCAGCAACGGTGCGTTGGCAAATTGGAATGCATAAAATGGCCAAGACGCACCCGCGCCAAACAAGCCGATACCGTAAACCCAACCAAGCTTGAAATACTGACTTTTATAATTCGCTTTACTCAACGCATAAAATAAAACGGCTGGTGTAAACCATGCAAGGGGGTAAATATCAAAAGGCGCAAAAGCAAAAACGGTTAACGCGCCTGCTACTAAAACCAGCAGGTAAAGCCATCGATTAAAGGGAGAGTAAACTTCAGAATGCATATGAGATGTTTAGCGCTGATTAAGCGCCGTCAACTTTATTGATTTCAAGTAACTGAATTTTTCGACCATCGCTACGCAAGACTTTAAATTTGAACGGTGTAAGCATAACTTCTTCGCCCTGCTTTGGTATTTTTCCTGCTTTTTGGCTAACCAATCCACCAATAGTATCAAATTTACCCACGCTCATATTGCATTCAAAATATTCATTAAACTCTTCAATTTCGGTATTAGCTTTTACGGTGTAGCGTCCATCGCCTTGATCTAAAATATTCTTTTTATCATCCACATCATCATGTTCATCATCAATGTCACCAACAATTTGTTCCAACACATCTTCGATGGTCACCACGCCTGACGTGCCTGAATATTCATCCACCACAATTGCCATGTGGTTTCGGCTATTTCTAAATTGACTTAATAAAGTATTCAGATTTTGGCTTTCAGGCACAAACGATGCAGGGCGCAGAATATCGTCAATATCAAAATTGCCCTCTTTAGCAACATAGTTGAGTAAATCTTTAGCCAATAAAATGCCTTCAACATCATCACGATCCGCATCAAATACTGGGTAGCGAGAGTGACCTGCATCCATCACCGTAGCAAGAATATCGTGGTAACTATCATCCAGATGTATAAAGCGAATATTGGCGCGTGGAATCATAATATCGCGCACTTGGAGGTTATCCACCTGCATGACACCTTCAATCATGCTAAGTGACTCTGATGAGATTATGGCATTTTTTTGAGATTGGCGAAGCTCGTTGATGAGTTCCTCGCGATTGGACACGCAAATATCAAACGTGTTTCTTATCCAGCGCTGATACCACGGTCGTGGCTTACTTTTACTATCTTGTTGTTTCATTTTTTGTTAGCGGTTCTCATCACTGAATTCAGGATTATAAGGGTTTTTAAATCCCAAACTTTTCAATATTTTAATTTCTAAAGATTCCATCTTTAGCGCATCATCATCGTTAATATGATCATAACCTTGCAAGTGTAAAACGCCATGAACAATCAAGTGCGCCCAATGTTGTTCTGCTGTTTTATTTTGCGCTTTGGCTTCTTCTATTACAACTTTTTCACAAAGGACCAAGTCACCCAAATGCTGTTGCGAATACGCATCCTGCAACTCAGGAATATCCACCGCATAGTCTGGCACGTCATAAGGAAATGATAACACGTTGGTGGCTGAATTTTTATCGCGATAGGCATGATTTAACTCAACCCCTTCTTCTTCGTTTACAACCCTAATCACAAGGCTTACGGCTTTGTTTTGAGGTTGTAACGCTGCATTTGACCATTTTTGTAAATCTAGTGCGTTAGGAATCGTATCAAAATCGTAGGGGTTTTGAAGCGCTACTTCAATCATTCGCTGTGTTTCATCTCTTTGGGCGGCTCTTCATGCTCAGCATACAACTCAACAATACGTTGTACCAAAGAATGCCTCACCACATCTTTTGATTCAAAAAAACTAAAGCGGATTTCTTTAACGCCTTGCAGGATGTTAATCACGTGCTTCAACCCTGAAAGCTGGCTTTTGGGTAAATCAATCTGGGTAATATCTCCCGTCACCACAACGGTCGAGCCAAAACCCAAACGCGTTAGAAACATTTTCATTTGTTCAACCGTGGTATTTTGAGCTTCGTCCATAATGATAAATGAATCATTTAAAGTACGACCACGCATATACGCCAGTGGTGCAACTTCAATGACATTTTTTTCGATCAACTTATCGACTTTTTCAAAGCCGAGCATTTCGTACAATGCGTCATACATTGGGCGTAAATAAGGATCAACTTTTTGGGATAAATCACCGGGTAAGAAACCCAGCTTCTCGCCCGCCTCAACCGCAGGACGTACTAAAATAATGCGACGTACTTCATCACGCTCAAGCGCTTCAACCGCACACGCCACTGCCAAATAAGTTTTACCTGTACCAGCGGGGCCAACCCCAAAAGTTAAATCACTGGTTTGAATGCTGCGAATATAGTGACTTTGATTCGGGCCACGACCACGAATCATGCCACGCTTGGTTCGAATAACCGCCGAGGCTACCTCATTTTTTTTATCTTTCGATGATTTTACATCGCCTTGATCGTGATTCGACTCTTGTAAATAAAGGTGGATTTTCTCAGGCGCGAGATCTTCCGAGCTTGTGAGTGCATATAGCTTTTGTAAAAGGTTTATTGTTTTTTGAGACTGTAACGGAACACCCATAATATTAAATTGAAACGCGCGATTGCTAATCTCAACATCAAAGTGTGCTTCAATTTGGCGTAAATGCTTATCAAACTGACCGCATAAATTGGTTAAGCGTAGATTATCTTCTGGCTCAAGGTGGAGGCTTATTGAGTGACGGTTAGTATCGTCCTCACTAAGTGCTGTAGGTTTGCTAGCAATGGTAGTTGTGTTCAAGTGGTGTGAGGTTTCCTTTTGTTTATTTGTTTGGTTTGTAAATAACTACGTTCTCGTAGGTTTATAGATACTTTAGCATGAATTATAAAAAGCATCATGTAAAAGTGGGGGGGTGTGCTTTTATATAGAATATAGGACCCCATTTGTTCAGTGAAGGTAATTGATAATGCTAATTAAGTATTTCCACCTGAGTTCATTTATCTCAACTTAGTGATGAAAAGCACCTACGTTATTTAACAATTTTACTATCTAAGTATTTTCCAATTGTTTGATGTATATCTAAAGTCTCTTTAGGTATCCTTTCTTCTTCATAGAAAGCTTGATATGAAATTTTTGAGTCAGTCACTCCGTAAACTCTACAGTTAGCGTTCTCCACGCATCTCATACAGTAGATGCCTTTAATCGGTTTTAGTGGAAGGTAAAGTATATTAAGACTCACACTGCCAGGGGAGGACTGAATGTATCGACGGAAATCTCCTCTGCTTCCATCTTCAAGGTATTTGTATGCAACTGATGTCTCTCTATCACAAAATGACGGTATTTTAGAGGTATCCAATGTGGTTTCTGGGGAAATAATGCGAGCTCCTATTTTAATAGATAGTTTTCTCTCATTATCCTCAGGTTTTATTTTAGCGGTAGCAATCTCCTTAGCAGTTGAAGTCCATAAATTATACGATAATCTATCTTTCATAGATGGATACCATACGCTTATGGATTTTGAGCCAGTTCTTTGGTATTTCCATCCAGAGAACTTTTCTACTGATGACTTAGGGATTTTCAAGAGAGTATGTTCGGTTCTATTTTTATCTAGTAGGGCAAATATATAGGAATCATCTGCCCATATTGCACTGGTGGTTAGGGAGGTGGCTACAACTACAATTAATGTAATAACTTTATTAAACATCTTATATTGACCTAGTATATTTTGATGAACCTATTCTACAAAGTGATATTGTAGGATTTTCAACTGATTAATTAATAATCATGTAAAAGTGGGGGTGCTTCTATATTCTTTATTACAAATATTAGCGTAATGGTAGGTGAGCGCCAAAGTTTGATGCCCAGATAGATTAAATAAGCTGCACCGATATATTTCAAAACAGTGAAGGCAACTGCGGATGTTGCTAATAAAACACCTAAACTACTCGCTGAAATAATCGCAATAATGAGTATGCCCAATGCAATCCCAAGCACACCTAACAATGCTGGCTTTACACCATGACGAATCGCATTGGATAAGGTAATAATCACCCCAGAACCGGGCTAGCAACCATTATTGCTACAACAAAGAAAGACAATAAATACTGATCCATAAATATCCTATGCCTCGAAGCACACCCCCCCACTTTTACATGATGCTTTAATGTAAAGCCAATATCATTAAGAAAAACCCCCTCCACCTAGCAGGGGGAGGGTTAGGGATGGGTGCTTAACTTAATGGCGCTGTGATGAGTATACTACTTAAACGTATTACAATCCCGCATCATGCCGCTTTTAAGACCTTTGGCAAACCACTCTACACGTTGCTTTGAGCTACCGTGTGTAAATGTGTGAGGAATAGAAAAACCCTGCGCTTGCTTTTGTAAACGATCATCGCCAATAGATGCCGCCGCCGTTAGGGCCTCTTCAATATCGCCTGCTTCTAACATCTTAAACTGTTTCTGCGCTTGGTTCGCCCAAACACCTGCATAGCAATCTGCTTGAAGCTCCACCATAACCTGTAATTTATTATCATCAGAACCACTTACGCGCTGCTTGGCGCGCTGCACCTTATCCAAAGTACCTTCCTTATTTTGAATGTGATGACCAATTTCATGCGCTAAAACATACGCTTGTGCAAAATCACCACCAGCGCCATGCTTATTTTTTAAGTCTCTAAAAAAAACTAAATCCACATAAATTTTTTGATCTGAAGGACAGTAAAAAGGGCCCATTCCTGCTTTTGCAGGACCGCATCTGCTGTCTGTTCCACCACGATAAAGTACTAACTCAGGCGCGGGATAGCGCTCCCCTGCTTGAGCAAAAATATTACTCCAAACTTTTTCAGTATCAGCATGAACTGTTTTAATAAATGCTGCTTGAACATCATCTGCCTTTGTATCTGCTGGTTTAGAGCTTCCACCCATCCCGATAATGGAAGGCATAAAGAAGTACGCCGCCGCGCCAACACCCACAACGGCAAGCCCTAACTTAGATTTTAATAAGGGTTTAAGTAAAGGCCATAAAAACATTAATGTGCCAATTGAAGGCAAGCCTCTTCCACCACCACGCCCACTACTTGATCTTCTATCATCTACATTTGTGCTTTGTTTTCTATCACGCCACTTCATATTAAATCCTTTTACTGGGGGACGTTGATACGAGAAATATAATGAATAAAAACAGTTTGAGCTCCTCAAATTATTCTTAAAAAATCGTTCAATAGAATTACTATTAATTTCATTTTTAAAAAACTGGAGAAATCACCTTGATTTTTCTCTCATCATATTTCCCGTACCAACACCCCGTTACAATTAAACTAACTTACCACGTAGAGAATTGGGTTGCGCTTCGGTAATTTCAACCTCTGCAAAATTTCCGATAAGCGACTGATCACCGTCAAAATTCACAATGCGGTTATTTTCTGTTCTACCTGCGACTTGTTTTTCATCTTTCACAGATACTTTTTCGACCAAAACCTTAACGACTGTTCCCACCATTTTTTTACTGATTTCTTGTTCCATCTCAGTAATGCGTTGTTGCAATCGGTAAAGACGAGTTTTCTTTACAGCCATCGGCACATCATCTTCAAATGATGCCGCTGGTGTGCCAGGTCTTGCGCTATAAATAAAGCTAAAACTCCTATCAAAACCTATGTCTTCGATCAGCTTCATGGTGTCTTCGTAGTCTTTATCCGTTTCACCTGGGAAACCGATAATAAAATCAGACGATAAACTAATACTAGGACGAACTTCGCGTAATTTCCTGATTTTTTGTTTGTACTCTATTGCCATATGCCCGCGCTTCATCGCTGCGAGAATACGATCTGAACCACTTTGAATGGGTAGATGTAAATGATCAACCAATTCAGGCACTTCCGCATAGGCTTGAATCAGACTATCGCTAAATTCAACAGGGTGTGAGGTGGTGTAACGAATACGATCAATGCCTTCAACCGCTGCCACATAATGAATCAACATCGCTAAATCTGCTATTTCACCATCATGCGTATCACCGCGATAAGAGTTAACATTTTGACCCAAGAGATTGATCTCACGAACGCCCTGCTCTGCTAACTTGGCAATCTCTGCAATAATATCATCAAAGGGGCGGGAGATTTCTGTACCGCGTGTATATGGCACCACACAAAAAGTACAGTATTTGCTACAGCCTTCCATAATCGAAACAAAAGCACTCACACCTTCAGCTACGGGTTCTGGCAAGTTGTCAAACTTTTCAATTTCAGGGAATGAGATGTCGATGACAAATTTTTTGGTACTTTTTGCCTCTGCGACCAATTCTGGCAAACGGTGTAAGGTTTGCGGACCAAAAATCACATCCACCACGGGTGCGCGTTTTTGCAATGCTTCGCCTTCTTGGCTCGCCACACAACCACCCACACCAATAATGACGTTTGGATTCTTTTCTTTTATTTTTCTCCAACGACCAAGTTGATGAAAAACCTTTTCCTGCGCTTTCTCGCGAATGGAACAGGTATTGAGCAATAGCACATCCGCTTCATCAGGGTTATCCGTTAGCTCCATGCCATCTGAATCTTTCAGCACATCCAGCATTTTAGCCGAATCGTACTCATTCATTTGACAACCGTGGGTTTGTATAAAAATCTTACCAGATGTTTTACCAGGCATAGTAATGGTTACTTCTTAATATTCGAGGGGTGAGGTATTATCAGTGATGTTGAATTGCATGTCACTTGTTAGTTAATGCTAGACTCTATCTTAATTTTCAATATACGCAAATATCACCATGAACTGCTGGAAAATACTCGGAATAGACAAAGACAGTAGTAAAAAAACGATTAAGATCGCTTATGCCAAGCTGCTAAAAACGACCAAACCAGATGATGACCCTGAAGGCTTTAAGAAGCTACACGAGGCTTATAAAAAGGCTCTAGCTAGTATAACAACCACTGATAATAAACAATCATCACCACAATGGTTTACTCCCCCAAATAAGAAGCACACCCCCCCACTTTTACATGATGTTAGTAGCGATGTAATTGTTAAAGATTTAACTAATCATCATGCAGTTATTGATGATGAAACGGATGAGAGTGAATACAATCTACATAGATCAACAAGCCAAGATAGGGAAATCAGCCAACAAATAAGCAGTATTGATATTGAACTTAAAGAGCATAACCGCCAGCAACAGCTTTACGATGATTGGGACAAGCTCATTACTCAAGTCAAATTACTTCTAAAAGAAGATCCTAAGAATAGCAAAGTCAGTGATTGGGAATTTATAGCTGAATTACCTTCAATGCTAGACCTCGAATTTCGCTCCGAAGCCAGTAAGCATATTTTTAAGGTCGTCAGTAATACCAATAAAAAATCATTGCAACAAAATATATTGTGGGTGAAAACAGCTATTTTAGATTATTTGAACTCACTCTTTCACTGGGACAAACAATGGAGGGAATTCAAAAAGTCTCATGGATTACAAATAAATGCCATTTACCCTTTTTTAAATTTAACAAAAATAGACTATAGAAAAATAACAGCTAAAAAACTAGGCAAACAATCTGACTATTACTATCAACGTCTTATGGCATATATCGTAGACGTATCTCTTATTTTTTTATTTATTTGGATAAACATCCATTACAAAACAGTTTCATACCCACTTTTAAGCGTGGCAGCAGTTTACATGCTAGTCATTGCACCCATTATGGAAGCATCACGTTATCAAGCCTCTGTTGGAAAATTACTCTTTAGGTTAAAAGTTGTAGATATTGATGAGTCCCCCATCACAATCTACCGATCATTTCTGCGAATGCTTGCCACACTTGTTTGTATTACCGCCTTCGCACCCATTGCGGCAGCGGTAAATTTTTATCTCTATTGTTCGCCAAGAGGAAATATCCTCTGCCAGGATGTAATGACTAAAACCTACGTGGTTAATAAATAATAAATCAATTTTTTCCTTTTATAGCATGCACTTAACTCACCTTACTTAAAGTGTTTTGTTTGATACAGTAGCCAACTTACGCTATACTCAATATGGTAAAAGTAAAGAACAACCCTAACTTATGGGCATAAGTTAGGTAAAAAAGGGGAAATAATCATGAAACGGATCACGTTATCAGCATTCATTGTGCTGGCATTAATCACAATTGATTTAACAATTTCAATGGCTTACGCCAAATCAAACGTAAAGATATTCAAAGTAACCAAAGTCTCGGTAAAAAATAAATTACGCCTGCGTGCATGGCCAAGTCCAAAATCGAGGGTTAAAGTTTCTCTGCCTTACAATGCAGTTGACCTTGTGGCAACAGGAAAAAAGAAGAGCCTAAAGAAATCCAAATGGATTGAAGTAACGTGGCAGAATAATAAAGGCTGGGTGAATGCTCGCTACCTTAAAAAGACAGGCGCGTTACCTGCATTAAATACAACCGTTGTTGCGGTATCCAGCGGTTCTCGGAATATCACTAAAGGCGTGACACGATCTGTCGCTCAGGCCAAATCACAAACCATCACCAAAAAAGCAACAGTTCCCAAAGCATTATCACAAGAAACACCTCAGAGAATGCCACAAATGCCAACGGAAAATCGTTATTATCAACCGACCCAACTCGCTGCAAGAGAAGTAAAAACGACTTACTCTCCTAACAGAAGACCAAGCACTAGCAATAAAGTGCTCCGTTGTATCGGTAGTTCTCCTCGACCTTGGAGTATTAAAATGAATGTGGCCGATAAAAAAATGCAGGTGAACTTTAAGGGTGGTCAATCATTCAATGTCCCTATCAATTACCACGAGTGGGCAAGTTCTAACGAAATACGCATGAATATTGGTGGCAACAAAGGTCGTAATATTGTTGATGTAAACCTTGAGAAAACCGATGCTTGTAGCACCGGATTATCAAGAACCAATTATATGTATGAAGTCAATGCGACAATCAACCGTGACTTCTTTTCAGGTTGTTGTGAGACTGTTTCGCACTGACTTTCACAACCTCTTCATAACAAAAAAGCCAGCTATTTACGCTGGCTTTTTTGTACTTCAATTTTATGCTAACAAAATACTTCTAAATATATTTGGTCAAGAATATGTCCAACTTTCCCCACAACCACTCTTTTGTGCGTTGTATTCTTGAACGATTAATCCAGTCAATATATTTAATTTCATGACAATGAGAAAAGTCATCAAGCATTATTTTACGTGCCTTACTCGCAATGTTTTCATTCTCAATTTCTTGGTTCGCTTCAAGGTTCCAACGAAAATTCCAACGATCCATATTGCTTGAACCAATGGTTAACCAATCATCAATCAAGACCATTTTCGTATGCGTAAAACGCCCTTGATATTCAAAAATGCGTACGCCAAAACGTAATAAACGCGCGTAGTATCTCCTACTTGCGTAGCGTACTGCGGGATGGTCCGTTATTTCTCCAGGTAAAAGCAACCTCACATCTATACCATTAGAGGCCGCTTTTCTCAGTGCCTTTCTCGTTTTTCTTGATGGTATAAAATATGCGGATGCTAACCAAATTGATTCGTTGCTATTCTCTATTTTTTTCAGCAAAACCTTCTTAATTTCAAGGCGCGAGCCACCTGTAGTATAAGCAAGTCGTGCAGATACATCCCCAATAGCAATGCTTCCCATCATGAGTTCTGGCACAGTATTATCTGACCAGTGATTGAAGTTTTTAGTAAAAAGCATTTGCCAATCAGCAACGACACTTCCTTTCACTTCTACAACCGTCTCTCTCCAAGCATTTTTTCCATAGAAAGAGTCGGTAACACCTGCCCCTCCCACAAAAGCTTTAAGCCCATCTATAATCATATATTTTCGGTGAGTGCGAAATAGATTTTTCTTTAGCTTTTTAAACATTAGAGGATTATAAAAAACCAGTTGTACACCCGCATCAACCAGTTTTCTTCGGTCTTTCTTTGATAGTCTTAAACCACCATAGGCATCAATTAGTAACTGCACGCTCACACCACGCTGAACCGCCGCAACAAACATATCGATAAATTTATCTGTGATTTCACCTGACTCAAATAAATACATTTCCATCAAAATATATTTTTGTGCTTGCTGAATGGATTTGAGCATTGTGGGGTAGAACTGTTCACCATCAACAAGGAAACGAATACTATTTCCTTCGCGATAGGGGAATGGCGAATGAGGAGACGCATCAAGCATTGTGTGTAGCACTACAGTTGATAGTAAAAACTTTCATTATTGATTGGCGACTCCTTAATTTATTTCTGTATTTTAATATACTATGATTAAGAAGAAGCTTAAGCACACCCCCTCACTTTTACACGGCACAAAAAAACCAGTATTAAATACTGGCTTTCGTCGTGACTATTTTGATGATGATATTCCGTTTTAAAGGTAACCTTTAAAACGGAATATCATCATCAAAGTTATCAAAATTCTGCGGTGGTGCACTTTGTTGTGGTGCTTGCTGAGGCGCTGATTGCTGTGGGGCACCTCCGCTTTGTTGTTGTGGTGCGCTGCCGCCTTGTTGTTGACCTTGCTGGGGTTGTTGAGAAGGTGCAAAATCACTGCTTCCACCAGCTCTACCGCCTAGCATTTGCATTTCACGTGCGACTATTTCGGTTGAGTATCTATCTGCCCCGCTCTGATCTTGCCATTTACGTGTTCTTAGGTTTCCTTCGATGTAAACCTGTGAACCTTTACGTAGGTATTCGCCCACGATTTCAGCAAGACGATTAAAAAATACTACGCGATGCCATTCGGTATTTTCTTTTTTCTCGCCCGTTGATTTGTCTTTCCATGAGTCAGTTGTTGCAATGCTAATATTGGTTACTGCGCCGCCGCTCGGCATATACTTTACTTCGGGATCTTGTCCTAGATTGCCGACCAATATAACTTTATTAATACTTGCCATTTCTCTTATCCTTTTCTTAAGTTTGTTTATACCCTGTCTTTTCTCTAAGCGGGCAAAATAATAATCTAATCTTAATTTTATAAAAGTAACTTTATAAAATCCACTCGTATTCTACTTGAAAGTAATTAAAAGCACACCCCCCCACTTTTACATGGCTGTTATTAATAGCCATGTAAAAGTGGGGGGGTGTGCTTTGATACCATACAGCCTATAAAGCAGCTAAAGCCTTATCATAATCTGGCTCTTGAGCTATCTCTGGTACAAGCTCTGTATAAAGCACTTTGTTATCCTCATCAAGAACAACGACCGCACGACCCGTGATACCTGCAAGTGGACCATCGACAATTTTGATTCCGTAATCTTCTGCAAATGATACTGAACGCATGGTTGAAAGTGTTTTGATTTTATCTACATTTTCAGCTTCACAAAAACGACCCTGTGCAAAAGGTAAGTCCGCCGAAATTGTAAGGAATACAGTGTCATCGTGTTTATCAACAGACTCATTAAACTTTTTTGTCGAGATTGCACAAACGCCTGTATCGAGGCTGGGTACGATACTTAATAATTTCTTCTTGCCTGCAAAATCCGCCAAACTAACATCAGCTAACTCGCCTGTTGTTAGTGTAAAATCAGGTGCGGCACTACCCACAGCGGGTAATTCTCCGTTGGTGTTGATCGCGTCACCGTGTAATGTAATTGATGCCATTTTTATTCTCCTTCGATTTTAGTTGTTGGTTAGAACATAGTTCATTTTGTGAATAACGCAAGTTACATTAATTAAGCAACGGCTTTAAATATTGCCCCGTAAATGAGCCTTTCACCTTCACCACATCTTCTGGTGTGCCTGTTGCAATAACCTTTCCACCGCCACTACCGCCTTCTGGACCAAGATCAATAATCCAATCAGCAGTCTTAATAACGTCGAGATTATGCTCAATCACAATAATGGTATTGCCCTCATCACGTAGTCGATGTAGCACTTGAAGCAACACATCAACATCATGAAAATGCAAACCTGTGGTCGGCTCATCCAAAATATAAATGGTTTTACCCGTGCTACGTTTGGATAGCTCTTTGGCAAGCTTTACACGTTGTGCTTCACCACCTGAAATGGTCGTGGCATTTTGCCCTAGCGTGATATACGACAAGCCTACATCGACCAGCGTTTGCAATTTTACTTTGATGCCTGGAATTGCCTTGAAAAATTCTAAACCTTCTTCTACCGTCATTTGCAAAACTTCGTAAATATTCTTTCCTTTGAAGTTTACATCCAAGGTTTCGCGGTTATAACGTTTACCATCGCAAACATCACAAGTGACATAAACATCGGGCAAAAAGTGCATTTCAACCTTGATTAACCCATCACCACGGCAGGCTTCGCAGCGTCCACCTTTGACGTTAAAGCTAAACCGACCAGGTAAGTAACCGCGTGATCGTGCTTCTTTAGTCGCTGCAAATAATTCACGAATTGGAGTGAATACACCTGTGTAAGTAGCAGGATTTGAACGCGGTGTGCGCCCTATTGGGCTTTGGTTAACATCGACCACTTTATCAAAGTGCTCTAGCCCTTCGATCTTTTCAACGGGTGATCTTTTAACCGCGCTATTATGTAAAAAGTGTGCGATATTGGGATAAAGCGTGCTGTTAATAAGAGTAGACTTACCAGAACCAGAAACGCCAGTAATACAGGTCATTACTCCCACAGGAATTTCTGCTGTGACTGATTGCAAGTTATTACCTGTTGCACCCACCAAACGTAGCATTTTTTTCTTATCAAACTTAGTACGCTTTTTCGGCACTTCAATTTTACGCACGCCTGATAAGAACTGCCCTGTGAGTGATTCCTTTACTTTTAGAATATCTTTGAGCTTGCCTTGCGCGATAATCTCACCGCCATGCTCCCCTGCTCCAGGACCAATATCAACCACGTAATCAGCCTCGCGAATGGCATCTTCATCATGCTCAACCACAATCACGGTGTTGCCCAAATCTCGCAGGTGTTTAAGTGTTTTGAGTAGGCGTTCGTTGTCGCGTTGATGTAAACCAATTGAAGGCTCATCTAATACATACATCACGCCTACTAAACCTGCCCCTATTTGTGAGGCCAAACGTATGCGCTGTGCTTCTCCGCCCGATAAAGTTTCAGAGCTTCGGCTCAGGGTTAAATAATCCAAGCCTACGTTTACCAAAAACTCTAAACGCAATTTGATTTCTTTGATTATTTTTTCGGCAATTTTTTCTTGCTTACCTTCTAATTTAATATCATTAAAAAATTGGAAACTTTCACCGATTGCCATATCGGTAATACTAGGCAGATTTTTCTCCGTAATGAAAACATGGCGTGCAGATTCTTTTAGGCGTAAACCATCACACTCACCACATTGTTGTACCGACATATATTTAATCATCTCTTCGCGCACAGAATTTGAATCTGTCTCTTTATAACGGCGTTCTAAGTTATGAATAATCCCCTCAAAAGCATGAGTACGATTAAAGGTCTGCCCTTTTCTTCCTTCATAGGTGAAATGTATTTTGGTTCTACCACTGCCGTATAAAAGTATCTTTTGGATTTTTTTAGGCAAGTCTTGATAAGGTGTTTCCACATCAAAATCATAGTGATCAGCTAAGGATGTAATCATGTGAAAATAATAATGGTTACGCTTATCCCAGCCTCGTATTGCGCCATCTGTGAGGCTCGACTGAGGTTTAGTCACCACTTGATCGACATCGAAAATCTGTTCTACACCCAAACCATCGCAAGTCGGACACGCACCCGATGGGCTGTTGAATGAGAATAAACGTGGTTCTAATTCTTGCAGTGAATAGCCGCAGAGATTACAAGCGTAGTTAGCTGAAAATAGAATTTCATCACTCGCTTTTGCATCTGCTTCCATAGGTGCAATTACAGCCAAACCATCGGCAAGGCGCAGTGTAGTTTCTAATGATTCTGCCAAGCGTAGCTCTAAATCAGGGCGGATTTTAAAACGATCGACCACCAC
Source organism: Cocleimonas sp. (assembly GCA_021647365.1). Taxonomy (GTDB): domain Bacteria; phylum Pseudomonadota; class Gammaproteobacteria; order Thiotrichales; family Thiotrichaceae; genus Cocleimonas. The sequence continues at coordinate 52,165 of JAKIUW010000005.1, read as the reverse complement.
TTCAACCGTGTGTTTAATGCGTAGCTCTAGCTTGGGCACATCATCCAAATCATAAACAACCTTGTCGATGCGTACTCGTAAAAAACCTTGGCTTTTAAGCTCTTCAAATAACTGAACATGCTCACCCTTACGATCACGCACCACAGGTGCAAGCATCATCAGCTTACTGTCTTTTGGCAGTGCCATGATCTGATCAACCATCTCGCTAACCGTTTGTGCATTTAGCTCTGTACCATGTTCAGGGCAGCGTGGTTCGCCTGCTCGCGCATATAACAAACGTAAGTAATCGTATATTTCGGTGATTGTTCCCACGGTTGAACGTGGATTATGCGAGGTGGTTTTTTGCTCGATAGAAATAGCAGGAGATAAGCCTTCAATATGGTCTAAATCGGGCTTTTCCATCACCGATAAAAACTGGCGAGCATACGCTGATAGCGACTCCACATAACGGCGCTGACCTTCTGCAAATATTGTATCAAACGCTAATGATGATTTACCCGAGCCTGATAAACCTGTAATCACAATCAGCTTATCGCGAGGTAAATCTAAATCAATATTTTTGAGGTTGTGGGTGCGCGCACCGCGTAGGGATATTTTATTCATTTATGTTGAAACTCGTATTGCCAGAAATCAATTTTAACATTGGGGGAATCTGATATTATCGCTGTCTTAATCTAGAAAGTGCAACGTTTATATTTATGAATAGTTTAGAAAAACGAACAGCCGCCTCTCTGGCCGCAGTATTTGCTGTGCGCATGCTTGGACTATTCATGATTCTCCCCATTCTGCCGTTATTTGCCAAAGAGCTAAATAACGCAACACCTTTTTTAATCGGCTTAGCCATTGGCATATACGGCTTAACCCAAGCGGTATTCCAGATTCCACTTGGTTTACTTTCCGATAAAATCGGGCGTAAACCTGTCATTATCGGGGGGTTATTAGTTTTTGCATTAGGCAGTGTTATCGCCGCGTTATCAGATAATATTTACATCATTATTATCGGGCGAGCTATTCAAGGCAGTGGCGCTATCGCTGCAACCACAATGGCTTTGGCTGCTGACTTAAGCCGTGAGGACCATCGCGCAAAAGTTATGGCAGCTATTGGTATGAGCATTGGAATTGCCTTTGCCGTGGCTATGGTTCTTGGGCCACTCATTAGTCAATGGTCGGGGCTTTCTGGGGTTTTTTGGACAACAGCACTACTTGCTGTGATTGGAATATTGCTAATCACATTCACCGTCCCTACCCCCAAACAAACCAAAATACATCGCGATGCAGGCATTATTGGGGCTTGTATAAGACCTGTTCTCAAGGAAGGTACCTTATTGAGAATGAATGCTAGTGTGTTCTTACTACACCTTTTAATGACAGCTAATTTTAGCGTATTGCCTCTAATTTTTAGAGATCAACTGCATCTTGATAGCACCGACCACTGGAAGATTTACCTGCCCGTTTTAGCAGTATCAATCATTTTTTCATTGCCGATGATTATTATTGCCGAGAAGTATCGTAAGATTAAAAGCGTATTTATTATTGCTGTGGTCTTGCTATTGTTATCACAAGGCTTGCTGGGCATCAGCCAATTCAGTTTTTATCCACTGATGTTTGCCTTTCTACTCTTCTTTATTGGATTCAACTTTTTAGAAGCTGTACAACCATCATTAGTTGCCAAATACTCGAATGTAAATAATAAAGGCACAGCGATGGGAGTGTATTCAACTTCACAGTTCTTCGGTATTTTTGTGGGTGGTGCCGTCGGTGGATTAGTGCTTCAACAATGGGGAACTTCAGGCGTATTTATCTTTGGCGCAATTATGTCGGCATTATTATTGATCGTCGCGTTTAGTTTGCCAAAACCTGATTTTTACAAAAGCCAAATACTAAAATTAAAAGATGAATGGCTATCTGATTTTGAAAAAACTACACAACAGTTGCTTGCTATTAAAGGCGTGAAGCAAGTCGCTATCTCTGCGGAAGAAGGCATTGCGTATTTGAAGATTGATAAGCTTGTGTTGGATACCAAACAACTTGAAAGCTTTTCAATGGGACAAGAATAAATAAATAGAAGCACACCCCCCCACTTTTACAGCATGTTTATAAACATCATGTAAAAGTGGGGGGGTGTGCTTCTTATATTCACTATTCTCATACAAAAAGAGCCGATAAATTATCGGCTCTTTTATTAAATATTAGCAGTATCTAAGTACTCTAGCCTCCGACACCGAATAACGAGAGGGGTGCGATGACCGCAGGAAGGTAATCAATGACTTTCTTCTCTCTCACTTTTGCATTATCTTTCAGTACGACAATTCGATCGTCACCGCGCAATATTGGGTCAGCGATTCTCCCCGTTCGTACTAAGTCTAAACTTACCGCATGTTGTTGACCGTCACGAAAGAACAAAACACTTCGAGAGTCTGCAAGGTCTGTTAAACCCTGTGCCATCGCGATAGCTTGTAAAAAGCTCAAGTTTCCTTTTATGGGGAAAACACCAGGTGTTCTTACTTCACCTTCTACTGTCACTCTTTTTGATACCGCTGTATCGGTGCGAACAACGCTAACTTTAGGTGCTTGCATATATTGCGAAAGCTTTTGCGTGATAAGTTGCTCTGCTTGCCCAATACTCAAACCTGCTACTCGTACAGAACCTATTAAAGGTAGGGAAATAGCGCCGTTTGATTCCACTTTAAGTGCTTTTGCCGACAAATCCGCCACTTTAAAGACGTTAATATCCAGTGTGTCTTGTGGTGAAATAGTTGCCGATATAGCAGGTCGATAAGCAATCTTAGTAGCTACTCGCGCATCATTTACCGCATATTGCGGTACAGCGCCTACAGGGGCTTGATTGAGCACTGCAACTGACCTTGCCGCCATTGCTGTCTCAGCCGCTGTTGGTGGTTGAGGTGATAAGCTCGAACAAGCACTAAGAAGTGATATTGATACGAGCGCCAATATCGCCCTACTCTTTGCTGCTAATGTTAATATTAATGTTTTCACGAATGTTTCCTCTCTCTAATTCTTGCTAAGTTCTAATAGCTTAGACAGTAACGTCTTCTACCATTAAGTGGGGTTCTGCATTTACTTTATAGCCATCGGGGTTGCCACTTTGCCAACGCCATGTATCATCACACATTTCTTGAATGCCGTACTGCGCTTGCCAGCCTAACATTTCTTTTGCCAAAGTTGGGTCAGCGTAACAACAAGCAATATCGCCTGATCTACGCGCTACAATTTTATAAGCTATTTTTTTATTGGATGCTGTTGAGAATGCCTTAACCATTTCAAGTACCGAATAGCCAATACCTGTCCCCAGATTTACTGTATATAAGTTATCAACCTTACTACTCTCAAATGCTTGCAGTGCTTTAACATGACCTTTTGCTAAGTCGACCACATGTATATAATCACGTACACCTGTGCCATCGGGAGTTGGATAATTTCCACCAAATACTGATAACTCTTTATATTTACCCACAGCAACACCTGATATATATGGCATAAGGTTATTTGGAATGCCGTTAGGATCTTCACCAATCAAACCGCTTTTATGCGCACCAACAGGATTAAAGTATCGAAGCAGACCAATATTCCATTGATCATCAGACACGTAAATATCTTGGAGAATTTCTTCAATATGAAGCTTTGAGCGACCATAAGGATTAGTTGCACTAACAGGAAAGTCTTCTTTAATAGGAACGGTTGCAGGGTCTCCATAAACAGTTGCTGAAGAACTAAAAATAATGCGTTTTACATTATTGCGGTTCATCGCATCAAATAAGCAAATGCTGCCTGCGATATTGTTATCGTAATACATGAAAGGTTCTTCAACCGATTCACCTACTGCCTTTAAACCCGCAAAGTGGATGACACCATAAATATTAAATTTCTTAAATACGCTGTCCAAGAATTTTGCATCACGTACATCACCTTCTATAAAGGTAATTTTCTTTCCTGTGATTTGTTTAACTTTATCCAGAGAGATGGTTGAGCTATTGCAAAGATTATCAATAACAATGGGGGTGTAGCCCGCTGCTAAAAGCTCGATACAAGTATGCGAGCCTATATACCCTGCACCGCCAGTCACTAATATATTCTTCATTTTAATTATTTTGTGTGTTTATTTCGAATAAAAGTAGATTACCTTTCTGTATAAAAAATAGCCAGTTCCTTATTCAGGAAACTGGCTATTCAGTTTGTTTTAACCGATAAGAAGTATCAGCTAGAACTCTTAGCTAAAAATTACGACATTACTTATCTTTCTTTTTGCTCTTTTTCTTCTTTTTAGCTTTAGACTTTTTAGCTTTTTTCTTAGGTTTTTTAGCCTTAGATTTTTTATCACTTTTCTTCTTTGAACTGCTCTTAGAAGGCTTTTTCTTAGGCTTTGTTGACGATGATTTTTTATCTGAAGCCGACTTAGATGTTGATGATTTCTTCTTCACTGCAGTCTTAGTCTTACTTGTTTTAGATGAGCTAGCAGTGCTTTTCTTCGTGCTGGTTGATTTTTTTGTAGTCAACTTCTTCGATGTTGAAGTCTTCTTCGATTTTCCGCTCGCCTTTCCTAGTTTATAGCCTTCTGGAGCGACCGTTTTACCGCGAGAAGTAGACATTTTACGCTTATTATCTTTAAACGTTTCATCACCAACACCAGGAACATTCTTTATATCTTCAATACTTTTGAATTTACCGTTATTATTACGATAAGCAACAATATCTTTTGCTTTGTTTACGCCAACACCTTTAAGGTAAGCAGCCAAAGTTGCTGCATCTGCTCGGTTTATATTAACCGTTTCTGTACCTTTAAATTCGGTATTGGCAAATGCTATTGCAGGTAGTAATACCGCGGTTAATAAAAGACTCTTTAACGTTTTTCGTAAATTAAAACCCATGTTTCTCTCCTTCTCTCTTAAATAAAAATCAATAAAATCAATTTGTTCAGTATTCTATTTCTCAATACTCTTTTCTAAGTAGTATGGAGCTTTACTGCACCAATTGGTTCAAATTAAGAATGGGTAGTAATATTGATAAAACAATCAATAAGACAACACCCCCCATAACCAAAATAAGTATTGGCTCAAATAAGCCCAGAATATTCGTTAACATAGAATCTGTTTCACGCTCTTGCTGCACAGCAGCACGCTCTAACATTTCATCCAGTTTGCCACTGCTTTCACCGCTGGCAATCAAATGTACCGTCATGGGTGGGAAATAACCTGACTGATCCAAAGCTCGGTTAATCGCCTTTCCTTCTCGCACTTTACGCGCCGCCTCTTCGACCGCTTGCCGCATAGGAAGGTTTTGCACCACTTTTGCAGAGATAGACATAGCATCTAGTATCGGCACACCGCTGGACGCAAGTATACTCAACGTTCTCGCAAAACGCGCTGTATTCAAACCACGCACCATTTTTTTAATTATGGGTAACTTCAGAACAAAGCGATGATAAACCATCCGCCACTTGGGAATTTTAATCATTTGTTTAAAGAGTATAAAGAGAATCACTAATACCGCGGCGATATAGAGACCATAATCACGCACAAAATCACTAACCGTAATAAGTCCACGTGTCATGGCGGGAAGCTCTTGCCCCATATTTTCAAACACATCAATAATTTTAGGTACGATAAAACCCAATAAACCAGCAACAATCGCAATCGATACAATAGTGAGTATCACAGGGTAAAACATCGCATTAGCAATACGTTGCTGGGTTTCTTGACGTGACTCGGTGTAATCTGCCATACGCTCTAATACAGCATCTAAATGACCCGATTGCTCGCCTGCTGAAATAGTCGCTCGATACATATCAGGAAAAACAGAAGGGTAGGTTTTTAAGCCATCAGCTAAAGAGTAACCTTCAACCACACGTGTACGAACAGCAGAGAGTATATGCTTTATATTTTTCTTTTCGGTTTGTTTAGCAGTAGTGGCTAAGGCTTCTTCCAGTGGAGAGCCTGACTGCACTAAGGTGGCAAGTTGACGTGTGAGTAAAGCAAGTTCAGCCGCTTTTACACGCCCTGCTCTGCGAACCGTATTGCTCCCGCTACGTTCAGATTTTTCAACCTGATTAACTTCTAATGGAGTGAGATTGCTATCACGTAATAACTGACGAACTTGTCGTGCATTATCACCATCCAGAATGCCTGTCTCTTCTTTACCCTTAGCATTTAAAGCTGTGTATTCAAAAGCGGGCATGAGTTAGTTAGAGAGCTTCTTGTCTTCACGAGTAACACGCAATACTTCTTCCAGTGATGTTCTACCAGTGACGACCAAGCGCATACCATCTTGGCGTATCGTCGGGACTCGCTGATGCACATAATCTTCAACTAGCTGTTCGCTTGCTCCATCATGAATCATATTGCGCGTTGTATCATCAATCTCTACAAACTCATAAATACCATTTCGACCTGCATAGCCTGTATGACCACAAGCTGCGCATCCTTTAGGGTGGTAAAGCACAGGAGGCTTGCTAGGATCGATGTTTATCAATTCACATTCCGCATGATCTGGGGTATAAGCCACACGACAATCTTCACACAATAAACGTACTAATCGCTGTGCAATCACACCAATCAAACTAGACGATAAAAGAAAAGGTTCAACACCCATATCACGTAAACGCGTTACTGCGCCGACAGCTGTATTAGTATGCAAAGTTGAGAAGACTAAGTGACCTGTAAGCGATGCTTGTACTGCAATTTCGGCTGTTTCAAGGTCACGAATCTCACCAATCATTACCACATCGGGGTCTTGACGCAGAATAGCTCTTAAGCCACGCGCAAAACTCATATCCACTTTATTATTGACCTGAGTTTGCCCTATTCCATCGATGTAATACTCTATCGGATCTTCTACCGTTAGAATATTTCTACTGGTTTCATTCAAATTTGTTAGCGCCGCATAAAGCGTTGTTGTTTTACCTGAACCTGTTGGACCTGTAACCAAGATAATGCCATGCGGTTTCTTAATAAGTTCTTTTAAGCGTTCTTGAGTAACAGGGTCCATTCCCAAATGCTCAAGATTTAAGCGCCCTGCTGATTTATCTAACAAGCGCATTACCACACGTTCATTGTGACCTGATGGCAAGGTAGAGACACGCACATCAACCCCACGACCTGCAACGCGCAGTGATATACGACCATCCTGAGGAACACGTTTTTCAGCAATATCCAGCTTTGCCATTACTTTAATACGAGAAATAACCAAAGCTGCGAGTGAACGCGGTGGCTCTAAAATTTCACGTAAAACACCATCGACACGCATACGAACTACCATGCGGTTCTCATAGGTTTCAATATGAATATCTGAGGCATTTTCTTTAACTGCTTGAGTCAATAATGCATTGATAAGACGAATAATCGGCGCATCATCTTCTGATTCTAATAAATCTTCAGGTTCTGGTAAAGAATCTGCAACGTCATTGAGATCTAGCTCCTCACCAATATCGTCCATCATGGCGCTCGCACCTGCGCCACTGTTGTCGTACTGTCTAGCTAGGGTACGTTCAAACTCATCGCTCTCCATCAATTTAAAAGTAGCATCTGCTTCTAAGAAACGATTTACTTCATTGGCGATTATGGGGGTTAGGCCTTTTTTATAGTGAACAATGAGTCTGCTTTCAGCACCGTTAGCTGCATCACTAATTGTGCCACGTTGCAATACCACACCGTTACGTTTAGCGAAGCTATAAGGGAAGTCCACAAAATTTGGGGGCCCCACTTCTGCTCCGTCAACAGTGTGTAACGCTATACCAACAGTATTATTTTCTGATTCGTTCATTTTATTTTTATTTAATTAGTTACGTTTCGGAGGCATCACATTTCTTAATCTATCGGGAATTTTCCCTGATGGATTATATGGGCGAACCTCTGGGCGACTTTTAGCTTGGACCGCTGAAGCTCTACGCTGTTGTACCATTCTATTCTTTTCTTGTTGCGCCAATCGTCCCTGCTGGATTTTACGATTATGCGCTAAAACACGCTGTTGCTGTTCACGAATGATAATCTGCTTTTTCTGTGCTTGTGTTAAATGTTGCACTAAACCCCATTTTATATTTGTTGGGAATACTGCCGCCTTTTGCGACAAAATGCCACGCCTAGTAACAGCTGAGTCTACTTGTGCTTTCCTCAACTTATTGTATTTTTGGCGTGTATAGTGATCCCCACTTAACACATCGCGCATAATAACAGGGTGGATAAATACCATTAAGTTCTTTTTAGCTTTTTTGGTCGTACTACTTCGAAACAATTTACCCACAATAGGAATATTGCCCAATACAGGTACTTTCGTAATCTGATCTCTAAAAGTATCTTGCATCAACCCCCCTAGAACAAGTACCTGTCCGTCTTCAACCATTACACTGGTATTAATCGAACGTTTATTAGTAATTAGGTCAGATGCGGAAGTACTAGATGAACTAAGGCTTGAAACTTCTTGCTCAATATCCAGACGAATGCTACTACCATCATTGATTTGAGGCTTAATCTTTAATGTAATACCCACATCTTTTCGTTCGATAGTTTGGAAAGGATTCGATGGTGAAGAACTCGTTCCTCCATTATTATTGCCTCCAGTAGAAGTATAACTGCCTGTCACAAAAGGAACATTTTCGCCAACAACCAAAGTTGCTTCTTGGTTATCTAAAGCCACAACCGTTGGGGTTGAAAGAATATTGGTTGCACCATCGCCTTTTAATGCATCAATTAGTAAGCCAAATTTATTTTTCCCTAAATTGTCAACCAACCCTAATCGCCCGCCACCTGACGGAGGAACAACACCTGCCGCAGAATTTGCACCACCTGCAAATACATTTAATAATGCACCAACACCTGCAACAGTGCCTGAACCACCCAAAAGACCTTTTGTCATACTAAAACCAAGGCTGGAGCCTAACGTCTTTGATAAATCAAACGAAACCTCAGCAATAATTGCTTCAACCAAAACTTGCGCACGACGTACATCCAAACGCGCAATCACCTTTGCAAGATTCTTATGCACATCAGCTTCTGCCGTAATAATTAGAGAATTTGTTGCATCATCCGCTTGAATATCTACTTGTGCGGTTTGTGTGCCTGCCGCTCCTTTCTTAGTCGCGCGGGTAGTTTTCTGTGTTTTAGAGAAACCTGTTAACACCTGAGCAAGATCGACTGCCTTGGCATACTTTAAGTAAATAACTTTAGTTTTCTCTTCTACTCTCTGATAGGTATCAAGTTTTGTTATTATTTTCCTTACTTGTTGTCTTGATGATTTATCACCACTTAATAACAAGCTATTGGTGCGAACATCTGCAGATACTCTATTTTTGGATTTAGCACCTTTGATGGAAGATTTTTGTAAGGTTTGAATCGTCTGCGCCAAGTCTTTTGCGGATGCAAATTTTAACGGAATAACTTCTAATTCTTCATCATCTGCACGATCCATACGCTTGATTACTTTAACCAAACGTTCAATATTGGCGGCTCGGTCAGAGATCAAAATCGTATTACTTGGCCCATAAGCCTGTAGTTGCCCTGTACTGGGAACTAATGGGCGCAAAATAGGAACTAGCATCGCGGCTGGCACATGCTCCACACGGATGACGCGTGTAATCAACTCATCTGCATTGCGTTTAACACGCTTTCTTCTTGGTTTTTTCTCCTCATCTTCACCAATAACAGGAACAGGTTGCTGTTTAGCTTGGTTAGAAGGAACAACTTTAATTAAATTTGCACCAGAGGGTACGGCAGAAAACCCATGTACTTGAAGAATTGACAAGAACGTTTCGTATAATTCATCCGCATCCATATCACTGTTGGTGATTACCGTAACTTTCCCCTTTACACGCGGGTCAACCACAAAATTTTTGCCTGTGATACGTGACACGGTTTCAATCAGTGTTGGAATTTCCACATCACGCAGATTAATTTGTGCAGATTCTTCAGCCATCACTGGCACACTAGACAATATTGCAACTAACAAAGCTGCTAAATAAGCCTTTTTTGCCTTTCTTTTTATGCATTGGTTTATAGATTTGTTTACAGATGGTTTTGTTGTTTGTTTTATTATTTTAGATACACTCAAAAAGCCCATTTTTTTACTCTTTAATATAATTTTTACTGCTTAAATATCATCAACTTGAATTGAGTTTATAATTAGCTTCCAAGATTGATTCGCCCTTAATGCATAACCTTATATAATAAATAAGGTCATACTGTGCAACATTCTACCACTTTTCTATGTTTTTCGCTAAATATTTGATTCTAGAAGAAGAGTAATATTAAAATGATTTATAAGCTAGCCCTCCTGCAATATTATAATTATTTTTGATAAGTTTTCATAATTTCTTCAAGCCCAGGTTTATTCGCAAAAATCTCTTGCTCATCTAACCCGTCAAGCTCATGTGGAAAGACCAACCAATCATCCGTTGAATGAAGATAGTAATCAGGTGTAATTTCAGTCATATTTTTATTTGGTTTAAACCAAGGCACCGCAATACGAATATCTTTTGGCGTATTACGTCTTGCTTTCTTTTCCAATGCTTTTATAACCGCCTGTATGCTTCGACCTGAATCAAAAACATCATCCACCAGTAACAAGTTATCTTCATAATTAATATTATTAAGGATATATTCTAAACCGTGCACCTTCACTGTTTTATCTTGCTTGCCAATGCCATAGTAAGACGATGTACGAATCGCAATATGATCTGACTCCACACCAAGGTAATGCAATATTTCTTGTACTGCAATACCAACGGGAGTGCCACCACGCCATATTCCAACAATGTAATCGGGTTTAAAACCACTGTTTAAGATATTGATTCCTAAACGATAGGAATCCAGCAAGAGGTCATTGGCATTGAGGTATATTTTATCTACAGGCATTATTTTAATAAATCTAACAAGTTATAAAATTAAGCCAAAGACTACACTTAATCGGATTTTTCTTCAATATAACAGCAGTCTATTTTAAAATACTCAAATCAATAACAAAAATAATTCGGGCTAAAAAATGGATTTCAAAAAATTTCTTCGTATCCTTGTTCAAAATGACGGATCAGATCTTTACCTTACGTTTAACGCACCTCCTTCTGCTAAATTCCAAGGGGAATTAAAACCGCTCAGCAAAGAAAGAATGACTTCTGAACAGTTAAATGAAATAGCAAAATCTTTAATGTCCGTGGACCAGCAACAGCAGTTTGAACAAAAACCTGAAATGAATCTTGCATTGGATGAGCCTGACATTGGGCGTTTCCGTATCAATATCTTCAAGCAACGTACCCATGTTGCGATGGTTATCCGTAATATCAAAGTAGAAATCCCTAATGCTGATGATCTTGGCTTACCGCCAGTATTAAAAGACATCATTATGAAAAAACGTGGACTGGTGTTATTCGTAGGTGGCACAGGCTCTGGTAAATCAACTTCGCTCGCAGCGTTAATTGATCATAGAAATGCAAATGCTGCAGGTCACATTGTTACGATTGAAGACCCTATCGAGTATGTTCATCCACATAAAAAGTCATTAGTTAGCCAGCGCGAAGTGGGTGTAGACACAGACAATTATGAAGATGCGCTTGAAAACACCTTACGACAAGCTCCTGATGTTATTTTGATTGGTGAGATTCGCACCGAAGAAACCATGGAGCATGCACTCGCTTTTGCCGAGACGGGCCATCTTTGTTTGTCTACTTTACACGCGAACAACTCCAATCAGGCGCTTGATCGTATTATCAATTTCTTCCCTGAAGAGCGTCACAACCAGCTTTTAATGGATATTTCTATCAATATTCAAGCCTTTATTTCACAACGTCTGATTCCTACTATTGATGGTAAACGCGTAGCCGCTATCGAAATTCTTATCGGCACACCTATGATCCAAGACTTAATTATGAAAGGTGACATCATGGGTATTAAAGAAGTGATGGAAAAATCTGAAGAACTGGGAATGCAGACCTTTGATAGCCATATCTACAAGCTCTACAAGTCAGGCGTAATCTCACTTGAGGAAGCCTTAAAGAATGCAGATTCTGCCAGCAACCTACAAGTTCGCATCAATCTTGAAGATAATAACTATGCAAATAGTGGAATAAGTAATGATACAACGGCTATTCCTGGTGAAAACAAGGAAGTAAATGATGATGACTTCTTATTTGATGGTTTATCTCTGGAGACCATCGAGGAAGAATCTGAGCTAATCAACACCAGCGCTGAAAAGGCAAAACTAAAAACACCGCAAGAACTTATGGAAGAGAAAATAGCTGAAGCTGAGCGCAAGCGTATTGAAAAAGCAGAAGACGATGAAAAGATCCGCAAAGCACTTTTAGAAAATATCGATTAATAACCTTATAAGGCGTGCAGTAACACCTCTGTGTTGCTGCATGAAAGCTTTAGCTTTCATTTCAAAAATTGCAAGATCAGTTTGTTGCTCCAATAATTTTGTTATAGTCTCTTCTATCTTTTTATCTGATTCACAAACAAATAACAAACCTTCTTCGCTAAGTTGCCCTGCTATATCATCAAAATTAAACATGTGTGGACCACTCACGACAGGCACACCTTGTGCAATCGCCTCCAAAGGATTGTGCCCGCCAACTTCAACTAAACTTCCACCCATAAATACCACATCCGCCGTTGCAAACCAACTTTCCATTTCCCCCATGCTGTCACCCAAAATAATATTTGTTTGAATATTTTGGTAATCATTCGTTTGGCTATGGCGCACGGTTTTAATATTGTCATTGTCTAATGTCATACAAAGCTGAAAGACATCATCAAAGCGCTCAGGATGACGAGGTATCAAAACCAATAACAATGTCGGAAACTGCTTTTGTAAGCTTTTATAAAAAGCCAGTATTTTTTCATCTTCTCCTGCATGCGTACTCGCAACAACCCAGACCTGTTTATTGTGCTGTAATTGTTTTCGCCATTGCCTACCCTGCTCTACCTGTTTTTTACTTACCTCAAAATCAAATTTAATATTGCCCACTATGGACAACTGGTCATCACTTGCACCTAGTGCTTTGAATCTTTCCTTATCAGCAAAAGAGCGTACTGCAATAAAATTTATATTTGTCAGCGTTTCAGCCACTAGAGATTTTATTTTCAAATACTTATCAGCGGAACGCTGAGACAAGCGCGCATTTACCAACGCTAACGGGATATTATTTTTGTGACATGCCGCATATAAATTTGGCCAGATTTCTGTTTCAATCACAATCAATAATTGAGGTTTCACACGCTTTATAAAACGACTCACCACATCGGGCAAATCATAAGGAAAATAAACATGCGCCACACGATCACCAAAGAGGGCGTTAACTCTATCTGAACCTGTTGGTGTGGTGGTTGTTACCAGAATTTTATGGTTTGGGTATTGTAAAATCAGGGATTCAATCAAAGGTTGTGCCGCTACGGTTTCCCCCACTGAAACCGCATGAAGCCAAATAATAGGCTTGTCGCTTTCAATATTTACAAAACCCATTCTTTCAAAAATTCGCTGGCGATAAGCAGGGTTCGAGCGACTACGCCAAAATAAGCGAAATATTACAAAGGGAAATATCAAGTACAACAACAGGGAATAAAGCAATCGCCGAAATGACATCAATTAAACTTCCCTTTGAAACTAATACACATACCCTCAGAATAACACCCAAATACACACTTAGAAAGATAGGTAATCCAAACCTATAAATTTTGATAAATTTATGGCAGAATCACGGCGCTTTTTATCATTATATTTTTCAAAATTAGCATACCAACCAAACTGGAAACCACATGAATATTACGACAAATAAAATCGCTTCATTAGCCTATACCTTAAAAAATGATGATGGAGAAATTCTCGATAAAGCTGATGAGAACAACCCTTTTCTTTATATGCATGGCACGGGTGGAATCATTAAAGGTTTAGAAAATGCATTAAATGAAAAATCAGTCAACGATAGCTTTAGCTTAATCGTTGCGCCTGATGAAGCTTATGGCGAACGCGATGATAAGCTAACAGAGTCTGTGCCACGCACGATGTTTGAAGGTATTCCTGATGAAGAGATGGTAGCAGGCGCACAGTTTCACGCCCAAACACCACAAGGTACGCAAGTTATCACCGTTGCAAGTATCGATGGCGACACGATAAATATTGATGCGAATCACCCGCTTGCAGGTGAGACATTACACTTCGATGTGGCTGTATTGGATATTCGTGACGCGACAGAAGAAGAAATAGCACACGGTCATCCACATGCACCTGGCGGTTGTGGGCATGATCATGCATAACTAGAAGAGAAAAAAAGATGACTGTTGTAGAGGCGGTGCGGAGGCTAAAGCTTTATCACTAATGCAGTCAGTTTATTGCTGCATTAGTGAACTCTTTACTATTTTCTGATGTCTACTCCTATTACGCTGTTCTCATAAATATTTTTATTTAGGTAATAGCTGATCTAAAGCGATTAGTCTAATAGGAAGATTAAAATGAATAGTTTGTTTCGTCAGCTTAATCAGTCAGAGATTCCATACTGCCTATTCTTTAATAGCATTAACCACCAAAAAACTACTAGCCAATTTTTTTCTGCGATTAGTCGCTTAGGCAATGGCATATTTTGGTATGTTTTGATGGCTTCCTTACCCCTTATTTATGGGAATGAAGCATGGAAAGTCATTTTACACATGATGTCTGTTGCTACCGTTGCATACATTATCTACAAACTCTTAAAAACCAAAACAAAAAGAATAAGACCCTATAACTACAACAAAGAGATTTTACAAAACTCACCAGTTTTAGACCAGTTCAGCTTTCCTTCTGGTCATACAATGCATGCTTTTAGCTTTGCAACCATTCTGCTTCACTATTATTCTGAATGGAGCATTATCATCATCCCCTTCATTATACTTGTCGCTTTATCACGCTTGATACTTGGCTTGCATTACCCCAGCGATGTTGCCATGGGTATTTTTATTGGTTATTTATTAGCAACTTCCAGCTTGTTGCTACTATGAAGTTTTTTTAAAAGAGTAGAACACTTTTCAATCGATTAAACTCATCTTCAAGTGCCTTAAAATCAGGCACTTTCTTTAAACCCTGATGATTGATATAAGCATAACCTGCAGCAGCTCCTGCCAAGAACCCCACGGGATTTTTTACGCCCACTAATGCTCTAACACCAATACCTGCAGAATAAGCCAGCTTTCCTCTACGCGATTGCTGACTAAAATGCCTGCCATTAATGCACCACTCAACTAGGTGTTCGCAATTATTATGCAGCACATGATATTGCGCCTCACCTAAACGTAAGCTGGCACGAAGCATGGCATCGTCTGCACTGAATATTCGCTCTGTATGAGGTTTGATAATAACCTCTTTACCCTTGGAGAAATCATCTAGGCTAAGTTTTTCAACCACGCCAGCACCACTTAAATCATCTGCAAAACCTGAGTAATGAATCACCCGACCATCGCCCAATCCCAAACCGTGGTGCGTGTATGAGCCTGCGGCTTTTTTTATGACGAGATGCTGACCTTTATATTTATCCATAGATGGGATTTGATATTTAATCGAACAAACTAATGATACCAAGTTCCATTGGTGAGTTGGCAATCTAATGAATCCAATAGCATGTGAACCACTAAACCTATCCCAAGAAAACGCGTTTTAGGAATGAAACTTAATAATACATAAATTGCGATGGGTACAAAACGGTGTAGAGGATGAAAGTTAATGCTACAACGAGAGGGATCATAAACTGGATTAGCTAAAAGATGATCAATATCGACCAGCATGGTTAACATCATCACAATATAAGCTTGTTTCCAATGCAGTCTAAAGAAAAGGCCAACCACAATCGCTGGCACTAGAAAATGGTAAAATATATGTAAAATAACTTATTTTGCACTACTATTTTGAAAAAGCCGAATGAAGATATTGAATCATCGAAACAAACGTCAGCACCGTTGCAATTGCCAATAAGACTAAGCCTATTTCACGCAAAGGAAGTCCCAACAAGTCTTTGTTATACAATAAAAATATCAACGAGAGTATTTGCGCGACAGCTTTTATTTTACCGATATAAGCCACCGCAACTTTGCTACGCTGACCTGTTTCCGCCATCCACTCACGCAGGGCCGAAATAACAATTTCACGTGAAATAATGATAATAGCCGCCAGCGTTATCCAAATTAAAAACTCAGTTTCACGGCTCACTACCAAAATCAAAGCAGTAGCAACGATTAACTTATCCGCGACTGGATCAAGGAATGCACCAAAGCGAGACTCTTGATTATAACGGCGCGCATAATAACCATCCGCCCAATCGGTCAGCCCCGCCATACCAAAAATAAAAGCCGTGGTAAAAGGCTTATCCAGAAAAAAAAACAATATCACAAGTGGTATTGCGGCGATTCTCAAGCTGGTTAAAAATATAGGAATATTAAAAGTCACGTATTTCTTTGTTTTCTTTGGGTTAATTACATCAATCGTTGTGAAATATAGTATATATCTTTTCTGCAAGTTGGCTACTTATTCCGTTTACTTTACTTAATTCATCAACACTTGCGCGCGTGATCGCGCGGATGCCACCAAATTGCTTAAGCAAACTCTGTCTACGCTTTGGACCCAAGCCTTGAATCCCTTCTAAAGGTGAGGTATTACGCGCTTTTTGACGGCGTGCTCGATGCCCTGTTATGGCAAAACGATGTGCTTCATCACGAATTTGTTGAATTAAATGTAGCGCACTTGAATGTGCAGGGAGATATATTTTCTCTTTGCTGATACCACCTTCGTCACTCAAAATAGTGAGCGCATCCATGTCTTGTCTGCGCCCTTCTCCTTTTGTTACCCCGATAATATCCACACCGCTGATTTGTAAATCGCGCAATACATCAACCGCTTGGGTGACTTGCCCTTTGCCACCATCGATAAATAAAATATCCGGCAGCTTTGCACCTTCGCTTTCTAGTGCTTTTTTAAAACGACGTTGTAACACTTGTCTCATTGCCGCGTAGTCATCACCACCTGTTATATCGGTAATATTATAGCGACGATATTCTGATTTAATCGCACCTTCTAAACCAAAAACCACGCACGATGCAACGGTTGCCTCGCCCATGGTGTGGCTGATGTCATAACACTCCATACGTGCAGGAATGTAATCTAAATCTAACTCTGTCTGCAACGCTTGCACGCGTTTTTGAATACCTGCTTTTGATGCCAAATGCGTGCCTAATGCGTGCTGAGCATTACGAGCCGCCATATCTACCCAGCGTGAGCGATCACCTCGTAGGCGATGTGCAATGGTGACTTTACGTTCTGCTTTTAACTGCAACATTTCTTCCAAAGTATCTTTATTATCCAACGCGTGACTGATGAGGATTTCGTTAGGCACTTCCCGCGTGTAATAATATTGCGCAATAAAGGCTGAGAATATTTCTGACTCACTGTTTTCAAAATGCGGAATTTTAGGGAAGAAGTTTTTATTACCCAGATTATTACCCTTGCGAATCGTTAGCACCTGAACGCTGGCAACATCAGAGGCATATTGCATTGCGATCACATCCACATCCCCGCTACCGCCACTGATACTTTGTTGTTGAGATACTTGGCGCAGTTTTTCTATTTGATCACGATAGTCTGCGGCTCTTTCAAATTCTAATTCGGTTGATGCTTTATCCATCTGCTGAACCAATTCATCAATAACCAGCTGGCTCTTACCTTGTAAAAACTTTATCGTATGGCGTGTACCTAGTTGATAATCTTCTTCGCTGATTTCATTGGTACACGGCGCAGTACAACGCTCAATTTGATACTGCAAGCAAGGGCGTGAACGATTACTAAAATAACTGTCTTCGCATTGGCGCACTAAAAACAGTTTTTGCAACAATCCCAAAGTTTCACGCACTGCACCTGCGCTGGGATATGGTCCAAAATATTGACCTTTGCCTTTTCGCCCTCCACGGTGAAACGTCAAACGCGGAAATTTGTGTTTGGATAAATAAATATAGGGGTAGCTTTTATCATCGCGCAACAAAATATTGTAACGTGGGCGATGCTTTTTAATCAGATTGCTTTCAAGCAACAACGCTTCGGCTTCGGTGCTGGTAATAGTGATTTGCACATCGTGGATTTGTTTCACCATCGAATAAATGCGCGAGTTTACAAGGTTGCCACGAAAGTAGCTGGAGACACGATTCTTTAAATCTTTGGCCTTGCCGACGTAGAGAATTTTTTCATCTGCCGACATCATGCGGTACACACCCGGCTTGTGTGGCACGGTTTTTAGAAAGGTTTTGCTATCGAATTTTTCGGGCTTCTCAGGCATATCTGTTTACAAAGAATCACGAGCAGGCAAACAAAATACCGAAGAATCACAACCATCATGTAAAAGTGGGGGGGTGTGCTTCACAGCCTAATACCTTATTAAAGCAGAACCCCAAGTAAACCCACCGCCAAACGCTTCTAGCAATATTGTCTCTCCACGCTTAATACGCCCATCACGTACGGCCGTATCAAGCGCAAGTGGCACAGAGGCTGCCGAGGTATTACCGTGTTGATCAACCGTTACCACCACATGATCCATGTTCATTTTTAGCTTTTTAGCGGTGGCTTTAATAATGCGGATATTGGCTTGGTGCGGAATTAACCAATCAATGTCGCTCTTCTCAAGATTATTATGCTCCAGCGTTTCATCAACGATTCTACCCAGCGTATTCACCGCCATACGGAAGACTTCATTGCCTTTCATTTGCACATAAGCCCCGCCAGAATCTAGTAATGCTTTATTTTTTGAAAGCCCACCTTTGGTATTGAGCAACTCCTCATACTGACCATCGGCGTGTAAATGCGTGGACATAATGCCCTCTTCTTCACTGGCTTCAAGCACCACAGCGCCTGCACCATCGGCAAATAAAATACAGGTGCCACGATCAGTCCAATCAAGAATATTAGAAAGTGTTTCCGCGCCAACAACCAAGGCACACTTATGAGAACCACTTTTTATAAACTTATCAGCTACACCTAGGGCATACACAAAGCCCGTACAAACAGCTTGAATATCAAAAGCAGCCCCGCCTGATATGCCTAATTTTTTCTGTAGCAAGCACGCAGTACTGGGGAATATTAAATCAGGTGTCGTTGTAGCAAAAACAATAAGGTCAATATCTTCAGCCGTTTTACCTGCCATTTCCATGGCGCGCTTTGCGGCAATTTCACCCAAATCACAAGTGCTTTGACCTTCTGCAGCGATGTGGCGTTTTTCAATACCCGTGCGCTCAACAATCCACTCGTGAGAAGTATCCACCATTTTTTCAAGATCATGATTGGTAAGAATTTTTTCAGGTAGGTAACTGCCTGTTCCTGCAATTCGTGAATACATTATTGTGATCCTTGGTCTACTAAATGTTCTTGTAAATACTTTTCTATATGCGCGGGGACTTTCTCCATCACCGCTTTGCGCGCAATGCCAATGGCGTTCGCAAAGGATACATCATCCGCGCCACCATGACTTTTTATCACAATTTCTTTTAAGCCTAAAAAGCTTGCACCATTATAACGACGCGGATCAAAACGTTTTTTAAATCCATTTAGAACGGGCAACGAAATAAGCGCGGCTATTTTTGTAAAAATGTTTTTCTTATAACCATTTTTGATCTCTTCTGAGAGCATTTTGGCTAAACCTTCAGAGGTCTTTAACGCTACATTACCAACAAAACCATCACAAACAACCACATCAACATCGCCATGAAATATATCATCGCCTTCTACAAAGCCAATGTAGTTAAAGCCACCTTTTTGAAGTAACTCATGTGCCGCTTTTACTTGCTCATTACCTTTTAGATCTTCTTGCCCGATATTTAATAAGCCAATTTTAGGGCTTTCTTTTCCATCAATCGCTTTAACAAGCTCCGAACCCATTACCGCAAATTGATAAAGGTGCTCGGCTGATGAATCAATATTTGCACCCAAGTCAAGCATATAGGTATGCCCTATTGCAGCGGGAATAGCCGTACAGATCGCAGGGCGATCAATACCAGGTAATGTTTTAAATACAAAACGCCCTGTTGCCATTAATGCACCCGTATTACCTGCACTAACAACGGCATCAGCATCGTCTGATTTAACAAGGTTGATTGCAACGCGCATGGAAGAATCTTTTTTCCCACGCAAAGCCAAGGCGGGTTTCTCATCCATTGTTACGACTTGTGTTGAATGCTGGATGCTTAGTCGGTCGCTAGTTGTCTTTTTTAATTTTGTAAGTTCCGCCAATAATTGTGGCTCATCACCCACTAATATTAGCGCGATGTCATCATACTTTTCTAAGGACATAAGTGCCGCAGGGACAGCAGCTTGTAAGCCGTTATCACCGCTCATTGTGTCTATTGCTATACGAAAGTATGAGTTCATTTATTTCCTTCTAAAAACGCCTACTGAATATTTTAGCTAGTTTACACGAAAAAATCGCGGGACAAGCCCGCGATTTTTAGTGTTTTTATACAACGTTTGACTAATGCAAACAGACTATTGCCTATTCCTCATCGTCTTCATCGTCAAGCTCTACAGGAGATGCGATGATCTGGCGACCACGGTAAAACCCATCTGGTGTCATGTGATGGCGTAAATGCGTCTCACCTGATACTGGATCGATTGATAATGTAGGATTCGACAATGAATCATGTGAACGACGCTGACCGCGACGTGAACGTGTTACTTTACTTTTTTGTACTGCCATGGGTTACTCCATTTGAGCTTACGCTCTACTATATTCAATTCAATTTTAAATCTTTTAGAGCAGCAAAAGGATTTACTTCTTCCTGCTCTTCACTTATTTCTTCTTCTGGCAATGCTTCTATCAACTTTCGAGCTGCATCACATTCATCGTGCGCAATCACCAAAGGCAATGCCAACAAGATTTCATCTTCAATAAAATCTCGTAAAAATATTTGTTGCTCTTCAACCAACCACGTATCAAAGCCTTCTTGAAGTTTGTCTGCTTGAGCATCACTACTCACTAAAACCACTTCAAGCTCTGTCTCGAACAGTTCTTCTTTTCCTTTTAAACAACGTTGACACGTCATTTGTAGCTTAGAACCTATCGTACCTTTTACCACAGGCAAACGTGTATTTGTTCGGGTAAACTCAAGATGAACATTGATAATGCTATCACTAGCATCGCCCTCACCACCCTTACTAATGCCACCCTCAAAAAGCTGTTCTTTCAAACGAGGAAAGTCACTGATAGGGATTCTCCCATCCAGCACTCGACCCTGTTCTACCAAACGAAATGGATCAATCTCAACAGGTAAACGCTGAATATTACTCTTGCTTGACATAAGAGCGGAATTATATTGACCTAACCCCCTACCTGTAAAGGTTTATTCTGGTTTTTTACAAAAATTTTTTCGAAAAGCAGCGTTTTTCACACCCCCCCACTTTTACAGCATATTTTATAAACACCCTGTAAAAGTGGGGGGGTGTGCTTTATAATCTAATACCACTTTGAAAACACTGCCTCAACTTTAAAACCATATGCAAAAAACCTTAGTCCTCGGCTCCACTTCACCTTTTCGTAAAGAACTTTTAGAGCGATTTAATATCGACTTTGTTGTCGACTCTCCTGATATTAACGAAACACCGTTAAACAATGAAACACCTGAAGATTATGTGTTACGTTTGTCCTTAGAAAAAGCAAAAGCAGTGGCAGACCGTCACCCTGATTCATTGATTATTGCATCCGATCAATGCTCCATTTTAAACGGCGTAATTCGAGGCAAACCTGGCAACCACGAAAATGCCATTAAACAATTAACCGAAAGCTCAGGACAATGCGTGAGCTTTTTAACAGGTTTGTGTTTATACGACAGCAGTGATGACAGTTATCAACTTGACCTAGTGCCCTACTATGTAGATTTTCGTGATTTGAACAAAGCAGAAATTGAATCATACTTGCGTGCAGAAGAACCTTATTTTTGCGCGGGAAGCTTTAAATCCGAAGGTTTGGGCGTAACATTATTTAAAAGTATGCGTGGTGATGATCCTACGGCGTTGATTGGATTACCGCTGATTCGCTTATCTGAAATGTTACGTGAGAAAGAAATATCACTGCCGTAGCACACATTACTTCCCAGCCTAAGCTAGGATTCCTGCTGGAGTCCACGCTTAAGCGAGGAATATATGTTCAATCAAACATAATAATTAACAATTATCAAAGACACACAATCAAGCAAACTTTATAGTACGCACCACTTTTAACATTGGAATCAAATATGTCATACACACTTACAACCAGCCTAAACCAACCTATCGACACAGCCATTGAAACACTCAAAAGTATCCTAATGGATCACAAGCTCGGCATCGTCAGCGAAGTGAATGTACAAGCCACCATTAAAAATAAGCTGGGCGAAGACATCGCACCCTACCGAATTTTAGGCGCATGTAATCCAGGCATGGCAAAGAAGATTATAGAAGCAGCACCTGAAGCTGGTGCTTTGCTACCGTGTACGATTGTGGCTCGTGAAGAAGACGGAAAAACCATCTTCCACTTTATGGCGCCTGAGCCAGTGCTAGGCTTAGAAGATAACAGCGTTGTTCAAGAAGTTGCTCAACTCGCAACAGAACATTTAAAAGCCGCTATTGCTGATATAGAAAAAGTATAAATCACAAAGCACACCCCCCCACTTTTACAAGATGCATTTATAACGAGCCATCATGTAAAACTAGGGGGGTGTGCTTTTACAAGCTCAGAAAAATTTCTATAAATACTAGCAAATATCAACCACTTTGCGGCTATTCTCATACATTGGGAATAGTATTTTCTCTTCTCTGCTAATACGTTCTTTTATGAGGTCTCCTAATGTTTCAAATTCTTTAACAAAACCATCAACACTATTATCGGATACTGGAATATAGTTGCTCTGGTTCAATATTGTAAACAATGAAACAGACAGATTCTTCATCTCCATTGTAAATTCTCTTGCTACTTTTTTCTCAATATCGCTTCGGCTACTCGCTAAAGCTTTCATGAAAATATAGAGCTCTTCTTCTTCATTAAAATGGCTCAGACATTTCTTTGAGAATTTTGAGAGCATCATTGGAAGCATGGTGTATTCTTTTTTCTTAGCGCTCGCCATGATATTTTCATAGATAGACAATAACTCTTGGTGATCTTCGATGAATGACTCTGTCAAACCATATCGATAGGCTGGTAAATTAATCTTTGGGGTTTCTACTAATATAGTCTCATCAACAGATATTGAATCAGAGTTCTCTTTGGTAAGCATTTCTTTTATTGATGACACATCAATCTCTTTTAAAAGCGATGCTTTTATATCTTCGACCAATGACTCTTTTAGTTTAGGAACATCAATCTCTTTCAAAAGGATTTCTTTGATAGATTTCATATCAATGTCTTTAAGGAAAATATTTTTTTCTTTGCTGTCTGTTTTATCTGACTTTTTCTTAACAGGTAATTTGCTTACTGTATTTAACATGATCGGGGTCTCATATTTATTATTATTAATTATTAGAAGTCTTTATTTTGAAAAGGGGGTTTAAAGACCTCTATTACTGTCTGCATAATACCATACTTCCATCGTCTCAAAATAACCACTTATCTGAATGTACTAAATATCAACTAAAAATGTATACTACGCGCTAAGGGCACCTCTATTAATTAGGTGATTCTTCTGCAAGTCTACAAGCTATCATATCCTAGACGCGCTTCGCAGGAAATGGTTGCTCCCTTTACAAGAAGTGCAACAACGGAGAGATAGCTTGTAGACTTGCCCTGCGGGGCTTAGCCAAAAGCCCAGACTCTTCGTTGCAGTCATTTGAAAGGTATGAGCATTCCTGCATGACTACGCCTTGATTCTGGGTTTTTGGCGTCGTCAGAAGAAATACCTAATTAATAGAGATCCCCAATGAAAATACAATGGTTTCCTGGCCACATGCACAAGGCCAGTAAAGAGATTCAACAAAAACTGCCCGAGATGGACTTGCTCATTGAAGTCCTAGATGCTCGCCTGCCTGGCTCTAGTGAAAACCCGATGATTGCTAGCATCCGCAAGGATAAGCCCTGTATTAAAGTTTTTAACAAAAGTGATCTAGCCGACTCCGAGCTAACGCAACAATGGCAAGACTACTACGAGCAAAACCAAGGCATTAAAACCCTTTGCGTGACACGCGATGAGCCCGATAAAATCAAACAAATATCAAAGCTAGCTCGCAAAATGATTCATATCAGCGATGCGCGCGTTAAAGAAGTACACGCCATGATTGTGGGAATTCCTAATGTAGGAAAATCAACTATTATCAATACGCTATTGGGAAGAAGTATTGCCAAAACGGGTAACGAGGCGGCGGTAACGCGCCACCAACAACGCATTAAAATCAACGATGATGTGGTGTTATTTGATACACCAGGGTTGCTTTGGGGAAATATCAATAACGAGCACAGCGGTTATCGGCTCGCCATTTCTGGCGCTATTAAAGATACTGCTTTTGATAGCGACGATGCGGCTTTTTATCTTGCAGAAACACTCATCAAAAATTATCCCGAAATGCTGGTAGAACGCTATCAACTCACATCAGCACCACAAACAGAACTAGAATTGATTGAATCCATTGGACGTTTAAGAGGTTGTTTACGCGCTGGCGGACAGGTTGAATTGGATAAAGCTTGTAAGATACTCATTAATGAATTCCGCTTGGGCACACTGGGTAAAATCACGTTAGAAAACCCTACAGACTTTAGTCAAGAAGTGGCTCTAGCGAATAAAGAAAAGGAAGAAAAAGAAATAGCTAAGCAAGAGACAAAAGCAGAGCGAAAAAAGAGGTGGAGAAAGAATCGCAAATAATGGTTCATCGTTAAACCAACCCACGACTTTATTTTACATTTCTCATAAACTGATCAAACTTTTCACTTAGCCCAATAGTCTGATTATCGCCGTTCACTTCACTTAGTAGCAACTCTCGCATATCAGGAATCATCATCAAGTCAGACAATATCGCATCAAATGCCATTTGATTTTGGTTCGCAAGATTGGTCACAAAAGCTTTGAGCACAGATTTATCACTAAGATCATTCCAAGCTCGCCCAGAAATAGCGGCGATGATTTCAATATCTTTCCCCAAGGGCGAGTCCAATATTTTCTGCAACATGCTCTGCCTCAAAGCTTTTGGCTCTGCCCCTGATAACGCTCTAATCAGCATGGAAATTAATTGGGTGTTAGCGCCAGCTTTTGGCTCAGTATTATCATTCATCATGTAAAAGTGGGGGGGTGTGCTTCGGCTCCGCTCAGCAACCATGCTTTCAGATATTATATTTTCCAGCTTAGCAACCAATGCTTGCGCTAAAGAACCTTGTGGCTTTATGTTCTCCAATGCACTGCAAAAACTCACCAAAGGTTCCTCTGGCATTAAGCCAATCGCTTTTGCTAATAAATCATCATTACCCTCTTCACCTAAGCGCGCAACAACATCTGCAATCCCTTGCAAACCTAAAAACTGCCACTGCTCATAGCCTGCACTACCTGATAAATAGTCACGCGTGTGTTGATAATATTGCGATGGTTGCTGGTCTAGCGCTTTGGTTGCCAAGGCGTGCAACATTGCCAAACGATCAGGGTTGGGCTTGAACGCAAAAGGGGATTCTTTAAGTTCATCCAATGCTTGCTTGCCCTGCTGTTTCGCTTGGATGTTTTTGCCTGTTTGCTCTAATAGATCAATCAAAAATGCATCGCGGGCTTCTAGCTTTAAAAAACCTAGCTCATCAATGGGAAATTGTAAGAACCAAATCGTTGCTTCGTTTTGCTTTTCACTTTCCCAAAACAATAAAGCTAGCCATGCCTTTTTTTGAAACGGTGCAGGGTATGCTTGTTTTTGCCCTTCAATGCTTTCAAATTCTTCACTAGAAAAACGATTAATCTTTCGTCCCATATCAAACACACGGTAATTAAATCCACCTGTTTGTAAGAAATGAGTAATGCTATCAAATTTTTCTGTCGTGTTTTGGGTCATTTTTTATTCGCTAAGCTATTTGCTAACTGTAAAATCGGGCATAATCTCACATCTTACAAAGATACCCAATAGCCACCATGTCATATTATAAGAATCATGTGTTTTTCTGCACCAACCATCGCGAAGATGGTAGCCAATGTTGCGCGCAACACAATGCACAAGAAATGCGTGATTATATGAAAAAACGTAGCAAGGAGTTAGGCTTGGTTCGCTCAGGCGAGGTACGCGTTAATTCAGCAGGCTGTTTAAACCGTTGCGAGCTAGGCCCTGTGATTGTTATTTATCCAGAAGAAACTTGGTACACCTTTGTAGACAAAGCCGATATTGATGAAATCATCGATGAGCATCTTGTAAAGGGCAACATCGTAGAGCGTTTACTGGTGGACAAACAATCTCCGTGCTAAAGCTAGAAAACCTCAAACACTACGCCGAGTTAATTCGCCTCAACCGCCCTATTGGGATTTATCTTTTACTTTGGCCAACGTTGTGGGGCTTATGGTTTGCAGCTCAAGGCATTCCTGATCTTAATATACTCATTATTTTTTCATTAGGCGTAGTGCTGATGCGCTCAGCAGGTTGTGCAATAAATGATTATGCAGACCGCGATATTGATTTACTGGTCGCGCGCACCAAAGATCGCCCACTCACATCAGGAAAAATATCCGCAAACGAAGCGCTGGGTGTATTTGCTGTTTTAGCCTTGATCGCTTTCTTTTTAGTATTGCAGCTCAATACCAGCACCATTTTATTCTCGATAGTTGCCGTGATTCTCGCGGCAAGTTATCCCTTTATGAAGCGTTATCATCATTTCCCACAAGTGCATTTAGGCGCAGCATTTGCTTGGGCGATTCCTATGTCATACACCGCCATTACAAATAGTGCGCCACCACTAGAAGCATGGCTATTATTTATCGCCGCCCTGCTTTGGACAACCGCCTACGATACCCAGTACGGCATGGTAGACCGTGAAGATGATTTAAAAATTGGGATAAAATCTACTGCTATATTTTTTGGCAAGCACGATAATTTGATTATTGGTGTTTTGCATCTGCTCACATTGATGATAATTACCATCGTCGGAATAATGAATGACCGAGGTGGGATCTTTTATACCAGCATTTTAATGGCATCAAGTTTTGCTATTTACCAGCAATTCCTCACCCAAAATAGACAACCACAAAAATGCCTACAAGCCTTTCTCAACAACAACTGGCTTGGCATGACAATATTCACTGGCATTGCGGCTGATTATTTTTTCTAAATCAAGTAACATCACGCAACATCACGCAACATCAGCAATAACAAATAACTAGACAATATAATATTGAGATAAATTATGACAACAGAAAGACAAAGCTCATTCAGCTATGAAGAACTCATCGCATGTGGCAAAGGCGAAGTATTTGGTGATGGCAACGCACGCTTACCTGCCCCACCTATGCTCATGATGGATCGCATCATAAAAATAGATGCAGAAGGCGGCGAAGCTGGTAAAGGCATTATGATTGCAGAGCTAGACATCAAGCCAGAACTTTGGTTTTTTGATTGTCACTTCCCAACCGACCCTGTAATGCCAGGCTGTTTAGGCCTTGATGCTATGTGGCAGTTAGTTGGATTCTACCTAGGATGGTTAGGCAACCCTGGTCGCGGTCGCGCACTAGGGGCTGGAGAAGTTAAATTCTTCGGACAAGTTTTACCGACGGCTAAAAAAGTGACTTACAAAATTGAATTAACGCGTTTAATTCAACGTAAGCTAGTCATGGGTGTAGCGAATGCTACGATGGAAGTTGATGGCAAAGAGATTTACTCTGCTAAAGATTTGAAAGTAGGGTTATTTACTTCTACAGAAGACTTTTAGCGAGCTTCCCATCCAGATGTTTTTCTGGATGGTGAACTCGATTATGTCGGCGTCTTTTGCCGACGTGTGTGATAAAGGTAAAAACCAACATCATTATTTTCAAAGTAATTCGTTAATATTAGGCAGAACACATCCCCCTACTTTTATATTAATCATCGCCCATTCCCATAAAGAACTGGACAACATAAATAAACAAAAATGCGATGCTAGATGATAAGGCTAGTGACGCACCAACATATTGCTCAGTATGATACTCATGAATAATATTAGATGTGTCGTACAGAACAAACCCACCAAATATAAGCATAGCTGCCCCTGTAAGCCAAAGCCCCAAGGAAAAGCCAAACAACCATCCAGATATTACGACACCTATTAGTACAAACAAACCCACTTTCAAGTATTTACCCAGAAAAGAAAAATTAACTTTGGAAGTAAAAGCAGTGAAGGTTATTCCCGCAACCAGTGCTGATGTAACTAAAAAGGCATGTGTGATTATTCCAGGGTATTTTGAACTAGCAATATATAGCACGGGGAGAAAATATAGTGCAAGAGTGGTCACATAAACACCAAGTCCTACGTATTGCAACTCTCTAGAAACTCCTGAGTGAGCCCATTTATTAGCAACAGTTGCAATAATCATAAACAAAACAAAAGCACCAATATGGTAAAAAGGTAAGCTCACAATCGTTTGCATATACCCCGAGCCAACCCCAGAACTAATCAAAAGATACTCTAGCAAAGCCAAAGTTCCTAACGCTCCTGCCACATGAAGATATGTACGTTTAATAAAACTAGCACGTTCGCTTTCTGCTGCATTAGCAACAATTTGCCCAGTACCTGCGTCAAAATGACTCATTTAAAACTCCAATAATTAATTAATACATTCATTAGTCTAGCACAGACTAAAAAAGTTCTGCAAAAACCTGACGAAAAGAATTCTTATCCTCAACATCCCAAAATGATAAAACACCGTCATTCTGGCGAATGCCAGAATCCATGATCGAGGCTTTAGTGAAGTGCTTGAGATGGATACTGGCATTCGCCAGTATGACGTGTTTATTTACCTAAAGCCCTTGCATCGCAGTTTCATATTCTTCGCTAATATCCATCCAATCAGATTCTACCGTTTGCAAAGCTTTATCTGCATCACTCTTAACCAATAAGGTTTTTTTCAACTTTTCTTTGTTTTGCTCTAAGTAAATATCGGGGTCAGCCAACACTTTTTCAAGTAGGTCACTCTTTTCAGTTAATTCGTCCAGCTGCTTTTCTAGTTTTTTAAGTTTGCTACTTAATGGTTGCAGTTGCTTTCGTCGCTCTGCATCAAGCTGTCTCTGTTCTTTTTTGGATAGATCTTTTACTACTGGTTTTTCAGCGTTATTTAACGCTTCATCTTTCTTAAAGGCCTCTTTTATAAACAGTGCATAATCATCCAAATCACCATCAAACGCTTCTGCCTTGCCATCGTGAACAATTATCAGCTCATCCGTGACTGTTTTTAACAGATGACGATCATGCGATACGATAACCATTGCGCCTTCAAAACCTTGTAGTGCAACGCTTAATGCATGACGCATTTGCAAATCTAAATGGTTAGTTGGTTCATCCAGCAATAATAAGTTGGGTTTTTGATAAACCAGTAACGCCAAAACTAAACGCGCTTTTTCACCACCCGAAAAAGGCTTAACAGGCTCATCTACTCGCTCACCTTGAAAACCAAAGCTACCCAAATAGTTTCGTAAATCTTGTTCGCGGGCTTTGTTGTTAGTGTTGATTGAATCATCCAGCGCGCGCAACTGTTCCAGTGCCGATAGATCAAGATCAAGTTGCTCCAACTGATGCTGTGCAAAATAACCAATTTTTAAATCTTGGGCTTGCCATGATTCACCTGTCTGCGATTGCAACTCACCTGCCAGATATTTTATTAAGGTTGATTTACCCGCACCATTTGGACCAATCAAGCCAATACGCTGAGCTGGCATAAACTGTAGCTTTACATCGCTAACAATTATCGTATCGCCATAGCCGATTGAAGCATCAACAATATTAAGCAATCGCTCGGGTAATTTTTCTGGCTCAAAAAAGCGAAAGCTAAAAGGAGAATCAACCGCTGCCGCAGAAATTTCTTCCATGCGTTCCAAAGCTTTCAAACGACTTTGCGCTTGTTTGGCTTTGGTAGCTTGCGCACGAAAACGATCCACATATTTTTGCATATGCGCGCGCTCACGCTGTTGTTTTTCATACGCGCTTTGCTGTTGCGCTAATCGCTCGGCGCGTATTTTTTCAAACGCTGTGTAGTTGCCTGTATACAAAGTAAGCTTTGCGTGTTCGATATGCGCAATATGTTTAACGACCGCATCAAGGAATTCACGGTCATGCGAGATCAAAATCAAAGTCCCTGCGTACTTGATCAGCCAATCTTGCAGCCAAATAACGGCATCCAAATCCAAGTGATTGGTTGGCTCATCCAGCAATAATAAATCCGAACGACACATCAACGCCTGCGCCAAATTCAAACGCATTCGCCAACCGCCTGAAAAACTATCAACAGGATTATTTATTTGCTCATTTGAAAAGCCCAAACCATGCAATAAGGTCGCCGCTCGGCTTTCAGTAGTGTAACCATCAATCGCGTCAAGTTGAGCATGAAGCTCGCCCAAATGCTCGCCTTCGGCAGTTTCTAGCTCTTTGTGAAGTTTAACAAATTCTTGATCACCTTCTAAAACATACGCCAATGCAGTCACTTTTGATGAAGGCGTTTCTTGCGCGACATGCGCCATCACCCAATTTGGAGGAATGCTAAGCTCACCCTCATCCTGCCCCAACTCACCGCGCAACATAGCAAACAAGCTAGATTTACCTGTGCCATTTGCACCTGTTAATCCAACTTTGTAGCCAGGATGAATACTGATAGAAACATCAGATAAGAGTTTTTGAGAGCCACGGCGTAGCGTGACATCAGAGAGAACAATCATTTTAAATGAATTACAGACATAAAAAGAAGGTATAAAAGCACACCCCCCCACTTTTACGCAAGCTTGTAGTTTATTTTTTACAATAAACAGCTTGTCTGAAAACTGTTTCGAAAAGGTTTAATTACTATAAAATATGAAGGCAGTGTAATCGTAACTACCCAATAATAGAAATAATATACAGAGTTATGCTATCCCATAATAAAAAAAATGTGCGCCCAATGATCTTTAGTAAAATAACCAAACAACTTGAAACGAAAGGTATGCCTGTCTTTTGGCAGTACTATATTGCCTTGATAGCAATATTATCTGCTATCGCATTTATTCTAGGAACATATTTTATAAGAGAAAACACGTTTCTAAATCTTACAAATCTAACCATACAAACCCTAACAATTGTTGGATGTATTGCTGGCTATAACTCTTATGGGCATAGGAACTATCCAAGGCTTATATTGGTGACTGGGGCAGTGTTTATTACAGTATCACAAGCAATGCTTTCTTTACTCTATCTTGGCTTCCCTATTTACCATATGTCTTCATTTATAGTTGAAGAACAAGGTATAGTGTTAATCACAATATTTGCCTTTATGCATATGCTTATGCTTGAAGAAAAATTCCATATTAAAGGGCTAACTATTGATTACAGCCTATTGATGGTCTCATTTGTATTTTTCTTCTTACTCATATCTCCTGACACACTTAACAAGCTAATATACGAAACAAGTATCCACCAACAGTTGCTTATTTTAAATATTTTTATAGGCTCAACTCTCTTATCGATGTCAATTCTACATTACTTTCTCAGCAGAATGATTGGGCTAACAGATAGCATTCGTATTATCCTAACTGCCATAGTAATTATTCATTTCGGTATTGAGATAATGCTAACATTTGGGAGGGCGCCTGACCTCTCTATTATAAATAGCTTACCTTTTAGTACCTATAGTGTAGCTGCAGTTTTAACGATACTTTTTATTTTTATTGAAAAGTTTTCACTAGATTTCTCTCCAGTAGCACCATCACGGATAGGAAATCAGCTCATGTGGGTTGCAAGCATCATTGCAATTGTCACAATTCCACTTGGATTGATTATCCGCTCTTTACTAAACGCTCCTTCGATCAACCTCTTAATAATTGGGGTCGCAGGTTCGCTTCTAAGCACAATTGTTATATGGCGTTTTATTATTCTAATTAGCAATGCCAACGAACAAAGAAAACTATTAAAGACCCTCATACAAACCAATGCTTTAACAGGCGTACCAAATTATCAAGGATACTTAGAGCATTTAACACTATCTAGACTGTCTAACCTATTGGTTATCAATGTAAATATTGATGATTTTAAATCAATCAATGATTTATACGGAAGAGATGCAGCAGATGAGATTTTAAAGAGTCTTGCAACAAGATTAAAGCAGTTACCAGATGCTATATTGGTAGCACATACACATTCCGATATGTTTCTAGTTGTCTTTCAAACCAAAGAATCAAATATCAATGTGTTACTAAAGAAAATACAAGATAGTTTAGGTGTGTGGGATACCGTGCAAGGTAAACAGCTTACTGTTCCACTGAGCTATGGCGCAAGTTATTGTAAAGAAGTAGCAAACCCAGAAAAACTTGCCAAGCAAGCTGAGCAAGCCTTAAAAGAAGCAAGGAATCAACATACTACGTACTCTTTATATATCGACGAAAAAGATGACAATAAACTTCCTCGTCATGAACTTAGAGATATATTACAACAATCTGTGGATCAGAATTATTTACCTGTTCACTTTCAGCCTATTTACAACTTAGAAGATGGGTCACTAAAAGCGCTAGAGCTGCTAATAAGAGTAGAGTCCGAGGAACATGGGCTACTTTTACCAGGGCAATTCTTAGAACAAGCAAAATCTTACGGACTGCTAACATCGTTAACACAGGTGTGCGTTAGAATGATTGCAAAGCATTATGCAACTTTACCTGACGTGGTTATTAACATTAATCTACCACCTTATATGTTGAAAAGTCAGAAGTTACTAAATAATTTCATACACTTATTTGAAGAGGAAGACCTACCTCCAAATAAGTTTTGCATCGAAATAACAGAAGATGAAGATATCCCAACTAATGCATTGATTCCTGCGGTTAATAAACTAAAAGAGTATGGTTTTTCAATTGCCATGGATGATTTCGGTACTGGATATTCATCTCTAGACCGACTATCAGTACTCGCCGTTGACACCGTAAAAATAGATCGGAGTATTTTGTTAACAGCCTCTTCAGGAAATACTGCCATTTTAGAATGGTCTATTTCCTTAGCAAAACGTTTAGGTATATCTGCAGTGGTTGAAGGTGTAGAAACTGTAGAGCAGCTATCATTGATAAAATCATTAGGTGCAGACTCCGTACAAGGCTTTTTATACTCAAAGCCCGTTTCTGTGCTTCAAGCCATTGATCTTCCATTAAATTCTAATGATATAAGTATTGCTTAAGGAGTCTCTGATTAAGTCGATTATGATTTAACGCAGAAAAAATATGATGCCTAAATAAGACTTTTGTTAAACGACCTTAGGTACACAACGTCGCCAAAAAGACGGCGACATAATTCAGTTCACCATTTCTGAAAAACGAAATGGGAAGCTGACTAAATACTCAGAATCGCCTTACGATAAAACTGCAACTCCTCAATAGACTCCAAAACATCATCCAGCGCCAAATGCGCGCCTTTTTTGACATGCTGATCCAGCACTTCTGGCTTCCAGCGCGCAGCGAGTTCTTTTAGCGTACTTACGTCTAAATTGCGATAATGAAAAAAGTCTTCTAGCTCTAGCATTTCACGCGCCATAAAACGACGATCTTGACAGATGCTGTTGCCACACATAGGAGATGCGCCTTTTGGCACATATTCTTCTAAAAACTTGATGGTTTCTGCTTCCGCTTCTGCCATCGTGTACTTACTTTCTTTAATGCGTTTTATCAGTCCTGAACCACCGTGGTGGCTTTGGTTCCAATCATCCATTGCATCTAACACGCTGTCGGGATGATGGATGGCAATTACTGGGCCTTCTGCTAGTTTGTTTAAATCTTTATCGGTTACGACCGTCGCTATTTCGATTATCGTGTCGTTGAAAGTATCTAGCCCTGTCATTTCCAGATCAATCCAAATGAGATTATTTTTGTTTTGGCTCATGGGTTATAATTCTCTATTAATTCAAATTAGACTTATTTTATATCAAATGCATATTTTTACTTGGTTATTTATAATCGCCGTTGTCATTACCGCAGGCGTTCAACTTTGGCTTTCTTTAAGGCAAGCTAAACATGTCGGCGATCATCGATCTACTGTTCCTGCTGAGTTTGCCGATAAGGTGACGCTTGAAGAACATCAAAAAGCCGCAGATTACACCAAAGTAAAAGGCAGTTTTGGACGTATGCAATTATTGCTCGGCACAGTCATTCTATTCTTATGGACATTAGGTGGCGGGCTAAACTGGTTAGACCAGCTCTGGCGCACAGCCGATTGGGGACCTTTAGCTACGGGTGTAGCGGTTTTAATCAGCTTTTCAATGATTTCTGGATTAATTGATATTCCTAGCTCTTTGTACAGCACCTTTAATATCGAAGAGCGCTTTGGCTTTAATAAATCTACGCTTAAAACATTCTTTGTAGACATGGTAAAAGGTACAGTACTTTCGATGGTTATCGGCATTCCTTTAATTCTATTAGTTTTATGGCTAATGGAAACGGCAGGTGACCTTTGGTGGTTATACGCTTGGATTGCTTTAACGGCATTCTCTATCTTAATGATGTGGGCGTACCCGAAATTCATCGCGCCTCTATTCAACAAGTTTAAACCTTTAGAAGAAGGAGAGGTATTAGACCGCCTAACCAGCTTGCTGAAACGCACAGGCTTTAATTCAGACGGCGTATTCGTCATGGATGGCTCAAAGCGTTCTAGCCACGGCAATGCTTATTTCACAGGCTTTGGTAAAACCAAACGCATTGTTTTCTTCGATACTTTGTTAAAACATTTAAGCCCTACACAGGTTGAAGCAGTTTTAGCCCACGAATTAGGCCATTTTAAGCGCAAACACGTACTAAAAGGCATGATTGCTTCAATGACAATGACATTAGTCGGTTTTGCTATTTTGGCATGGCTAATGAAACAAGCATGGTTTTATACCGCAATTGGGGTTGAACAGTCATCAACTTACATGGCGTTGATCTTATTTATGCTGGTTTCTCCTGCCTTTACATTCTTCATAGGCCCGATTATGGCGCGCTGGTCACGCAAACATGAGTTTGAAGCAGATGAATTTGCAGCAAAAGAATCAAATGCTAATGAACTTATTAGTGCATTGGTTAGTCTATATAAAAAGAACGCAGGAACATTAACGCCCGATCCATTATATTCGGCGTTTTATGATTCACATCCACCCGCTTCGATACGCATTGCGCATTTGAAGAGTGTTGGATAAAATAGGAAACAGGAGAAGAACATGAATATTTTAAAAAAATTAACATTAAGTTTAGCGGGCTTGCTAGTTACTGTAGCAACATCAACCACAGCGATGGCTGCGGGTGATGAGGCGAACGGCAAGAAGTTATACACAGGTTCTAAGTGTAACCAGTGTCACGGCACTGAGGTATTTACACGCAAAGACCGTAAAGTAACCGACTTGGCTAAGCTTGAAGCTCAGGTGAGACGTTGTGATTCGAACCTCAATACTAACTGGTTTGATGATGAAATCATTGATGTAACAGCGCATTTGAACAAACAGTATTATAAATTCAAATAGTATGGTTGCTTCTTGATCCACAAAATCAGCACTGGGCGGGTCATTATCCGCTTCGGTGCTGAACTTTTAGTAGAAGACACAGAAAACCCATCCACCCCTGTTCGCTGCACCGCCAAACGCAAGTTTGACACCATTGTTTGCGGCGATTCCATCACATGGCATCACAATGAGCACGGTAATGCCTCAGTTGATGATTTACTCCCACGTAAAAATGCACTAACACGCCCTGGCTATCGTGGTCGTCCGCGCACAATTGCAGCTAATATTGATCAGTTAGTAATAGTGAACTCATGGCTACCCGAAACCTCATGGGATTTGGTAGATCGCTACCTTATCACCGCCGAGCAACTTGATGCAAAAGCCATTGTCGTGATGAACAAAAGTGACTTAGCAGATGAACACGCGACCGATGAAGATTGGCGTGCGATGGAAACCTACCGAGAAATCGGCTATGACGTATTCGAAATGAACGCACTCACAGGTGAAGGCGTACAACAACTACAAGATTTAATGGATAATAAAACCAGTATTTTTAGTGGTCGCTCAGGCGTAGGGAAATCGTCCATCGCCAATATAATCCTGCCTGATCTGGATATTGCCGTTGGTGTCATTTCAAACGCTGGCGAAGGAAAACACACCACCACAACGGCTACATTGCATAAGCTTTCTAGCGGTGGCTACTTGATAGATTCCCCTGGTGTACGCGACTACGCACTAGGCGACATCAGCCTTGAAGACCTCAGCGGTGGCTATATTGAGTTTGCGCCCTACAAAGACGGTTGTCGCTTTAATAACTGCACGCACGACCATGAACCAAAGTGCGCAGTGCGAGCAGCAGTAGAAAACAAAGAAATTTCAAATGAGCGCTACCAGCGCTACATACATGCATTAAAGGCCCTAGAAAACCCTAAATAAATAGAGTATTAAAAAGCACACCCCCCCACTTTTACATGATGTTTAAAATAGCCATGTAAAAGTGGGGGGGTGTGCTTTATACTCTTCATATAATAACGATAAAAATACTTAGGGACACGCCAAGGGGCTTATGCAGTTACTTATAAAAACACCATTCTTATTAATATTTTTTGCGGTAGTAATTACGCAAAGCACATCCGTTAGCGCACAGTCGCAACAAGATGATTTTCTACAAGCCTATAGCGTGCTACATGATGGTGGCTTTTACGATAGCTCGCACCTGCAAGGCTACGTTCTTCAACCCTATCTGAACTACGAACGCATAAAAAGACGTGTCAATAAAACCAGTGATCAAGTGCTGATAAACTTTATAAAAAAGAACCAGCCATCATGGCTCTCCGAAGATATAACTGTTGAACTGCTCAAACGCTTCAGCAAACACAGAAAGTGGAAATCAGTCCTCGTACATTACAACGAAAGATTCGCCAATAACAAAGCAAAGTGCCACGGGCTTAATGCCATTATCCGTACATCATCTGGTCAAAAAAAGACACAAGCTTTAAACGAAGGAATGGATTTATGGCTTTCTGGTAGTCGCAGACCAAAAGATTGCAACGCACTGTTTTCTTTATTAAAAAGCAATAAACGTATCACTGATAAGCTGGCATGGGAACGAATCACTCTAGCGATGAACAAAGGCAGAACCAGCCTATCCAGCGATTTAGCCAAACATCTCAACGAGCGATCATTAGTTGCTTTATGGATAAAGCTACGCAAGAAGCCGACTAAAACACTCAAACACAAAAGACTTAAAAAGAAAGGAGAACGAAGCCGTCAGCTTATTGCTTATGGCATCAAACGCCTTGCACGTAAAAACCCAGCTAATGCTAGAAAAGTCTGGAATCAGTTTCAAAAATCACACCCTTTTACGACACAAGAAAAAGCCAAAGTTGAAAGTTATATTGCGGTAAAACAAGCGATTGATCACAGCCCTTATGCGCTACAAAAGCTTGCTGCCATTCCTAATAAATTGCGTAGCGATGATGGGAATACTTGGATGGCACGCATGGCGCTTCGTCAAGGTGATTGGAAAAAGCTCGGAATAGCCATTGCCTCGATGAAACCTGAAGAGCAGAAACAAGATATTTGGCAATATTGGCGCGCACAATCAGATAAACGCACAGGCAAAAAAACAGCGGTTAATTTACATAAACTAGCGAAGAACGCCTCGTTTTACGGTTTTTTAGCGGCAGATCAACTCAAACAGCCCTACTCCAGACTTTTACAAAAAGAAGTAAATTGGGCGCAATACACACCTAAAATACGCAATATGAAATCTATCCAACGCGCCACAGAGCTTTTTGCTTTGGGGATGCCCAAGCTTGCTAAAAAAGAATGGTTTTGGACATTGAAACATCTCAATAAACAAGACAAGCTTGCCGCAGCCGCCTACGCGCTTGAAATCAGAGAGCCTTTTTTAGCGATTATTACAGTATCGCAAACCAAAGATTGGAATCAAACGGGCTTACGCTTTCCTATGGAATATCAAAACGTAGTAAAAAATGCGGCAAGGCAACAAGGCATTCAACCTGCTTGGGCATACGGCATTATGCGCCGCGAAAGTGCTTTTGATTCACAGATTGTTTCCAGCGCAAATGCAAAGGGATTAATGCAGGTTTTGCCAGCCACTGCAAAAGGAGTCGCACGAAAACTGGGGATTACTAATCACAAAACCAGCGACCTGTTAATCCCTGAAAAAAATGCCCGCATCGGCACGGCTTATTTAAGCCAAATGCTAAAAAGATTTGGCGGAAACTACGTTAAAGCAACTGCCAGTTATAATGCTGGGCCACACCGTATTCCTCGCTGGTTGCCTGACTTTAAAATATCCGCACCACAATGGATTGAGAGCATTCCCTTTAATGAAACCCGCAAATATGTGCGCTCGGTTATGGCATACACGACTATTTATGATCATAAGCTGAATTACAAAAACCGTCGTAATTTACGTTTATCACAACGCTTACAAAACGTCGGGCCTAAGTAAATGCACGCACAGAATAAACAACGTCACAAGCAACAAGGCATCGCTCTAATTGTTGCATTAATCGTCACCATGCTAGCGGTGACGATTGCGACGACTGTGCTTTATCGACAACAGATTCATATTCGATTATCAGGAAATATCGCACATTTAGAACAAGCGTATATCTATGCCCAAGGCATGGAAGGATTTGCAGGAGAAATTTTAGAAGCAAGCTATAAAGATCACCCAAATTATGATTCACTTAAAGATGTTTGGGCATTTGAAGGTATCGTTTTCCCTATTTTGGGTGGTACGATGAGTGGGCAAATGTATGATTTACAGGGGCGCATTAATTTGAATTCATTGGCACGGCCTATTCCTCCCGAGCCCAAACTGACGGATGATAAAGGAATAAAGCTTAATCCTGCTCCTGTGCAACAACCAGATATAGCAGGCATCACCCGCTATCGTCTTTTAAGCCTAATGCAAGAAATTGACCCCGATGACAGCATGGGACCACCCCAAGATTTTGCGAGAATAGTCAAAGACTGGATTGATAAAGACCAAATCAATGGCAATACCAAACCAGACCCCGACCCTGGTACAGGCTCGGGTGCTGAAAGCCCTTTTTATCAAAGCATGGAGCCCGCCTACTTTAGCGCTAACACGTTGTTAGTGAACCCCACTGAATTACGTTTATTAAAAAATATGAATAAAGAAATTTATAATAAATTAATAAACCCAGACCCTAAAAAAAGCCTTGTAGCCACCTTACCCATTACTGATGCAAACAATAAACCACTTGCAACACCCATCAATGTTAATACGGCTAGCAAGGAAGTTTTACAAAGCATTGGATTTGACCCTGCAACAGCAGAAGACATTATTCGCGAACGTGATATAGATCCTTTTGAAGAGATGAAGAACAGCTTTTTACAATCAGCCATTCAATCACAAGGTGCCAATATTGACGTGAATGATCTCGACGTAAAAAGTAGCTATTTCTTACTTCGCGGAACCGTAGAAATCAATAACGCACGCCTCACCATAAATTCCATTTTATATCGGAAAAATGGCAAGGTTTCTGTCATAATGCGCGACTTTAGTAATCCTTAAATAGAAGGAAATTATTCGCACGCAACCGCAATAATTTAAAATAGAGAACATAACGAATCCAATGCAACTTCTACTAATAAAAACTAACGCCACCCATGCAAATCCTGAATATGCATTGCTTGGCAAAAAACAAGCTGAAGACCGCTTTACACCGAGTGATTGGACAAAAGTGCGTTCATTAGCAAAAGGTCGAAAAGTTGTTTTACTCTTACCCAATAGCGAAGTCGTTTTAACGACAGTTAATATTCCGAGCAAAAACAAAAAACAGTTACACCAAGCTATCCCCTACGCTTTGGAAGATACACTAGCAGATGATATTGAAAACCTGCACTTTGCTATTCATCAACAAACAACGCTGGGTGATTCTCACGTTGCCATTATCAATCGAGATCGCCTTGATTTCTTTATTGATCTATTACGAGAAAAGAGCATTCCCGTCCACTTTGTTTTACCTCAACTATTGGCACAACCGTTCCAAAATAAAGGCTGGTCAATCTTGCAACAAGCAACTGACCTTAATGGAAATCAACCTGTCACCGTTCGCTTAGGAGACTTTAATGGCTTCACTTGTGATAAAAACTTATTGTCACTATTCTTAACCGAGCAGTTAGAGAAAATCTCACCTGAAGTCATCAGCAGTAATATCGAATCTAATGAGCTTCCTGAGGATTTACAATCACTGACTATCGTTAAAGCAGACCCTGCTATTGTCCAATACCAAAGTATTGAAAACGCACTGCCTTTAAATTTATTAACAGGCTTTGTGAGCCATAAAAAAGAATCAAATTTTAACTGGAAAGCATGGCGACCTCCAATTATTTTAGCAAGCCTTGTGGCGGCTACAGGTTTAGGTGTTGTGGGCTGGCAAAATAACCAGCTTCAACAAGAACAAGATCAATTAAAACAATCCATAGAGAAGATATTCGCATCAACATTCCCTAGCAGTCGAGTCGTTGATGCGCCACAACAAATGAGTTCCAAGTTAGCACAACTAAAAAAGACTTCTGTTGAGATTATTGATTCACCTCTGCCCTTAATTTCCAATATAGCTCCCTTGCTTAAAAGTTATAAAGACTTAACCTTAAAAGAAATTCGCTATCAAGAAAACTCGCTAACGATGGTTATGCAGTCACCTAACTTAACCCGCATCGAAGCGTTTAAGAAAGAGGCTGCAACAAAATCAAAACTTAAAGTTTCGGTAAAATCATCAACCACAACTGCTAATAAAGTTGAAACTATTTTAACCATTGCCCCACTTGATGCCGCTAGCATAAAAGAAAATACGACGGAGGTGCCATCATGAAAAATTGGTATAACACGCTAGCACCTCGAGAACGCACATTAGTGCTCTACGGCGGCATTATCTCCATTGCGCTTTTGTTTTGGATGCTAGTCGCCAAGCCTCTTTATAACAATCATCAAAAATTAAACAAGGTCATTAGCACTCAAAAGACCACGCTGGAAAAAATGCAAAAACAAAGTATTCAGATAAAACAATTGCAAGGTCAAAAGTCAGAGCCTAAAACAAGCAGCACGGGCAACCCACAGCAGTTACTAGAAAGATCATTACAAACGTGGCGACTGAAACCTCAGTTAGAACGCATGCAATCTCAAGGGGCTAATGGTGTTACTCTATCGCTCAAAAATGCCAATGCAGATCGTGTAATGCGCTTTCTATATGAGCTTGAAGACAAGTATGCACTTGTCATAAGCAACCTAGTTATCAACAACAATAAAAAAGATGCAGGCTTTGCAGATGTACGACTTACTATCAAACGTAATTAGTTTTTAAGGACAATAAACAACGAATGAAAAAGATTATATTTATTGGCTTACTCTCATTTTTAGCGGCCGCCCTTTGGCAATTACCACTTTCTTTTGCAAATCCCTATATTGCAAAGTATGTGAAAAATATTACGTTAAAGGATGTTAGTGGAACAGTCTGGAATGGAGAAGCTAAACATCTTATAGCCAATAATATTGATTTTGAAAAAGTTACATGGACGGTGAAACCCCTACAAAGCCTTACGTCATTTTCTTTAAAATTTGATTTTTACATTAATGGTCAAGACCTAACCGCCAATGGACTGGCGGGAATCACCCCTAATCGGACACTTATTCTTGATAAGACCACCTTTGATTTAAACGCCAGTTACCTCAATAGAAAACAACGCTTTGCTAAACTTTCTGGTGATATAAAAGGCCATATTAAACACGCAGAAATCAACCAAAAAGACTTACCTATTGTTAATGGGGTTATCGACTGGAAAGAAGCCGCGCTAAACTCGCCGATTAAACTTACACAAGGGGATTATCATGCGATTATTACACCCGATGCAGGCAATATGAATATCAAATTATCATCTTCTGATGCACCTGTGGAACTTAGCGGCGTAATTAAACTCAATAAAGAATGGCTTTATGATACTGACTTAAAAATCAAGTCTTCCGACCCCGGCATAAGTTCGATGATCGGGATGATCGGGAAAAAACAAGCTAATGGCATGATCAACATAAAGCAGAAAGGTGACTTAAAGCC
Organism: Cocleimonas sp.; assembly: GCA_021647365.1. Taxonomy (GTDB): domain Bacteria; phylum Pseudomonadota; class Gammaproteobacteria; order Thiotrichales; family Thiotrichaceae; genus Cocleimonas. The sequence continues at coordinate 9,981 of JAKIUW010000005.1, read as the reverse complement.
TTTCATAGGGAAATAGCACAAGATAAAAAGGAAAGCATCATGGACAAGAACAAGCAATTTGAAGACCTAAGCAAAAAGATTTCAGCCTTTATGCCTGAATCTTTACAAGGTTTACAGTCTGACTTTGAAAGCAATGTACGCAGTGGCTTAGAAAGCGGTTTACGCAAAATGAATCTTGTCACCCGCGAAGAGTTTGATATTCAGAGTGCTGTTTTATTACGCACCCGTGAAAAGTTAGAAGCGCTGGAAAAATTAGTGGCTAAACTGGAGAAAAAAAAATGAGGAAACTTATCGCCCTTTCATTTGTTGCCTTTTTTCTAACACAAACTAGTACTCTTCAAGCAGAGCCGCACCAACACGGCGGCAGAGCTCATACCCATGCCTTCCCAGCTCAAGGGGTTCGTCATAAACATGGCGCTGGTGCAGTCGGTGATTTTGGTAAAGGAGCCGCTCCTGCAAGACCTGCCGTAAATACTAATTCCAAAAGAGCGCCTGCAGCTCCTGCTAGAAGAACTGCTCCTAGAGGCGGCAATGCAAACGCAGAACTACAAAATGCCTACAAGCGCAAAGATTACAAAACGGTTTACCGTATTGCTTCTGCCTACGCCAATAAAGGTGACCCTGCTGCTCAGTTTGTTATGGGGCAACTTTTCTTACAAGGTCAAGGGCAGAGAAAAAACTCAAAGACGGCCTTAAACTGGTTTAAAAAGTCTGCCGACAAACGTCATGCGGGTTCACAGCAAATACTAGCTTCACTTTATGCGACTGGCACAGGCACTCGTAAGAATATGGGACAAGCACTTAAATACTATAAACTAGCTGCCGCTCAAGGCGTGCCAGATGCAATGCGTAGCCTTGGTATTATTTATGAAAATGGTCAGGGCGTAAAAAAGAATATGCCAACAGCAATGCGCTATTACGAGCAAGCTGCCAATAAAGGCATGACTGATGTACAGCTTATGATGGGGGAGCGCTACCTCAAAGGTATCGGTGTCAAAAAGAACACTGGGAAAGCATTTCAATTTATCAATAAAGCTTCACGTTCAGGTGCTAGCCAAGCAGATTACTTACTGGGCATTATGTATGCCAATGGCACGGGAACGCGTAAAAACCCTAACCTTGCGTTTAAGCATATTTCAAAAGCGGCAAAACGTAATAATGCTGATGCAATGCATGATCTAGCTTCTATGTACTCTCAAGGCATCGGCACCAAGAAGAATGACACTAAGGCGATTCAATGGTACAAAAAAGCAGCCAACAAAGGTGTTTTACTTGCTCAGCATAATTTAGGGCTAATCTATCTCCAAGGTATTGGAACAGCAAAAAATCACAAAATATCAGCCCAATGGTTTAGAAAAGCAGCCAACAAAGGTTACCCACTTTCTCAATACTTTATGGGTGATTTATATGTAGATGGTATTGGTGTTGGTAAGGATCACAAACAAGCCTTCAGTTGGTATAAAAAAGCGGCTGCTAAAAACATGGCTGCCGCTCAATACAGCGTAGGCGCAATGTATGCCAATGGCTATGGTGTTGGGCGAAACATAAAAGAAGCCAAGAAATGGTTTCAAAAAGCAGCTAGACAAGGCAATGCAAAAGGTAAAAATGCTTTAGCTGTCCTCAAAAAGAAAGGACTGTAGCCTTATTTGATCATGTAAAATTAGGGGGGTGTGCTTTTATCTTGTTTCAACCACTACTGGGTATTGCTTCGCAATGCCCAGCATACTTTTACATGATCTTTCATTAAGTTCCAATATCAAATTAATCTTTTGATAATACCCGCTGTAAAGTGAGAGGCGACCTTTTCAATGAAACGTGAAAAATCAATTAACGATTCATCATCCGCCTTATCTGAAATCACTCTGATTACAATAAAGGGTAAATCATACTCATAAGCCACTTGCGCGACAGATGCGCCTTCCATTTCTACCGCAAGCAAATCTGGCAATGCTTCGCGCAGTTCCTGTAACTTTTCATGCGAACTTATAAACTGATCACCGCTGGCAATTAAACCACAGTGGATAATGGGGCTATTAATATTTAAGTTCTCCAACTCTTCTTTTTCTACATCGCCCGCAAGATCAAAATCAAGATAGTCTTTTGCCGCTTTCTCAGATTTAATCTGCAAATCTTCTGTCGAAGGAATTTCAGTTAAAGATAACAAAGGTATTTCAAAACGCTTGATGCCCAACACTCCCGCACAATCCATATCATGCTGTACAAAGAATTTACCAATGACTATGTCACCAATATTTAGGTGTGACTGAACACCTCCCGCAACGCCAGTAAATATTAATTGGGAAATAGTGTAGCGTTCGATAAGCATGGTGGATGTGGTAGCGGCGGCAACCTTACCCCAACCAGAGAAAACAACAGCTACTTTTTTATTATTGAGTTTGCCTAGGTAGACAAGCTTATGCCCTACTTTCTCTTCGGTTACATCAGACAACATTGCAACGATACGATTTAATTCTTCGTGCATTGCCGACATGATACCGATCATATTGATATTTCTCTTAGCTACTTATCGTCATTTCCGCAAGCTTTTAGCGGGAATATCATCCCCACAAGATTCCCGACTAAAACATTCGGGAATGACGCTATTTAAACTTGTTGCGTTCACACCCCCCCACTTTTACATGATAAGAGTTAAAACTAAGAATCGTTTCTTTGGCTATCCAGATACTCTTCGTAAGTACCAGTGTATTGAACAATGCCCTTCGGGGTCATTTCAATAATACGTGTTGCCAACGAACTTACAAATTCACGATCATGACTGACAAAGAACAATGTGCCAGGGTAATTATCCAGTGCTAAATTGAGCGACTCGATAGATTCCATATCTAAGTGATTGGTTGGCTCGTCCATTAACAATATATTATTTTTGCGTAACATGAGCTTACCAAATAGCATACGGCCTTGCTCACCACCTGAAATAACTTTTACTGACTTTTCGCTGTCATGTTTTGAAAATAATAAACGCCCTAGCACTGAACGGATAGACTGTTCATCATCGTCTTCATTACGCCATTTGTTCATCCAATCGTAGAGGTTTTCACCCTCTTCAAAATCATGTGCGTGGTCTTGCGCATAGTAGCCTAGTGTGGCATTTTCTGACCATTTTACGAAACCGCTGTCAGGTTTAATGTCTTCTGCTAAACAACGAAGTAGTGTAGTTTTACCAATACCGTTAGGGCCGATAATGGCAATACGCTCGCCGACTTCAACCATTAAATCTACATCTTGGAAGACTGGCTCATCAAAACTTTTGCTCAGGCCTTTTACTTCTACTGCATTTCTAAACAACTTTTTTGCTTGCTCAAATACAATGTATGGGTTCACACGGCTTGATGGCTTGATATGAGCCAGCTCAATTTTATCTAATTGTTTTTGGCGTGATGTGGCTTGCTTTGCTTTTGATGCATTCGCAGAAAATCGACTTACAAAGGCTTGAAGCTCGGCAATCTTTACCTTCTTTTTTGCATTCTCATTTTGTAATTGTTCTCGCGCTTGTGTCGCAGCAGTCATGTATTCATCGTAATTACCTGGGAACATACGAAGCTCGCCGTAATCCAAATCAGCCATATTGGTACATACGCTGTTTAAGAAATGACGATCATGCGAGATGATAACCATGGTGCTTTTACGATTATTAAGGATTTTTTCTAACCAGCGAATCGTGTTGATATCAAGGTTGTTGGTTGGCTCATCAAGCAATAATAATTCAGGATCAGCGAACAGAGCTTGCGCTAATAACACACGTAGTTTCCAACCCGGCGCAACCGAACTCATCGAACCCCAATGCAAATCTTCTGCTATCTCTAAGCCCAGTAATAATTCGCCTGCACGCGCCTCAGCGGTGTAGCCATCCATTTCACCAAATTCGATTTCTAAATCGGCAACTTTAATGCCTTCTTCTTCTGTCATTTCGGGCAAACTATAGATGCGATCACGCTCTGCTTTTATCTTCCACAGTTTTTTATCACCCATGATAACCGTGTCGAGCACGCTGAATTCTTCAAAGGCAAATTGATCCTGCCCCAATACCGCAAAGTTTATATCTTGATCAATCATGACGTTGCCCGCTGTCGGCGTAAGATCGCCACTGAGGATTTTCATGAACGTAGATTTCCCGCAACCATTGGCGCCAATCAAACCATAGCGGTTGCCATTACCAAATTTTACGGATACATTTTCAAACAGTGGCTTTGCGCCAAACTGCATAGTGATATTCGATGCTGTAATCAAAACTTTTTACCTGATTTGTGAATATATAAGTGTTTATGCACAAATAAAAATGCACAGTGCCATTTAAATATGGGACTGTGCATTATAGATTTATAAGCGGGCTAATCAAGCCTTGATGTAATGTAATATTGAGCAAATATGAATATTAAAAGCACACCCCCCCACTTTTACATGATGTTTTATAAGTTCTTTAATAAAGAATCAATCGAAGCTTGTCTAATAACAGCACGGCCACCAATACGGCCTTTAATCGCTTGCGCTAGCTGGTGTACTGCCATTGCGTAATGACTACTGTGATTGTAACGTGTGATCACATAGAAATTGCGCCCCCCTAGCCATAGTTCATCACCCGAATAGGTGTTCAGTTTGATCAAACTAGCTTTACCTGAAATATTACCCAAGTTTCTAGCTGATACACCCTTATTTCTTAAACGACTAAGGCTGTGTTTGCTTTTGAAACCTGTCTTTAACGTTTTGTAACCTGAATTAATAGAGTTTGCTTGTACTGCAACAGTACCACCTTTGCTCCAACCATGCTTTTTAAAGTAATTTGCAACACTGCCGATTGCATCTGCAGGCGTCCATAAATTAATAACTCCATTACCATCATGATCAACCGCATAGCGTTTGATATTGCTTGGCATGAATTGACATAGACCCAAAGCACCTGCGTATGATGCCATTGGTTTTAGTGGATCGAGTCGCTCTTTGCGCGTCATTAATAGGTATGCTTCTAATTCACTTCTAAAATATTTTCCACGACGAGGGTTATTAAAGCCCATTGCCGCGAGTGCATCAATCGCGCGATTTTTACCTACGTTTCCGCCATAGCGTGTTTCTACCCCAATAATTCCAAGAATATATTCTTTAGGAACACCATAACGATCTTCTGCGCGTTGCAATGCAACACGATTAGCACGTGCAAACGCAACGCCTTTGTTGATTGTTCTAGGTGTTAAGAAGTTTCCACGATAGCGATTCCAACGTCCTGCACGTGGCTTTTTATTACCTGTTCTTTTTCGACCATAAGCATCAGCATACGCCATACGCTTTAAAAAAGGTGTCGCAACGGTATTTGATAAGAGGTAGTTTAAGTATCCACGATCAAAACCATGCTTCGATGCCATCATATTAACAAATGATTGCGCTTGTGGGTTATGCGCGTAATCACCTTTTAAGCTAGCATAACGAATATTTGACTTGGGCGCTGAATGTCGGGGAGCTTGATAAACTTTTCTTGCTACATGTCTGATTGGTGCTATTCTTTTTTTAGTTACTGGTGCAACAGCGCGTCTTTTATTCTGAACATTGTGACGTGCAGGTATTGAGCGCTTAACCGCTCTCTTAACAACAATTTTTTTCTTTGGTCGAAGTTTAATGACAGAGATGTCAGCTTCTTGTTTTTCTTCTACACCTTTACTTTCCCATGATTCAGAAAGTTTTGCATAGCTTTTAGATTTATTATTCGAGTTTTTAGTATCCGTTTGAACACGGTATTTTACTGGTTTTTCTTTCGTTGGTTTCACTGTAGCTGTTTTGCTGCAAGCAGACATATTTACAACTAAAATTGCTAAAACTAAACTTGATAACAACTTATATTTGTTATTCATTTTCTTCCCCTTTATCATCCTTGATCAGCATTTCTTCACTAAAAAGAAATACCTTATTAGGGTATTCTACATAAATAAGATAAACGGTAGCTTAATAAGTTAAAAAATTATGAGAAATAGTTTTATCTATTAATAGAGCACCCTTGAACGAGAGTGCGCAAGAGTTAAGAAATAAAGTGACCTCCCTTATTTCTCTTAATATAAAGTAAATAGCAGTATTACTCGGGTTTTAAGGAAAACATCAGGGATTAAGTATTATTAACCCGTCAAACCTCTCAAGCAAAGGTCTTAATTAACTATTTATTATCAAAGATACCCCAATCAGAGAAGTCAGCCATATTACCAGCCTCTTCTGCTATCGGTGGGAATTGATTGGTAATAGCATCGGAAACCGTCACTGGATCAGGCATACTGATATAAGGAAAGCGCCATCCACCTGGCATACGTCCTAAATCACGTGGTCCACTCATCATTGTGTCCCAAGCCTCATCGGTAAAATCGGTATAAAAATCAGGCCAGATATTTCGCTTGTCACCCCACGCTTTTTTACGATTTTTGTTGTTTGAATTAAAAAATGGCATATTCCAATTCTGATTATTATTATTACCGTTTTTACCAAACATATTATTCATAGGGTTTGAAGGCATCATGCCATTTGAACCATTCGAAAATGGTATATTACTATTTGAAAATGGATTAAAACTACTATTTCCCATATTACCCAAAGGCACCATATTATTATTTGAAAAAGGGTAATTATTATTGCTTAGATTAGTAGCAAAGCTATTATTCCCAAAGTTACGTGGTGTGTATGAAGGAAGGTTTCTATTTATCATCATCTGAGGTTGAGTAGGAACTCTGCCATAGTTTTGCATTTGACGGGGAGCTTGAATAATTTGAGGTTGTCGTGACTGAAAGTTATTTTGCCCAAATACATAAGGTGCTGAACTCGCAGGCATATTATTTAAACGAGGTGCAATAGGTGCCTGAGGAGGAAATTGATAGGTACGTAATGTATTTTCTGGAGGATAAGCAATGGCATTATCCGCGCTAGCTATATTTGCATTCGCAAATACAATCACAACTGTCATTGCTGATAATGTATCTTTGATATTCATTTGATTCACCTTCCTAGGATTTAGCGTTACAGCGTCTAATACAGCAATATTAGCATATACTAATATTGTTTGCACAACTTTCTGCCCTAATAACTGTAATACAAATTTAGATGCACACCCCACTTTTACATGACTTCATAATAAGTTATTTACGAAATAGTTTACCAAAAGATTTTTTGGCTTTTGATGTTGCACTAATATTGAACTCAATCTTATCTAAACTAAGAGCAGCATTGTAAAATGCAAAAACAAATCTCTGTGGAATACCTAACTCTTCTGCAATTTCTAATAAGCTACAAGGTCTATCGTTAAGCAAATCAATAATATTGTTAGCATAAGGTATAGACTCTAATCTGCTAATATTTAAATCTTTTTTAAGACTCATTAGTTTTGTCATATTGGTATTATCTGGTAACAAACCCCTAGAAGTTAACAAACTTGTTGTCCATAAAAATGATTCAAGAGAGTGCACGTTTTCTGGTTTTTCTCTCCTTTGTATTTGATGTGCTTTAGCTTCATTATAATCCAGCTCATCTGCCACTATTTTAGTTTGGGTGGTCGGTGTTTTGCATTCATCAAAATATTCGTCACTTGTTGTTAAAATATTACAACAAACTGTATTCAAGGTATGATCAATAACAATAATGACTTTATTAAATTTTAAGCGGATTAACTGATGAGATTGTTTTGCCACTTCTAAATAATCAAGTAATGCACCAAACATATATTCATTACGATCAAAAGAGATACTTTCCACTTCGTTATCAGTAGAAATATCACTATTTTCTCCACATAATTGAATTACTCGTTTAGTAGCTACTTCATTTTCATGATTAACCTCTGTAGTTTCATAAATCACTGTGTTGCTAACAATTTGTTGATGAAGTTCTTTTGAAATTTCTTGCTCAGACTTTTCTAATTCAAGTTTTTCTCTTTCTAGTCTTATCTTCTCTTTTTCCAATCTGAGTTTTTCTTTCTCTAGCGCAAGATCCTCCCTAATTACTTGTATTTCCGCTTGTTCTAGTCTTTCCTTTTCGGACTTTTCCTTGGCTAGATGTTCTTTTTCGAGCTGCTCTTGCTCAACTCTTTTCTGTTCAGCTTTTTCTTTAGCTAGACGTTCTTTTTCGAGGCGCTCTTGCTCCAGTTTTTCCTGTTCAGCTTTCTCTTTGACCAGACGTTCTTTCTCGAGTCGCTCTTGCTCAACTCTTTTCTGTTCGGCTTTTTCTTTGACTAGACGTTCTTTTTCGAGTCGCTCTTGCTCAACTCTTTCCTGTTCAGCTTTTTCTTTGACCAGACGTTCTTTCTCGAGTCGCTCTTGCTCAACTCTTTCCTGTTCAGCTTTCTCTTTGGCTAGACGTTCTTTCTTGAGTCGCTCTTGTTCCAGCCTTTCCTGTTCAACTTTCTCTTTGGCCAGACGTTCTTTTTCGAGACGCTCTTGTTCCAGTCTTTCCTGTTCAGCTTTTTCTTTGACCAGACGTTCTTTCTCGAGTCGCTCTTGCTCAACTCTTTCCTGTTCAGCTTTCTCTTTGGCTAGACGTTCTTTTTCGAGACGCTCTTGTTCCAGTCTTTCCTGTTCAGCTTTCTCTTTGACGAGACGTTCTTTTTCGAGGCGCTCTTGCTCCAGTCTTTCCAGATCTGCTTTCTCTTTGACTAGACGTTCTTTCTTGAGTCGCTCTTGTTCCAGTCTTTCCTGTTCAGCTTTCTCTTTGGCCAGACGTTCTTTCTCAATACGCTCTTGCTCAACTCTTTCCTGTTCAGCTTTTTCTTTGGCTAGACGTTCTTTCTCGAGATGTTCTTGCTCCAGTCTTTCCTGTTCAGCTTTCTCGAGTCTCGATTGTTCAAGTCTAGCTTTCTCTAACTTTTGTTTTAATTTTTCTCTCTCTAGCTTTTCTCTTTCGTGTATATCTTTTTCTTCCTTCGCTTTTTTAAGCACTGCCTTCTCGAGTTCTTCTTGCTTTAGTTTTTCTTGTCTATATATTTCCCTCTCATCCAACTTCTTCTGAATTTTTTCTTGATCCAATATTGCTTTTTCTAGATTTTGTTTGTGTATTTCCTTCTCAATCTTTGTACTATCAAGCTTTTCTTTCTTTACTTTTTTAAACCTGCTTTTCTCAATATTATCCTGCTTTAATTGTGCTTTTTCAGCTAATTTATCCTGTTCAATTCTTACTTTTGTCAACTTTTCATTAACAATCTTTTCTTTATCATCTCTTTTTTTATTATCTTTTGAATTAAATGATGAGCGAAGCATTCCAAATAACGACTTTCTTTCAACACCTTTAACCTCTAGAGAAGCAGGTTTGCTTAAAGGGATTTTTTTTGGTTGAGATTTAGAAGATATTGAAACCTCATCAATATACTGAATATCTTGTTCTTCTATCTTAATATTCTGGGCTTCATTATCAGCACTAAGTGACTCTAAAAGAGCATCTAACTCATCATCAGAAGTTATAAAGTCATCTGTAGCTATATCTTGATTTTTTAATCGCACACTGTCACTCTTCGTCTTTGAAACAAGTAGTTCAGAGTCGTCTAATGAGTCATGATTTGATTGTGTTTTATCCGAAGACATTACAACAGCCCATAGTTTTTTTTATTATTTTATTGGAAGATATAACAACTTATAAATACTGTATAGCTACCTATTTTTCTACGTGATAATAGTTTAATTAGCCTAAAAAAACACTTTATAACAGACCAACTGCTTATTCTGACTATTTTATATACATAAACCTGAGCTTCCCCCAGTTTCACAGAGGGATTAATTAAGAGACACTCTCTAATTCAAAATCTACAGGGCTTTTACGCCCCAAGTAGTAGGGCTATTGTCCTCTATTTAAAGTATCTGTGGAAATGGGGGAAGCTCAACCCCTCCCCAGGGCTAACGCATTAAAAATCACCTCCAAAAAGAACCTTATATCGAAAGTTATCATTCCATGCGGTATTAAGTCGTTTCTGTTTAATGCTTAACTTTGAAGGCTCTTTCTTTAGTAAATTCATGCAGA
>JAKIUW010000033.1 GCA_021647365.1 Cocleimonas sp. | reverse complement strand
TTTCCATTAATATCACCTATTAAATTCCCCAAGCTAAAAACTTGGTATTAAACTACAAATAGGTGGGTCAATTTTCGATGCCAATTAACCCCTAAAGTGGGTCAGTTTTGCATGCTTATTAACAACTTCTATTGATTACTTGTATTAGAGTCGATTGAACTCGATTTAAACTCATAAACTATTCCCTGAGAATTATGATTATCTGTTTTTCAGGGTATTTATAGCATTAAGTAAGTATTTATGGCGCAAGACCAGACGGTCTCTATTTGTTAACGGATAAAGGGGGGGTAATTGTATTTACTCAATATATATTTCATTATATTGAATCTTTCAGGCTCAAATATGACTATTTACAGATCTCTAGAGACTGTAACTGCCTATTTTATGTTCTAGGTTGATAGATTTACACACATTGATGCACTACCAAAACATCAGGTTTTTGCAGTTCGTTTTGCTTTAGCAACAGGTTTACGTCAGGGTCATATTAAGAATTTAGTGTGGTCACAAGTTGATTTAAAACGTCGAACTTGCTGGATCTTTGAAGATCAAGCAAAAAAAGGGAAGAAAACATTTCTTATTCCCTTGAATGATGACGCAATAGAGATACTTACAGCCCTGAAAGGAAATCATCCAGAATTTGTTTTTACTTTTCGTGGAAAACCAGTAGGACAAATGACGACGAAGGCTTGGTACAAAGCTTTAAAGAAAGTGGGTATCAAAAATTTTCGTTGGCATGACTTGCGGCACACCTGGGCCTCATGGCATGTTCAAAACGGAACGCCAATCAACGTTTTACAAGAGCTTGGCGCATGGGAAAATGTAGCAATGGTTAGACGCTACGCGCATTTAGGTGAGTCACATTTAGCCGAATATGCGAACAACTCATGCCAACTCTAAAAAGTTTTGGCACAAAATTGGCACAAGGCTTAAAACAAAAAAGGCTTAGCGCAAGCTAAGCCTTTGAAAAATATGGTGGGCCGTGAGCGATTCGAACGCTCGACCAATTGATTAAAAGTCAACTGCTCTACCGGCTGAGCTAACGGCCCTTTTCTTCTTATTGAAAGTAGTATAAAACTGCTCTCAATCAAGAGAGGCGGTAGTATACACTACCGAAACTCCCGTTCAAGCGGTTTTATTACGATTTTTAAAATTAAACCTTATCTAGCTTTCTCAGCCCATTGGGAAGCAGTTTCATATCTGCCAAGCTTGCTACTAATGCCTTTGTAAAACTTGCTTCTTCTTCATAGACCATTTTGTAATATTGTATTTTCATGGTCAGCGCACTACCAAATACAATGGCAAAAAAGGTTAAGAAAGAACCCATTGCCAAAGTAGATGCGCCTGTTACACCTTGGCCGATGGTACAACCCATGGCAAGTACGCCACCGATGCCCATTAACAATCCACCTATGATGTGTACGAAAAAATCTTTCCAGCTTGCGAACCACTCAATTCTAAACTTCCTAAATAGCACTGAATAAAGAAATGAACCTGCAATAACGCCTGCACCTGCTACTAATGCAAAGGTGATCAAACTTTTTGAGAAGCCTGTTTCAATCCAACGAATCAAATGACCTGAAGGTTGTGCAAAAGTGAATGATTGTGCACCTATAGCGAAAGGGCGTTCATCCATCATTTCAGCTTCTTCTAATAAGTTTTGCCCTAGCTCACCTGTTGTTACCCACCATGCGGCTATAACAACAGCAGCGACTACGAAGCCACCTAGGATATTATCAAAGTTACTTCTAAAGTCTGATGAAAGAAAAGCCCATAGCACTAATAAACCACCTAACACAGCTGCAACCATCGTTGTTGTGGTTGCAGGGTCACTACCTGCCGCATAAGCAATAACACTTCCTAAACCTTGGTTTTCAACCCCCATTGCAGATAGGTCAACAAATGCAGGCTCCATCCATTGTAAGAAGGCATCGTTACTAAAATCTGTAAACATCATAAAGTACGCCATAATGCCCATTGCGAATAACACAAATAGCGATTTAATATTACCGCCGCCTAAACGTATTAATGTTTTATTGCCACAGCCCGAACCTAAAGTCATACCCACACCAAAGATTAAACCACCCAGCAGGTTACGTGGCCATGCGAAATTTGATGTTAGATAAGGTGGGTTTGCTGTGTCGTTACTTGCAATCAATGATGTATCGGTCAAGCCCATTACAGACATAACCATCACACCCAATATAGCCAAGCCCATAGCAAACACCCAAGCGCGCATCCGTCCCGTGTCACCAATATTGACTAAATCAGAAACTGCACCCATGGTACAAAAGTTTGTTTTATTGGCGAATATGCCAAGTATCACTGCCAAGCCGAATGCCCACAGTAATATGGTTGTTGTGATTTCCATTTATCTCCTCCTAGTTAGATAAAGTACAAATTACTTTAATTTTTATTTAAACACATCCTCGTACACCTCGCTCATTTTAATGTCGACATCAAGGCATTCCAAATGTAACGTATCATTCTTATCTAGTAAAAAGTATTGCCAGTATTTTCCATCACGCCTATACAATTCCACTTTCTGCTCTTCTTGCGAAACCATCACATATTCTTGCAAAGAAGGTATTCCTTGATATGCATGTAATTTCTCACGTCGGTCAATCCCCTCAGTAGAGGGTGACAACACTTCAACAATCAAGCGTAAACATCTCCATCATAAAATTCATGGCGGATCTCACTTTCAAGTTCACCTTTCAAATAGTCTTTTATGGATAAAGGATGTTGCTGTGCTTGTTGCATAGTTCTCTCTCATTCTCTTTTAAATATTAACAACCTTCATATACTCTACATAAAAGTTATTATAAAGCACACCCCCCTAGTTTTACATGATGTAAAACTAGGGGGGTGTGCTTTTACAAGGTCTAGAACACCATTTCCTTTAACCAGCTAAGCAGCTTCTAACACATTAACCTTTACAGTTTTACCAAGGCTATCAAGCATCTTAACCAATCGCTCAATAGTAAAATCTTCATATCGACCTTTTAAAATTAAACTAAGCTGTGGTTGAGTGCAAGCCAAGACTTTAGCAGCCTTAACTTGTGTCAAACCAGACAGCTCAAACCACTCATGAATTTCCAACATTAAATCAAGCCGCATTTTTTCAAAAGAGGCATTGGGTACACCTAATACCTCAAAAATATTTTCATCTGATTTTATAACCGTTTTATTCATGATTAATTTCTAGCTATGTATTTTTTGTTTACCATCAAATCATGCAACCCACCTGATACATACTTATGAAGTACACTAGAAACCAATGTTTGATAAGGAATGCCTTCTTCAAGTGCGCGTCGTTGTAGGGATTCTAAATCATGGCTAGAGATTCTTATATTAATACGCCGATCTTTTTTAAACGTCTCTTTTGCAAGCGCTTGTAATTGTTTTTCTCGCTCTGGCGTTAATACTGATTCAAACTCACCCGCTTCAAAATCATTGAGAATATCTAGCTCTTCTGTGCTTAATTTTGGATCAGTCATTGCTTTCTCCACTATATTGTCTTGTTGCCTTTCGACTGGGGATAATTGTTTTCAAAAAAATTTCTTTCTCGTCTTCTACATATGGGACAAGATACACATAAGCATCTATAGAAATTACAAACACACGTTGATTTGGATATTTATCTCTATTAGGGTATTCAATATCATCTAAAATAGCATTTTTCTGTAAATAAAAGACAACATCTTCAAAAGATACCCCACGCTCTGTAATGAGTTGCTGGTTTTTAGTGGGGTTCCAATTAATTTCTTTCATTAATGTCAATGCAACACAAATGTATGCCTAATGTCATCAAGCGATACTTTGAGCAATCACAGACAAACGGCATGAAACCTGTCACCAGCTGTCAACTTTATGCTTTTACAGTCATAAAGTGACACAAATAGCTGACAATTAGTATTTAATTTCCAATTTTCAACAACAAACAAAATACTTATTTATACATTATAATCAACAGCTTAACTGTCTTTACGAAAAGTTGGCACGCCCTCTGCATTAATACCAGCGAACATGTTGTTCACGCTGTTAAGTTTTGGTTAAGAACAGGTTTATTATAATAGCCACGCTGTACAGTAAAAATAACTTACTAAATAACTTACTCATGTCGAGTAAATAAAAAAGTAAATAATATAAAAATAATCTTTGGAGATTTAAAAATGAAAAAGCAACTACAAAAAGGTTTTACACTAATCGAATTGATGATCGTTGTAGCGATTATCGGTATCCTAGCATCAATCGCACTTCCTGCTTACCAGGATTACACAGTACGTGCAAAAGTATCTGAAGGCGTTATCGCTGCAAGTGCTTTTAAAGTTGGCGTAGCAGATATGTTTGCTGATAGAGGCGTTACAGGCATCACTGCTTATGCAGTTGAAGTTGCTGTTCCTGCAACTCAAGCAGACATTACAAATGATAAAATTGCTGCTGTAGTAATTGCTGGTGGTGGTGCTGCTGTTCCTGGCCTAGTCACTGTGACAATGAATCAAAATGGCGCTACTGGTGGAATCAGTGCATTAACTGGAGCTACTAATGATCTTGCATATGCACCTTCAATTAACAATGCTGCTCTAGCTGATGGCGTATCAGGAACTATTTCATGGAACTGTAAGCCTGCTGCTGCTCTAGCTGCTTCTGGTGAACTTAATGCAATAGCTGCACCAACTACAATTATATCTAAGTACTTGCCTGCTTCATGTCGTTAATATGTAGCAAATAAAATCATAATTTTGATTTTGAAAGCCCCTCCGTAGTGAGGGGCTTTTTGCATTCAGCAAATATTAATATCTATTTGATAAAATACTTGAACAACCAAATAAAAATAAATGGAATAAACAAATTACCAAAAGCTAGCAAAAGCTAGGACAGCCATAATTTAATCACACATTCTCAACCGCTTATCCACCTCTAACTACACAAAACTTCCTCATCAGGGCAATATCAGCCCATGACTATCCCACGCAAACAACTAATCGACCTCTCTGTAACGCCTTATTATCATTGTGTTAATCGCTGTGTACGGCGTGCCTTTCTTTGTGGTGAAGATAAATTGACTGGCAAAAGTTATGAGCATCGCCGAGGCTGGATTTCGGACAAAATAAAATCCTTATCACAAGTCTTTGCAATTGATGTGGCTGCTTATGCGGTAATGAGCAACCATTATCATGTTGTACTACGAGTTGATCAGGATGAGGCGATCGCATGGTCTACTAACGAAGTGGTTCATCGTTGGAATAGCTTTTTTAATCTTCCTGTTATTATTTCGCGCTTCTTAAAAGGCAAATGTACAACATCTGCCGAGCTTAAAGTCGTTGATGAAATAATAGAGAAGTGGCGTGGTCGATTAATGGATATTAGCTGGTTTATGCGACTTCTAAATGAATCTATCGCCCGCGAGTCAAACAAAGAAGATGGTGTAACAGGTCATTTTTGGGAGGGCCGTTTTAAAAGCCAGGCTTTACTGGATGAACAAGCGGTTATTGCGTGTATGGCGTATGTGGATTTAAACCCTATTCGTGCAGATATGGCTAAAACACCAGAACAATCGGATTTTACCTCTATTCAAGAACGTATCAAAACTAGGATGACAAAGCAGCATTGTAATCTCTTAGGCTTTGTAGATATGGCAGGGTGTAAACTTGAAAAAACAAAAGCCATACCGTTTGAACATAATGATTATTTGGCATTGGTTGATTGGTCTGGACGCGCTATTCTTGATAATAAGCGTGGTTCAATCCCGACTAATACACCGCCTATTTTAGTTCGTCTGGGTATTGATGATAAAGACTGGATCAATCATATTCTCTATTTTGAACGACAGTTTCCTACGGTGGTAGGTAATATTGATAAACTCAGGAAATTAGCAGAACAAACCTCTCGACGTTGGATTAAAGGTATGGGTTGTGCATTTAGTGCTACTCTCAAAAAGGCCTAAACATCTATCCCTTATTCGTTTATTCAGCAGGTATTAATGTCTGATTGATAAAATACTCTTACAGTAATAACAAATAAGTGAAATTAATAACATGTTTAAGCATAAATTGAAGGCATCAGTAATTCATCTCGGACTCAGTATCCTATTAGTTGGTTTAGTAATTGGTAGCTTATTATTCTTTTTCTTCCCGCAGTTATTTATCGGCGTTTCTGATTTTAAAGAAATTGCTATGATTATTATTTCTGTTGACCTTATTTTAGGTCCATTGCTTACTTTTGTGGTATTCCAACCTAAGAAGAAAACACTTGTATTTGATTTATCAGTAATCGCCGCGATACAGCTCTCTGCCCTTACTTATGGAGCATATGCACTTTATGAGGTACACCCTGTTTATGTCACTTTTAATATCGATCGATTTACCCTTGTTAGTGCTAAAGATGCAGAACCTGAAAAAGCATTGCATGATGAATATAAAATATCAAAGCTTACAACGGCTAAACTTGCTTTTGCAAAGATGCCTGATGATATTGAAAAGAGAAACGACATAACGCTTGGTGCCGCTATGGGCGGTGGTGACTTAGATGTACACACAGAATACTATGAGCCTTATGAAAACCATATTGATCAAGTTTTAGCGCGTAGCCTTGATCCTAAACTGATCTTTGCCAATGAAGACTCAAGGAGTAAAACAAAAAGCTTTTACAAAAAACACCAAGACAATCTTGATGACTTTGCCTATTTGCCTTTAAATAGCGCCAAGAAGGATGCCATTATTGTGCTTGATAAGGTTACGGCTAAACCAATCGCTACGCTTGATATTGACCCTTGGGAGTTATCTAAGAAGTAGTACTGTAGTAGATTGGTGCTAACGCAGGAAGCTCAATAAATACGATATATATCACGTTAGACGTTGGGCTTCGTGCCTTAGCCCAAACTATTATGGTATGTGTAGAATATTGCCAGAGCTAATATCGTTTATTGCATCATTGAGTTCATTTTCTAGCTGCAATAAATCACTCAAGCGATTTGTCACCGAACGTATTATAACGGTACCAAATTTTCTATCTATAAATGATTGTTGATATTCAATATTGCCATCGATGGTAATAAATACATCAATATTTCGTACATCTAGTTCATTTAAAAGATCATTATCGTTATAACCTGCAAGACCTATCTGTGGAACTGTCCATACTTCTTTATTATGAATGAGTTTATTTAAACTTTTTGGAAGGCATTCATCAATGATAACTTTCATTATTTTTAAGCCGCTATGTTTTCTATCGCCGTTTCGGCGCTTTGTAAAACATGTCTGACCTGTTCGAAAGATACGGTTGGGAAATCTTCAAGAAACTCTTTGATGCTACTTCCTGCCACCAAGTAATCAAACAAGTTTCGTACTGGCACACGCGTACTTTTAAAAACCAATGCTCCACCTAATACATCTGGATCACTTACAATTACTGACATTTTTCACCTACTTTTATTTTTCACTTGATAGTACGGATATTAGCACATTAGGTACTCAGCCAATAACATACTAGAGTGACGAAAATGTAACTAAGAAGCTGAGTATTTATTCATCCCTAGTTTTACATGCATCAAGTAAGCGCTAAACTTGGCGAAACAACTTGCTTTTCAGTGCTTTTTTATCAAAGCTAACAGTATATTCAGCCCCCATTCTTTGATGTGTTTGTGCTAAAAAACAATCTGCAAAACCTGCCGATTTGTTTTGATAAGATTGCAATGCTTTAAATGCATTTTCTGAATCTTCAATAAGAAACTCTTGTGTAACTAATATTTGCTGAATAACCTCAGCTATTTTTTGCTTTGGATATGCATAGGATTTTGATAAAACCCAAGCTAGCTCACAGAGTACAATCTTGCTGATTATTCCTGGTTCATCCTTTGTTAACTGTGTTTCTATAAACTTATTGGCTTTTTTGGATTGTTGCTGGTCATCTTGAGTGATATAACGAACTAAAACATTCGTATCAAGTCCGATCATTCTGCTGCCCCTTGTGCAATAGCATTATCCATTTCTTCAAGAGAAATTGCTTTTTTAGGCTTAGGGAGCATTCCTTTTAAGGCTTTTACTGAAGATTTTTTTGGGATAATAAGTAATTGCCCATTTTCAATAATGGTAAATTCAAGTTTATCCCCTGCCTCCAAACCTAATTGATCTCTAATTGCTTTTGGAAATGTCATTTGACCTTTGCTGGTTAACGTCGCTTGCATAATATTACCTTTCGTTGTAAATCTTACTTGCTGTAAGGAATTATAACATCTATGTTAAGCTTTATAAAGGGTCAATGGGTGTTGCTCACCACTTTGGATAATGATAAAGATGTGTCCATCGAACCTTTTGATGCTATTAGTTTTTCTTTGGGTGCTTTGTGGGGCTAATTTTAGCGATCATTCAAGAATCATACTATGTTGTAGAGACTTTTTATCGCACGTTAAATGAGGCATCAAGCTAATACTACCTTTTGTCCGTGCTTACTAAAAAGCCCCACTGACAAGTCATAAACTTGCACAAATGAGAATCCAACTCGCACTACGCAATCTTTATATCAGCCAAGCTATTATTTTAGCTTTTTTGGTATTTGCTTATTTTATTTGGTTTCCTCATTCTTTTTCTAAGCTGGGTGGTTTTAGTGAAACCGCTTTGATGCTGATTTTTGTTGACCTTGTATTAGGGCCTTTGTTGGTTTTAATTGTTTATAAAGAAGGCAAAAAATTCCTACGATTTGATATTAATGTTTTGCTTGCCATACAGTTGTTTGCCTTTGCTTTTGGTGCCTATTCTCTCTTTTTGAAACACCCTGCTTATGTTGTTTTTACGGTTGATCGGTTTACTTTGGCAAATGTGAGCCAGCTTTATCCTCAGCAGCCATGGCTTACTCAGTTTAAATCTTCTTTCTTCTCTTCTCCCCAATTTGTGGTGGCTAAGTCACCGAGTAATACAAAAGAACGCAATGCGCTTATGTTTAATGTTTTATTGAAAGGAGAGCCTGATATTAATGAGCGCCCTGAGTTGTTTGAGCCTTTGGCTCAGCATGTTGATGCCGTTTTTGCTAAAAGTATTCCTTTAGATTTACTTTTTCAAAATAATAAAACTAAAGAAAAATTTACCGCTTTTTATAAGCTATATGGTGGAAAGGCAAGTGACTATGCTTATTTCCCATTAGTGGGAAATAATAAAAAAGATATGATTTGGGTTTTCGATAGGATTACTACTAAGCCTGTGGGGATTATTGATAGCGACCCTTGGCTGGTGGCTAAGAAATAACTTAAGCATAACTGAGAGAGCTTTTTTAATAGATTCCCGATTAGATTCCCAATAACAACATTTGGGAACAGGCTATTCGGGAATGACAATATCTTAAATACCAAACACACCCCCCTACTTTTACATGACTAACTATTCTGCTTATTAATAAACAAGCTCAAACTCCGAGCCATTCACTCTAAGATAACAAGCCTTATCACGCCAATCACCCAGCACTATTCGCTTAGCTGTCTTGTTATCAAGCTTAAATTCATGCTCGGCGGGTCTATGTGTATGACCGTGTATTAAAAAGCACACCCCCCCACTTTTACATGATGTTTCAACTTGTTGCTGATTTACATCTAAAATCATTGAGGTTTTTTGTTTGGTTTTCTGACCGCTTCGCTGGCGTATTTGATTGGCTTTTTGGTTGCGTTTTTCTGGGTTCATTGAGAGGTACAGTTTTTGTACCAGCTTTATCCTAAATATCTTACGCATACGTTGATAGGCTTTATCATCTGTGCAGAGTGTGTCGCCATGCATGATTAGCGTTGATGTGCCGTACAGGTCTATCACCTTTTCATCGGGTAGTAGCTCGCCGCCTATGCGTTGCATAAATACTTTGCTAATCAAGAAATCTCGATTGCCTTGGATAAAATAGATTTTAGTGCCTGAATCTGAGAGTGCTTTTAGCTTTTCTATTACAGGTAGATAAGGCTTGCCAATAGGTAGATCGATGATGTCATCGCCTATCCAGAATTCGAATAAATCACCGAGGATATAAAGCGTTTCAGCTTTGTCTTTTATGTTATCGATAAACTCGTAGAAGAGTTTGAAGAGGAGAGGGTGTGATTCATCTAGGTGTAGATCAGATATGAAGTAAGTGTTATTTTTTTTACTGTCTTTCATCCCTCTTCTAAACCCTCACATTAGGGAAATGATTTAATGGTACTCGTCATACTGGCTCATGCCAGTATGACGAGTTAGTACAACTATTTAACAACTGACATTTTAGTAATTGTTACTGCTTCTAGCGGCACATCGCCATGACCACCGTGATTGCCTGTCTTCACTTTGGCAATTTCATCAATAACATCTAAGCCATCAGTAAGCTTACCAAATACAGCATAACCCCAACCTGCTTGTGACTCGCTGGTGTGGTTTAAGAAGTCATTATCTTTTAAGTTTAAAAAGAACTGTGATGACGCTGAGTGCGGGTCGCCTGTACGCGCCATTGCGACTGTACCACGGTCATTTTTCAGACCATTATTTGCTTCGTTTTTGATAGATGGCTTTTTATCAGCTTTCTCGCTCATATCAGGATTCATTCCACCACCTTGTACCATAAAGCCAGGCATTACACGGTGAAATATTAGACCATCATAAAAGCCATCTTCAACATAGGCTACAAAGTTTGCAACCGTGTTTGGGGCTTTTTCAGCATTCAGCTCAAGCATCATTGTGCCCTTGCTGGTTTCAATTTTAATTACAGGATTTGCAGACATTTTCTTTTCCTCTCCAGATGTAGTGGGTTCTGTTGGCTTCTCAGCCGCTTTTGTTTCTTGGGCGTTACAGCCGCTTAAAAATATAAAAAATGACACAAATGTGATTAGCCATTGGTTTGGTTTTATTACGTTTATCATCCTAATATGCCCCTTTAAATATTTTCAAAGGACGAATAATAGCGGAATTAATAGGCTTCTGCTACCATTGTTGTCATTCATAAAAACATCAAAAAGAATTCAAAAAATCATGCTACAAATCTATAACAGTCTTACTAATAAAAAAGAAACATTCATCCCAATTGAAGCCAATAAAATCCGCATGTATGTGTGTGGTATGACGGTTTACGATCATTGTCACCTAGGTCATGCACGTGTAATGGTGGCATTTGATGTGGTGTTTCGTTACTTAAAAGCCAGCGGATACGATGTGACGTATATTCGTAACATCACTGATATTGACGACAAAATTATACAGCGCGCCAATGAAAACGGTGAAGATTTTAAAACACTCACCGAGCGTTTTATCGATGCAATGCATGACGATGAACGTGCGCTGGGTATTCAGCCGCCGACTGCTGAGCCTAAAGCAACGGACAATATTCCAGAAATATTTGAAATGATTGAAACGCTTATTGAGAAAGGTTTTGCCTACCAAGGATCAAGCGGAGATGTGTATTATTCTGTTGCTAAATTTGAAGGCTATGGAAAGCTTTCTGGCAAAAAAATTGAAGACTTACGCGCAGGCGACCGCATTGCTGTCAATACCGACAAAAAGGACCCTCTAGATTTTGTATTATGGAAAATGGCAAAACCCGACGAACCCTCATGGGAATCACCTTGGGGAGACGGTCGCCCTGGCTGGCATATTGAATGTTCTGCCATGTCGACCAAAATTCTCGGCAACCATTTTGACATTCACGGTGGTGGGCATGATTTGCAATTCCCACACCATGAAAATGAAATCGCGCAATCAGAAGCTTGCACTGGCGAACATTTTGCTAATTACTGGATGCACAACGGATTTATCCGTATTGATGAAGAGAAAATGTCTAAATCTTTGGGTAATTTTTTCACCATCAAAGAAGTATTAGAAAAATACAAAGCCGAAGAAATTCGTTACTTTATGCTCACCAGTCAATACCGTAGCCCACTGAATTACAGCACCGATCAGCTAGACGCGGCAGGTGCATCGCTGGATAGACTTTATACCGCATTGCGTGGCTTAAAGCTTGGTACAACAGCACAAGATACAGATTATCAAAAACGCTTCATCGAAGCGATGGATGATGATTTTAATACGCCAGAAGCCCTCGCTGTACTGTTTGATTTAGCCCGCGACGTAAACCGTGCGAGCAATGAAGAAGCAGAAAACCTAGGCGCATTATTACAACAACTCGCCAATCAGCTAGGACTTATGGAAGGCGGCGAAAGCAACGAAGATGCTATCGAAGCATGGTTTAAAGGTGGCAGTAATAATGCGGACGGACTCAACGACGAAGCCATCGAAGCATTAATCCAACAGCGCATAGAAGCCAAAGCCAATAAAGACTGGGCTGGTGCAGATAAAATCCGTGATGAACTACAAGCACAAGGCATTACGCTTGAAGATAACGGCGCTGAGACTATTTGGCGTAGAAGCTAAAAGAGTTTTTGCCACGGAAGACGCTAAAGGACACAGAAAAAAGAGCTATTCGTAAAACATCATGTAAAAGTGGGGGGGTGTGCTTTGTATATTACATAAAGCACACCCCCCCCCCACTTTTACATGATGTTTAATCCAACAACCCCACACACAAAAAAGAGCGATTAAATCGCTCTTTTTTGTGTGCTTATTAAATCCAATCTAACCATTAACTGATCAGATTGCCCCTAGTTTGCGCCAGAACAAGGCGGAGAATGTGAGCTTGCTACTGCAAGTGATCATTCTCCAACGCAGGGCTGGCGTAAAATAGGGGTAAGCTGTTCAGTTAATCAGCTTGGTTGCGAAGAAATGCCGGTATATCTAGGTAACTACTACTATCCGAAGTACCCGTAGCTTGTGGTGCCGCATCATACGTTGGCGCTACATAACCACCACCTGCTACCATGCGAGGCTGTTCTAGCTCTACTGGGCGTAGTGTGTTGTTTGCCTGATCTGGTGTTGGTACGGCTTTTAGCTCTGAACCTTGTGGATCAAGACCTGTTGCTACCAGCGTTACACGGATTTCATCGCTCATTTCTGGGTCAATTACAGTTCCTACTACGACGGTTGCATCATCATGTGCAAATTCACGTACTGCCGCGCCTACTTCTTCAAACTCGTGGATTCCCATATCCAAACCTGCTGTGATATTCACAAGAATACCTTTTGCGCCTTTTAGGTTTATATCGTCAAGTAGTGGGCTTGAGATCGCCGCATTGGCTGCTTTAGTTGCACGCTCGTCGCCACTTGCAATGCCTGTTCCCATCATTGACATACCCATTTCGCTCATCACTGTTTTCACGTCTGCGAAATCCACATTGATCAAACCTGGGCGAGTAATCAACTCTGCAATGCCTTGCACCGCACCTAGTAAAACGTCATTAGCTGCTTTAAATGCATCTAGCAAACTTGTCTTTTTACCTAGTGCTGTTAGAAGTTTTGCATTTGGAATTGTAATAATAGAATCCACATATTTGCTTAGCTCTGCAATACCTTCATCGGCTGACTTCATACGCTTTGGACCTTCGAATGGGAAAGGCTTTGTTACTACTGCCACGGTTAAAATCCCCATTTCTTTTGCCATTTCAGCAACCACTGGTGCGGCACCTGTACCTGTTCCACCACCCATGCCTGCGGTGATGAAGAGCATATCTGTTCCGCCAATTAGCTCTTTAATGCGCTCACGATCTTCTAGTGCTGCCTCGCGCCCTACTTCTGGATTTGCCCCTGCACCTAAACCTTTGGTTAATGCATTACCTAGTTGTAACAAGTTTTTAACACCTGATCCATCAAGCGCCTGTGAATCTGTGTTTGCACAGATAAATTCTACGCCTTCAACATTATTTTCTAGCATGTGCTGTACAGCATTTCCACCGCCGCCGCCAACGCCGATTACTTTGATGCTCGCATTTGATGCTTCTGTATCCATTAATTCAAACATAGCCCTAAACTCCTTTTATAAACTTCTGATGTGATTAAAATCTGACCAACTGGTCATTTACTTTTTTAACTATTAACTTCAAATGTTTCCTTCAAAAACACTTGTTACTTTTTACAAAAACTTTACTTCTAATTTTTTCCAAACTTTTACAAATTACTTCCAAACCAACTTTTCATCTTGTCCCAGATATTTTCTGCTGTGACGCTAGAATATCCACCACCACCTGCAAACTCATTTTGTGCTGCTGCATAAAGTAGCAAGCCAACACCTGTTGAATGCATGGGGTCATTAACTTCGCCTTTTAATCCGCCAACATTCGTCGGTGAACCTATGCGCACTGGCATGTGAAAAATTTCTTCTGCTAATTCAACTGCGCCTTTAATTTTTGACGATCCACCTGTTAACACGATACCTGCGGCGATACGATCTTCAAAACCGCTACGACGAATCTCTTCGTGAATGATTGTAAATAATTCTTCATATCGTGGTTCAATTACCGATGCTAAAGTTTGTGTTGATAAACCACGTGATGCACGCTCGCCTATACCAGGGACTTCAATGATTTCGTCTTCTGTCACTAACTGGCGTAATGCACTGCCGTGTTCAATTTTTAACTTTTCTGCAAACTGCATCGTAGTTCGTACAGCGACTGCAATGTCGTTGGTTACTTGATCGCCTGCAACAGGGATATTTGCTGTATGCTGAATTGCGCCATTCAAGAAGATAGCAACATCACTGGTGCCACCGCCGATGTCAATCATACAAACACCGAGTTCTTTTTCATCATCTTCTAGTACTGCATAGCTTGATGCCACTTGCTCAAGAATCACGTCATCTACATCTAGTCCACAGCGATCTACACATTTTACAATGTTTTGCGCGGCACTCTGTGCACCTGTAATTAAATGTACCCGTGCTTCTAAACGGACTCCTGACATACCCACTGGCTCGCGAATTCCATCTTGCTGGTCGATCACATAATCTTGCGGTAACACGTGCAAAATTCGTTGATCCGCTGGAATCGCTACCGCTCTTGCTGCATCCATTACTCGCTCAAGATCAGCTTCAGTGACTTCTTTATCTTTAATTGCCACGATACCGTGAGAATTTAGACTTTGAATATGACTACCTGCGATACCTGCGTAGGCTGAATTGATATTAACGCCTGCCATCAATTCTGCTTCTTCGACGGCTCGTTGAATCGCTTCGATAGTTGAATCAATGTTCACCACCACGCCCTTTTTCATTCCACGTGATGGATGCTTGCCAATGCCTACAATTTCAACCCCACCTTCGCTATTAATTTCACCAATTAAGGCGACTATTTTTGATGTTCCTATATCTAATGCAACGACCATATTACCTTCGCTACTGAGAGACATTGAACCTTCTTTTAACGGCTTACCCATGACTAATACCCCTTACCCTTTGTTGCGACTACCTGCAGATAGCCCCTTTTTCCATTTGACTGCAAAACCATTGGTGTAACGCAGGTCAATAGTTTTTACATTATTGATAACCGATTTCAAACTCTCGGTATAACCCACCATAAATCGTTTTAAACGCTTTTCCTGATGCTCTCGCCCTATTTTCAAAGTCATGCCATTTTCTAACTTTATCTGCCATGAACCCCGTGAATCTTCTTTAAACTCAACCATTTTTAGTGGAAAGTCTTTCATCCATTTTCTGATCTTTAAAAAACCTGTTGCCATATTTCTGCCCTTATCATTTGGGCTATAAAGTAGTGGAAATTTACTTTTTTCTTTCTCTAAGCTGGCTTTAATAATTTCGCCATTTTCCGCGAGCATTTCATTTTTACCCCAAAATGCGACTGGGTGTTGTTCGAATATTTTTACCACCAATTTATCAGGCCATATTTTTGTCATCGATGCTGAATGAACCCAAGGATTATTCTCAATAGCGGCTTCTAATGCTTTTTCATCCAACAAATACAAATTTGTTTTGGTGAATGGCTCAATCACTGGTTGTAGTTGTTCTTTATCTAATATCTTTAAATCACCTTTTACCTCAACTGAGGTAATGGTGAGGTTTTGTGGATCTTGTATCCATTGATACGTTCCCACGGCTACTGCAACTGGCGCTATGATTAAAATCGTTAGTCCAATCGACTTCCATGGCAATGAGAAGCGCTCGCGTATCGATACGCGCGGCGGATTACGTCGTGTTGCTTGTGGGCGCTTTGTCTTTTTGGCTCTCATCATTCCTATCCTAGCCAGCCTAAGCTGTCTTTAAAATTTCAACCGTTAAGTCAGCAAAACTCATGCCCTGCTGCTTTGCTGCCATTGGCACTAAAGATGTATCCGTCATTCCTGGCACAGTATTCACTTCGATTAACCAAAAAGTGCCTGCACTATCTTGCATTACATCAACGCGTCCCCAGCCTCGTCCACCCAACACCTTAAAAGCAGTTTTTGACAAAGTACTTAATGTTGCTTCATCAGTATCACTCAAACCGCTTGGGCAGTAATATTGCGTTTTATGCGAAATATACTTCGCATCATAATCATAAAAGTCAGCGTCTTTATCTGCTTCCAAACGTATTGAAGGCAATACTTCGTCGCCTAAAATTGCTACCGTAAATTCTTTGCCTGCTACCCATTGTTCCGCAAAAACTACATCATCATATTTTGCAGCTTCTTCATAAGCTGGGCGAAGTTGGCTGGCTTCTGTTACTTTGCTCATGCCGATGCTTGAGCCTTCTTGTGCTGGTTTTACCATCACAGGTAGACCTAATTTCTCAACGACTTCTTCAAAATCTGTATCAGCATGTAATATTTCATACGCTGGGGTTGGCAAACCTGAACCTATCCACAAACGCTTGGTCATCATCTTATCCATGCTGATTGCCGATGCCATCACGCCACAACCTGTGTAAGGAATTTGTAAAATTTCAAGTGCGCCTTGAAGCTCTCCATCTTCACCACCACGACCGTGTAAAATATTAAATACTAGATCAAAATTTTCTGTCTTTAAAACGTCCAATACATTTCTATCAACATCTACACCGTGTGCATCAATGCCTTTTTCTAGCAATCCTTCTAGGACTGCTTTTCCGCTATTAAGCGACACTTCGCGCTCAGCTGCCCAGCCTCCCATTAGCACGGCAACTTTCCCAAATTGTTGTGCATTGCTCGTCATTACAACAGCGACCCCTGTGATAATTGTGCAGGTAAAGCAGCCGCAATTGCGCCAACGCTGCCCGCGCCTAAGGTCAACAAAACATCGCCGTCTTGAAGCTGGTTTTGTAATACTTCAACTATGTCTGCTTGGTCTGCAATAAAGACTGGGTCAACATTGCCACGGTTACGAATCGCTCTTGCAAGTGAACGTCCATCTGCACCTGCAATAGGTTCTTCACTTGCCGCATAAACATCCATCAATGCCAATACGTCTGGTTCTGATAACACCTGTGCAAAATCTTCAAATAAATCACGCGTACGCGTGTATCTATGCGGCTGGAAAAGTACCACCATACGACGATCTGGCCATGCACTACGCACCGCTTTCATGGTAGCTTCCATCTCAGTTGGGTGATGACCATAATCATCTACCAATGTGATCGTGCCGTTTTGTGTTTTGATGTCTCCGTAGAATTGGAAACGACGACCAACACCTTGGAATTTATCCAAACCATTAACAATGTCTTCATCCGAAACACCTAGTTCAGTCGCAATGGCAATTGCGGCTAGTGCATTTTGGATATTGTGTTCACCTGGCATATTCAAGGTAATATCCAGCGGTGCTTTATCTGTACGTTCTACTGTAAAGAAACTTTGCGTACCTGCATAACGTACATTGCGTGCACGAACATCCGCATCAAAATGAATACCGTATGTTGTAATACTTCGTGTGACTTCTGGCAAAATATCGCAAACATGATCATCATCAACACAAAGTACAGCCAAACCGTAAAAAGGTAAATGATGTAAAAACTCTACAAAAGTCGCTTTAAGTTTTTCAAAATCATTGTCGTAAGTTGATAGATGATCAGCATCTATATTAGTTACAACCGAAATCATCGGCTGTAACAATAAAAATGACGCATCACTTTCATCCGCTTCAGCTACCAAATAATCACCTGTGCCTAAACGTGAATTACTTGCCGTACTATTCAATTTTCCGCCTATAACAAAAGTAGGATCAAGCCCACCTTCTGCTAATAAACTTGTCACCAAGCTTGTCGTAGTTGTTTTACCGTGCGTACCCGCAATAGCAATACCGTTACTAAAACGCATAATTTCTGCCAGCATTTCAGCGCGTGGCACAACAGGAATATTCTGCTCACGTGCGGCAATCACTTCAGGGTTGTCGTTATTCACTGCTGTTGATGTAACAACCACATTTGCGCCTTCAATATTACTAGCGGCATGACCTTTAAATACTTTTGCGCCAAGCGATGCTAAACGCTCAGTCATTGAATTAGTTGCAATATCAGAACCTGTTATTTCATAACCAATATTGGCCAGCACTTCGGCAATTCCACCCATACCTGCACCACCGATACCTACAAAATGGATTTGTTTGATGCGACGACGCGCTAAATCATTAGGCTGCTTCATAGTTTGCTCCTTGATCTATCTCATCGGAATCTAATTTATTTGCATCAATAGTTTCTACATATTTGATGCCTGTAGCTTTACTTCCATCATCAGGTTTTTCACTATTAAACTTATCTTTATCAAAGTCATAGCCTGCAAGTTCCGCACAAATTGCAGCAACTTCATCGGTTGCTTGTGGTTTTGCCAATTCTCTCGCCTTAATACTCATTTCAATTAATTTGTCACGGTTGCTACAAAGATCACGTAGCAACTCAGATAATGACTCTTTTGTAAGCTCATTTTGAGGCATCAATATTCCAGCATCATGCTCGGTTAAATATTTCGCATTCGCTGTTTGATGATCATCTACCGCCCAAGGGTAAGGCACCATGATTGATGCTACTCCTGCTGCTGCCAGTTCTGCTACCGTTAGCGCACCCGAACGACAAATGACTAAATCTGCCCATTCATAAGCTTCCGCCATATCTTCTATAAAGGGAGTAATTTCTGCCTCTACTTCCATTTTCTCATAGAGATTTTTTGTAGTATCATCTTTATTTTTACCTGCTTGGTGGCGAACGACAGGACGTTTATCCAACGCTAATTCACCTAGCGCCATTGGCACAACTTCATTCAATGCTTGTGCACCTAAACTACCGCCAAAAACAAGTACATGAACATGTCCCCAGCGATCACCTAAACGCTGACGAGGATTTTCTAAGCTTGCAATATCTTTGCGTACTGGGTTACCAATACCTACCGTATTTTTACGATCTGCAAATGTCCCAGGAAACCCCTCTAAAACCTTCTTACTAAAACCACTCAATAATTTATTGGTTAAGCCTGGAATTGCATTTTGCTCATGAATGATTACAGGCTTGCCCATTAATGATGCTACTAAGCCACCCGGCCCTGCCACAAAACCACCCATACCCAATACTGCAGATGGGCGAACTTTTCGCATGATATTGAATGACTGGAATAATGCTCTAGTTAATTGAACAGGTGCGGCAAGTAACTTTAATAACCCTTTACCACGCAAACCGCTTACCGAAAGGTAAACCATGTCAATATCTGCTTCTGGAATAACTCGCGCTTCTAGGCCATTTGGCGTACCCATCCAAATCACAGGAATATCCTGTGCTTGTAATGCTCTAGCAACCGCTAGCCCAGGATAAACATGCCCGCCTGTTCCACCTGCTGTTATCAAAATAGGACCAAGTTCTTTTTGCGGACTACTTACAACATCAGCGTGCATAACTTGCTCCTCTTGAATTATTAGTTCTACGAGTCATTCTACTTTTAAGTTTTTGCGCTTCTTTCTCACTCACTCCAAATCTAGCTATTTGCGTATCTCTATGCACACGCATAAGTAAGGCTATTGCAATCATGGTTATCAATAAGCTACTGCCTCCATAACTAATCAATGGCAAGGTCAAACCCTTCGGTGGTAGCAATGCTAAATTCACACCGATATGGAATAACACTTGAAAGCCAATCCAGAAACCAATACCGTAAGCAAGGTATGCTGCGTAATGTAGCTTTTCTCTATCCGCTCTAAAGCCAATAACAAAAGCACGTTGTACTAACCATCCGTATAAAAACAGCGTAAATACGATGCCAATAAATCCAAACTCTTCTGCTAACACAGCAAAAATAAAATCATTATGTGCTTCTGGCAGATAGAAAAGCTTTTGGATACTTGCACCTAAACCAGCACCAAACCAACCACCATCACCTACAGCCATTAGCGCATGAACAGTCTGATATGCCTTACCCGATGCATAAGCCCAAGGATCAAGAAATGCCATAACACGTTCGCCACGGTAGCCCATCATTACCAGCGGAATCATCACTGCAATTGCACCAACAAATAATACCAACAAGCGAGAAAACTTAACGCCACCAAGGAACAGCAGCGCGATTCCTGTTGCTGTTAATACAACCACTGAACCAAAATCAGGCTCAAGCATTAGCAAACCATCTGTAATCCCCAACACAACCAATGGAACTAACAATGGTTGATATGACGCTGATTGAGACAAGTCCTTCCCATGACGAACCATATAACCAGACAAATACATAATCATAATCAGCTTGGCTAGCTCCGACACTTGTAACGACACAGGACCAAGGTTTATCCAACGATGGCTGCCGTTTACCTCTTTACCAATCACAGGCAAAAGCACAACTACTAGCAATAACAAAACTACTGGCAATAACTTTGCACCAAAGCTTTGCCAAAATGAGGTTTTGATTTTGTAGGTTATGTAGCCTGCAACCAAGCCAATAAAAAGAAAAACTAACTGCCTGTTAAAAAAATGATACATATTGCCGTACTTTCTTTCTGCAACAGCAATCGAAGCAGACATCATAATGACAAGACCCAAGCCCAGTAGCATGACAACGCTAATCAATAAACCTCTATCAACATAGAGCTGCCAAGATGGCTTGAAATCCGCACAAATCTTCTTAATCATTTGTGACTCCTTGTTCTAACTCTGATACCGCAGCCATAAAAACCTCACCACGCACCCTATAATTTTTAAACATATCGAAGCTCGCACAAGCTGGAGATAACAGTACGTTTACTTCCTCAGAACCTTTTGCCTCTGTCGATAATTTATGTGCAAATTTTACTGCTTCACTCATGCTATCCACAAAAATCGTGGTAACAGCATCAGGAACAATATCTGCAATTTGTTGAGCATCTTCACCCATTAGAACAACCGCTATTGCTTTCTTTTTGATAACATTTTGAAGAGGCAAAAAATCCGCGCCCTTACCTTGCCCACCCGCTATTAAAACAGCTTTTCCAGGTAGACCAGAGAGCGCGGCAAGCGTAGCCCCTACGTTTGTTCCTTTTGAATCGTTATACCAATTCACTCCATTAAACTTTGCAAGCCATTGCGTACGATGCTCTGTGCCTGCAAATTCTTTTAATACTTCTAGCATCGCAGTCACTTTTAAACCTGCCGCATCACCTAGTGCTAATGTTGCCAGCGCATTTGATACGTTATGACTACCCGGCAATTTGATTTCATCAACTGTCATGAGTAAATCATCACCTTTTGCCAACCATTCTTTACCTGCTTGTAAGGCAATGCCGTATTGCCCTGCTTCTGGTTTATCTAAACCAAAAGTGACTAATGCTTGATAATCACTTGCTTCATTAGCAAAGCGTATTGAATAGGCATCATCGCGGTTAGCAATAACTGTTTTACAATTATTGTAAATAGCTGATTTTGATTGTGCGTATTTTTCAAGATCATTGTCATAACGATCAAGATGATCTTCGGACACATTCAACACAACCGCAGAAATGGTTTGTAGCGATGGTGATGTCTCTAGCTGGTAGCTTGAGAGCTCTAAAACAAATAACTCAGTATCTTCTTCTAGCAACAAGTCCAACGCGGGTGTACCAACATTTCCGCCAGTGCCAACTTTTACACCTGACTTTTTCGCCATTAAATCTAACAACAATGTAACCGTGGTTTTACCGTTTGAGCCAGTGATAGCGACGATAGGTTTTGTCTGCCCAATCTCACGCGCAAACAATTCGATATCGCCGATAATCTCAGCACCTGATTGCTTGGCTTGTTGAATCTCAGGTGTAGCAATAGCTATACCAGGGTTCACTACCAACTGATCTGCTGTAGCAAACCAATCTGATTTAAAATCACCAAAGTGATAAGGCACGCTGGAATAATCATTTTTAAGATCATCGGCATTGGGTGGATTATCACGACTATCAACTACTGCAAAACTATCATTCTTACTTGCCAAATAACGCGCAACCGATAACCCAGTCTTACCAAGACCGACAATTACCGAATTTATTGATTGTTGCGTGTTCATTTTTTAATTCAAAATCCAATTTAAAATACAATAAAAGGAAGGTTTTAAAGCACACCCCCCCACTTTTACATGATGTTTTTATCAATAACCTCTAGCGAACTTTCAAGGTCGCCAAACCAACCAATACCAAAATAATCGTAATAATCCAAAAACGGACAATCACCTTTGGCTCTGCCCATCCCTTTAATTCAAAATGATGATGTATCGGCGCCATACGAAAGATGCGTTTACCTCTCAACTTATAAGAGCCTACTTGCAAAATTACCGAGACAGCCTCCATTACAAATACACCACCCATAATGAATAACACTAATTCTTGTCGAACGATTACTGCAATAATCCCCAATGCCGCACCTAAAGACAAAGCACCTACATCACCCATAAAAACTTGTGCGGGATAAGTGTTAAACCATAAGAAGCCCAAACCAGCCCCAAAGATTGCCCCACAAAAAATTATCAATTCACCTACACCAACGATATAAGGAATATCCAAATACGCTGATATTTTGATATTTCCACCTGCATACACAAAAACACCTAATGCCGCCGCGACTAAAATTGTTGGCATAATGGCCAAGCCATCCAAACCATCCGTTAGGTTCACCGCGTTGCTTGTACCTACAATTACCAAGTAACTCCAAGGAATAAACAACCAGCCCATATCCCAAAACCACTCTTTAACAATCGGGAAGTAAAGCGTTGTCTCAACGGGTGATTTTGCGACTATGTATAAATACGTCACCGCAGAAAATCCAACTAACGACAGACCTAAATATTTCAATTTAGACGACAAACCTTTCGTGTTTTTCTCTTTCAGCTTCAAATAATCGTCATAACCACCGATCACACCCGAGCCTATCGTTACAAACAAAACCACCCAAACATAGTGATTACTAAGATCACTCCACAGTAATGTTGCCAACGTGATACCTAATAAAATTAACGCGCCACCCATCGTTGGTGTACCTGCCTTTACTAGGTGACTCTGCGGCCCATCATCTCTAATCGGCTGACCCATTTTTAAATTAGTCAACGCTCTAATCATTTTTGGACCCAACAATAACGCCACACCTAATGCTGTAAGCACCGCCAAAATCGCGCGCAGGGTTAAATATTGAAAAACATTGAAACCAGAGTAATATTGTGACAACCAATCAAAGAGTGATACCAACATTAGGCTGCATTCCCCTGACGTAACGCTTCAACCGCACGTTCCATTTTCATGGTGCGGGAGCCTTTTACTAAAATCGTCATATTCTCTGTCATACTTTCTGCTATATCTCTTTTCAAACTGCTTAACAACTCATTCATCTCACTAAAAGTTCGCCCGTTTTCGCCAAACTTCTCACAAGCTTTAGCACTGTAATCGCCCAAGCAATACATACGGTTTATACCGATAACTTTTGCTTTTTCGCCGATGCTTTCGTGCATTTTTATCGTATCTGCACCCAGTTCACCCATATCGCCTAATACAAAGGCAGTGTTTTTTCTTTGCGCAAGCACATCAAGTGCCGCTACGGCAGAGTCTGGATTCGCGTTATACGTGTCATCCAAAATCTGCGAGTTATAAATACCAGCTACCGGAGCTAAACGCCCCTTCACTGGTTGTAGAGATTCTAAACCTTCGATGATAGTGTCCAGTTTGATTCCCAAAGCAGTCGAAACTGCCGTTGCCGCGAGTGCGTTCATTGCATTATGACGACCTAGCAGTTTGAGGTTAGCCCTAACCTCATCACTACCTGCTTTTATCATCAGACCCCCATCCGATAATAAGCGACCGCTTATTGTTGATTCATTATTAATGCCAAACGTGAAGACCTCGCGGCCTTTGTTGGAGTCGTTCCAGTAATCTGCAAACTTATCATCTGCGTTGATTACAGCGACTCCCCGAGTCCCCAACCCAATAAAAATTTCCCCTTTTGCCTGTGCTACACCCTCTATATTGCCAAATCCTTCAAGATGGGCAGCACCTGCGTTATTCACAACAGCTACGTCAGGTCGTGCTATTTTTGTTAAAAAACCTATTTCACCAAAATGGTTCGCACCCATTTCGATAACTGCAAAATCATGTTCTTTTCTTAGTCTTAATAACGTCAACGGCATACCGATGTCGTTATTTAAATTACCATGTGTTGCTAGCACATTACCTTCTAATGACAAAATTGCAGCAACCATTTCTTTTAATGTAGTTTTGCCGTTACTACCTGTTAAACCAACCACAGGGTTTTTGAATGTATTACGCCATTCAGATGCTAGATCAGCCAGTGCTTGTAAAGTATCTTCAACAACAACTTGCGGAAGATCACAATCAATTTTTTTATGCACGAGCGCAGCACCTGCTTTACCTGCTAGATCTGCCACAAAATCATGCGCATCAAAACGCTCGCCCTTAATAGCGATAAAGAGTTGATCTTCTTTTACTAAGCGAGAATCTGTAGCAACCGAATCAATCGCCACATCTGCACCATGAAGTACACCCCCCGTCATTTCCGCGATCTTCTTTAAGCTTAACCATGCCTTTTGTGTACTCATCAGGCCGCCAACTCCTGCAAAGCTAGCTCAACTTGCTCACGGTCATTAAATGGAATCGTTCCTGTTGCTAAAATCTGCCCAGTTTCATGACCCTTCCCTGCAATTAGGACAGCATCACCACTTTTGGCTTGTTTTAGTGCTTTATAGATTGCAGCACTTCTATCGTGCTCAATAGTGACGGCTTCTTTATTTTCAAAACCTGCCACAATATCTCGCATAATAAGTTCAGGACTTTCTGTGCGAGGATTATCATCTGTCGCAATCACCACATCTGCATATTTTTCTGCCACAGCCGCCATAAGCGGACGCTTGCCTGCATCACGATCACCGCCACAACCAAACACACAAATTAAGTTGCTAGATTCATTACCAAGGTGTTCGCGTAACGCTTTTAAAACACTCATCAGTGCGTTCGGCGTATGTGCAAAATCAACTACGGTTAGAATTGATTGACTAAGCACACCCCCCACCTTTTCCATACGACCTGCAACGGTTTGTACTTTATTTAATTGTGAGATTGCATCATTAAAGGCTACACCTAAACCTAACATCGCGCCCAATGCCGCCAATAGATTACTAAGATTAAATCGACCTAAAACAGAAACTGCCAGCTGACCTTTTTGTGAACCATATTGCACAACTGCGCAAATACCACTCACTGTAAATTTAGTATCAACAGCAACCAAAGTACCTGCCGGATAATCTCCAGCTTTACCAATCCCGTAGCCAACAATAGTTTGTGTTTGACTTACTTTCTCAGCCACCTTACGACCAAATTTATCATCCAAGTTAATCACAGCGGCTTTTAAGTTCGACCAATGAAATAAATTTTCTTTGGCATCAGCATAAGCTTCTACTGTCTTATGATAATCAAGGTGGTCACGACTCAAGTTTGTTAGCACTACCACATCAAATGCAACACCTGCAACGCGACCTTGATCTAGCGCATGAGATGAAACTTCCATCGCTACTGTAGCAACACCCTGCTGCTTCATTTCAAACAAGTTCTTATGCACATTAATCACATCAGGAGTGGTATGTGTTGCTGTTTTCAAATCATTCAACAAACCCAAACCTATTGTGCCGATTACCGCGCAGTTATTAATTGCTTGAGCCATGAAATGACTCACGCTTGTTTTTCCATCTGTTCCTGTAATGCCCACCATCTGCAATGATTGGCTTGGAGAACTATAAAAACGATCTGCAATTAAACCTAAAGACTCACGCAAATCTGTTATTTCAAATTGCGGAATATTTGCCTCTATTGATTGCAAGCTTTCATCTGCCTCAAAAATAATAGCCACTGCGCCCAAAAACTCAGCACGTTCCGCATAAGTCATACCATGCTGTTGCGCACCTTTTAGCGCCACAAACAAACAACCTGAAGATACTTCGCGACTATCTTGAGTCACTGAAGAAACAGCTACATCCATTGTGGATGGCACATCTGCAATATTATATAAAAGCTTAGCTAGCATTGTTTGAGGCATTATTCAGAATTCCCACTAGCAACCGCCAAACGTGAACTCATTACTGGCTTAACTGCTTTCTTTATTTGCGGAAGATTGTCTGGCGCAACATCCATTACGCGTAACGAGTTAGCCATAATTTTTGAGAACAGAGGAGCCGCCAAACGACCACCACTTGCCTTCTCCACTTTAGGATCATCAATCATCACAGCAACCACCAAACGTGGATTGGTCGCTGGCGCAACGCCAATAAAACTAACCACCAGATGATCTTTACTGTAACGACGTTTGATCAGCTTATTCGCTGTACCTGTTTTACCTGCCACATGATAACCATCAACTGCCGCATTTTTACCTGTAGCATTAGGCTGAACCACTGCGCGCATCATCTTTAATACAGCATTGGCATTATTTTCGGACATTACACGCTGACCTAATGGCTTTCTCTCTTGCTTATAAATACTCACAGGGTACAAAAGACCACCGTTTGCAAACACCGTATATGCATGTGCAAGTTGCAACAAGCTTGCAGAGATACCGTAACCGTAGCCATGCGAGGCGCGATCAACCTTCCCCCATTTATCGTAGTAAGCTAGCTTACCCTCTTCTTCACTAAAGAACCCCGCATCAGGCTTACGCCCAAAACCCACACGATTCAAAAACTTCCAATGATCAACTGGCTTCATTAACAAAGCCACTTTACTCGCACCCACATTGCTCGACTTTGCCAAAAGTCGCGACAAAGTTAACGCACCATAATTCTTAGGATCTTTTATGATGACTTTCCCTACCTTAAACTTCCCATTTGTCTCAATAGATACATTTTCATCAATTGCACGAGCTTCCAATGCCGCCGCAATTGTTAAAGGCTTCAAGGTAGACCCCGGCTCAAACGCATCAACGACTGCGCGATTGCGGTAGTTATATGGCTTAAACGAAGAACGATCATTAGGATTAAAGCCTGGCATATTTGCCATAGCCAATACTTCACCCGTTTTTGTATCAAGCACAACTACCGAACCTGATTTAGCATTCAGCTTGTAAACTTCACCTTTTAACAATTTATAAGCCGCATACTGAATTCGATGATCAATACTTAATTGCACCATCTCACCAGGAACCATCGTTTCTAATTCTTCAATGTTCTCAACTAAACGACCACGCCCATCACGAATCACACGGTTGCGCCCCGAATGACCTGCAAGGCGCTCATTCATAGCGTGTTCAACACCTTCGATACCTTCATCATCAATATTAGTAAAACCAACCACATGCGAAGTTGTTTCTGCCATTGGATAAAAACGTTTGTATTCACGCTTCGTGCTTACCGCAGGAATATTTAAATCAGCAATTCTTTGTGCTTTCTCTGGCTCCAAATGACGAGCAAGATAATGAAAGCGCTTGGTAGACATTACCTTCATCGTTTCTTGCAAAGCCCCCGTTGACATATCTAACAGAGATTCCATCTCTGTTATTTTTCTATTCAACTCTTCTTGATCAAGCTTAGCCAACCTAGCCTCATCACTATTTTTGCTGAGCGACGCTCTCTTAAATGCTCGTTGAGCATCCAACAACTTTCGAGGATCAACCGAAACTGAGGCCACTGGAGAACTAATGGCTAACGACTCACCATTTCTATCAACTATCATTCCTCTATAAGGAGGCACTGTAACTGTACGTAACTGCCTCTTGCCCGCTTGCTTCTTCAACCAAGATTGCTGAAAAGTTTCAATATACGCCGCACGACCAAGAAGCACCGCAATACCAG
Source organism: Cocleimonas sp. (assembly GCA_021647365.1). Lineage (GTDB taxonomy): Bacteria > Pseudomonadota > Gammaproteobacteria > Thiotrichales > Thiotrichaceae > Cocleimonas. The sequence continues at coordinate 8,150 of JAKIUW010000033.1, read as the reverse complement.
CCAGTAGCAATAGCATTAACGCAAAACGCCTTCCCCTGTAAACAGGCGGCATTTTGTTTTTTGATCGAGAAGTATATTGTCTGCGCATGACCGCTTAATTACCCAAAGCTACTTTAGATGCCTTGAGCACTGCGGGTGTTTTCGCATCAATTTCTGTTACCACCATCATTTCTTTTTCCGACTCTCTGATTGTTTTAATCTCAGATGCCTTAGGCATTTTCATACCCAGATCCAAGCGCGCATTTCGCTCAACACGCACTTGATTCAACATCGTTCCCTGCTCCAGCTTTAAACGACTCCACCGAGCCGCCAACTTATCGCGATCTTTCTCAAGCACCTGCAATTGCATAAACAACGTTCTTGATTCATGACGATGAACGACGGTTTTAATTGCCACGAAAATTACAGCAACAAACAATATTGCCAATAATGGCAATTGCCAATTCACAACAGAATCAACCGTCGTCATTTTTACCGTTGGGAGCTCTGGGGTTTTATCAGCCGGCATGATTTATTTCTCCGATTCGCATAATTGCGCTACGTGAACGTACATTTTCCTGAATTTCATCTTTAGAAGGCTTAACTGCCTTTCCTATTAACTTATAAACTGGCACAAAAAGATCATCATCCATTACTGGCAATCCACGAGGAATTTGAGGCGCACGTGACTCCGCTCTTAAAAAACGTTTCACAATACGATCTTCTAAAGAATGAAAACTAATCACAACTAACCGTCCTTTGGCCGCCAAATACTCTTTCGAGCTATCTAAACATTCATGCAAGTCATCAAGCTCACGATTAATAAATATTCGAATGGCTTGAAAGCTGCGAGTCGCCGGATGCTTTCCCAGTTCTTTTCTCTGCATTTTCATAGGGATACACGAGGACACAATCTCAGCCAACTGAAGCGTTGTACTGATAGGGGTTTCTGCTCTCTTCTCCACTATCGTTTTTGCGATTCTTCTCGAGAATCGCTCATCACCGTACTGATAGATAACGTTGGCAATTTCTTCTTCATCTGCTCTGCCAAGCCACTCGGCTGCACTTTCGTCCGCATTTGGGTTCATGCGCATATCAAGCTCACCATCACGCATAAAACTAAAACCACGTGACGCATCATCTAACTGCGGTGAAGACACACCTAAATCTAGCAACAATCCATCGGCTTTCTCCAAACCTGCATCCTTCAATGCATCTGGGAAATCCTTAAAAGACCCTTGCCAAACAAAAACCCGACCATCTTCCTTATACTTTTCCTTCGCAAAAGCGATGGCAAGCGGATCTTTATCTATTAACAACAATCGTCCTTTCAAACCTAGTTGTTTAATTATTTCAGCCGAATGTCCACCTCGACCAAATGTGGCATCTATATAGACACCATTTTCTTTTATGTTTAGCGCCTCAACTGCTTCGTTAAGCAAAACCGTTTCGTGCTTAAAGTTGTTTGACAGCGCTTTATTAGACACAACGTCAAACCAGCACTAAATTGAAAAATTCTTTAATGAGTCATCATTCTGAATACTATCTTCAGCGATCTCTACTCTATCTCCAGCACCACCAAGCCATGCGTCCTCACTCCATAACTCGAACTTGTCGACTTGACCCACTAGAACAACTTTCTTATCAAACTTACCAAAATCACGCAATGGCTCCGAAATCATAATGCGACCCTGTCCATCCATCTTCACTTCTGTTGCATAACCAAAAACCGTACGCATCAGATTTTTAACGCCTTTGTTCATATTTGGCAGTTTTCTAATTGCTGCTTGCGTCTCCATCCATTTACTTAACGGGTACAACGCCAAACATTCACCACCGTGATCTGCCGTTAAAACCAACTCACCCTCATTATCCAACCCAATCTCATCGCGATACTTAGTCGGAATTGCAATCCGCCCTTTCGCATCGAGATTTAAATAAGAAGAACCTAAGAACATTAAAAGTAGCCAATTTAGTTTTTTCAAACAGTGAAAGATGATAAATAACCACTTATATCCACTTTCCACCACATTTCTTCATGTTAACACTAATATATCATAAAACAAACAATAATTAGGATAGAAACACTTAAAAACTCTTTTAAAAGACAAGGAGTTAGCGTATCGAGCGATATTCGACTCAAAATAAAAATTACTAAGGTTTTTGAATTAAAAGGATATGATCAGAACTTCACAATTAACATTAGAGCTGTATTGCTTTTGTTCGACTGATGTGTAAATTAAAATAGTTAATGACTGTCTATTTAAGTCATTTTTAGAGTGGCTCTTAATTTGCGGTCATTTCAAACCTTCAGAACGAAGGTCTTAGAGATGCAAACCATGCAGAAAATAGTGTGAGTTGACCTATAAGCCGGGTCCTGTCGTGAACAATCATTCATCTGGATAATACGTCACCGTACACCTCAAGCGATCTACCCGGATACAGTGCGGGTCGCACCTATTGCATCCCTATTTGATCTTGCTCCGGACGGGGTTTACCTTGCTACAACTGTTACCAATTGCACGGTGCGCTCTTACCGCACCCTTTCACCCTTACCAAGCTACCCGAAAGCAATCTGGCGGTCTTCTCTCTGCTGCACTAGCCGTCAGCTCGCGCTGCCCAGACGTTATCTGGCGTCCTACCCTATGGAGCCCGGACTTTCCTCCGCTCTAGCCATTATAACTAAAACCGCGATTGCTCGGTCAACTCACGAGCAGAGTTTAACATAGCTTTTAATAAGTTATAGTAGAGTTATCGGTAGCTGAACCCAAAAACTTTACGTGAAGCCCCGCACTTTTATATGATGCCTTTTGAGAAAATGATCAACTAACCGTGAATAAAGGATCACCCTGCACAACTACGCCTCCGTGCGCTGTAGAGCTAGTGGTAATGGCGACAGGAATACCGTTAATGGTGACAGACGCATGACCTGACACAATTTTATCTGGGCTAGGACAAGAGCAAACACAACTATCACCCACGACAGCAACAGGAATGCCGTTTATGGTGCAAGCAGATTGCCCACTACTAATTGGCCCACCCACGTGACCGTACATTGGACAAGTATGGTGATGACCTACTAATGCTACTTGTGGCATATCAGTATCCTAATTCAATTGCAATATCGTAGTTATAACACATTTTATATCGCATGAAGTACTTTTACCCGAGCAATGGTTTTGATTATTCAGCATAGGCTTTTACATACCCAACAGGCTCGTATTCTCTAACTTCATAAGTTTTAATTTTAATGCGCATTGCACTGTAACAATATTTGTAATTATTATTAGAAAGTAGGTTGGAAGTGCATTAGCTTCATCCAACAATAAACTGGGGCACCCATTTATTACGAAGCTCAGCCTAACGGACTCTTATCTTTGAAACAAAAGTAGGCAAGTTCCACGCACCACCCGCAAAGCCTTTACAAAAGCCTGTCGTACCTTCTGAGCTTAATTGAAAAGTCTCTCCCGTCCAAACAAAGCTTTCGTAAGACCAACAGTCACCTATACCACGACCTTTTTGGCTATTTGAGATAGTTCCTATTTGCCCTGCGACACTGTAATCAGTCCCACTTGTAGTAATAAGCGCTGGATTAAATGGCGGCTTTTTATTGGTAACCCAAAAAGCATAACCCTCATTATATGCAGCCCTCCAGCAAAGTCTTGAAACCAATAGTTTGTTAGATGATAGATTATAGTAAGTGAGCTTTTCTTTTTCTTCTTTTGAAGAAGAGCATTCTTCATCATTCAGCATTGTTTCTTTTTCTAAACGACTTTTATACTTTTCTTCAATTAATATACCTTCCTTTTTTAAGATTGCTTGCGCATAAATCACTGGAATTGGTTTAGCTTTTAAAACATTGTTTTCATTATTCTTCCCTTTTTTAGATAAAGCACCCACTGTACCAATACGTTTCTGATATTCATCAGTCTTTAATAAAACAGCCGACGCCCCTTTATCTGAAAGCTTCCAGCTAATATTTTTTGTTCTCCAGATAATTGTAGAGCTTTTCTTTAATGAAGCAATAAGTGCTTGTGTTTGCTTTTTTGATAAAGCCGCTATTAATGCTTTGCTCATTGAAATAAAACCATAGCTTTTATCATTAATAAGCATTTCTAATTGAAAACTTGATGGAAGCTGTTCTATCATTTCTGCAGGCTCTGCAGATAACTGTACCTTTGCTTTTAGCTGTTCTTTAGGTCCTGCTTTACGCTCAAGCAAAACCGTAACTCCTAACTCTTCTGCATCAGATGAGTAACCCGCAATACGGCATAGATGAGTGTTATCGCACACCACTTGCCAGTCGTGATGCCCAAAAGATAGCGATTTAGCGACAAGTAGTTGAGAATAAAAAAATAACCCAGCAATTAATACACTTTTTATATACATTCTTTTTAACCTATAGCAGTAAGTAATAACCTAAATACCTTTAGCTATCGCCAATCTTCCAGCGACAAACCCAACACTCTATTAAATTCTTTGGTATTTGAAGTCACCATAACCAACTGACGACTTAATGCACAACCTGCAATCATCACATCATAAGGACCAATTGGTTTTCCTTCTTTTTTTAAATGTGCGCAGATTGATGCCGTGGCTTTTGCATCCATTGGCTCATAGGGAATAATTGTAACCATTTTTAATAAAGCATTAATCACAGGTAAAATCTTTTTAGTGCGCGCAGGATTCAAAGCCAAGCCATATTCTATTTCCATTAAAGACACCGAAGAAACAGCTAAATCTTTTGGCTTTTCTGATTTTAAACGCGCCAAAACTCCAGCCTCACCCATCACAAAATCACTGATCACACAGGTATCTAATAAATACATCATGCAAAAGGATCATCCTTAACATCTTTCAATTCATCCCGATAAGACTCAAAAGCAGGAAAATCAGCAACTCCTTCAAATTCCATAATCTGCTTAGGCCACGACGAGTTTTCATTAGTTCTCAACCACAAATCCACCGCTTCCCGAATCAAAGCATTACGGGACTTATGGCTTTCTTTAGTGGCTTTTATTAAGCGCTCACCTAAGTTGTCATCTAGGTAGATATTGAAGTGCATTTTTATAACCTGTTATGTAACGTGTTATAATTATAATGTATATGGTTATTTTTGTAAAATAGCTACTTATGAGGTTTTTATTTTACTCTGACCCTAATTATTGTCTTCTATCGAAATGTAGGTGCTTACCAACCTAACTTTTTAATAGACATTTATAACGATGAAAGTTATCCTTTAACGCGCATTATACCAAATTTAACTCTACCGAGAGATAAGTTAACCTAAGGACAAGGACAAAGGTTATGAAAGTTAATAACAACGATTTGAAACAAATGCAATTACCGTTGAAAAACCTCAAAGAAAGCAAATCCAGCTATTTAAATAATTCAAATAACAACATAGTTTGCTTCAATACTGCTAAAACAATAAAACAAAATAACTCTAATCCATCAGCCATATCACGAATCTTAGAAAGTGCTGAAAAGCTCACATGGTAATAAATAACTTAATCTACTAAATTTTAGGGTATTATTCTATCAACCACATAAAGGAGGTTGATATGGGCAAGGCTACTGAAAATATAAAAAGAACCAAACCAAAAGCCGTCGAATTAAAAAAATCAGCAAGCTCTACTAGAGAACTTTTAAAAACACGAGAATCTAAAGAACTAATATTAGGTTTTAGTGGCGCTGTAGGATGCGGAATTGATCTTGCTCTTGATACCACAAAGCAGATATTAGAATCAAATGGATATACTGTAGAAATCATTAAACTCAGTAGAATAATATCTGATTTAGATCATAAAGAAGAACTCAGTATTAAACATAATCCACCTGTTGACAGATTTATGACGTTACAATCAGCAGGTAACGCCTTAAGAGAAAAATATGGCAATGATATTCTTGCTGAGCTGGCAACCTCTAAAATAACTGAGAAACGTACTTCAACAATTCCTAATAATGAAGATATTGAATCACATGTCCCTGAAAAAACAGCTTATTTAATAGATCAATTAAAACACCCTGAAGAAGTTGAGTTCCTATGGTCAGTTTATGGGAAACTATTTGTAATGATTGGTGTATTAGCAAGTTATAACCTAAGGAAAAGTCATTTAAAAAGTTCTGGTATCAATGTGAGTGACGCTGAAAAAATTATTGATAGAGACCGTAAAGAAGATGAAAAACATGGGCAGCAGTTAGACAAAACATTATTATTTGCAGATTTTTTTGTTCGAAATAACTTATCAAGTAGTCACACCACTGATCAAGTAGAAAGATTAATTAAACTTATTCATGGAGCTAATGGAATAACTCCAAGCCAACATGAATATGCTATGTATGTTGCATATTCGGCAGGACTAAGATCAGCCTGCATGTCACGTCAGGTTGGGGCTGCAATTACAGATAAAAAAGGAAATATACTTGCTACTGGTTGTAATGATGTACCTAAAGCAGGAGGTGGTTTATATAACGAGTCTGATAAAAAGGAAGATTATAGATGTGTGAATTTTAGAGACAGTAAGTGCTCAAATGATGTTTATAAAAACACGTTGAAAGATAATATTAAAAATATATTAATCAACGAAGCTACTATCTCCAATGATGTTGCTGAGAAATTAGTAGAATCAATTAGTAAGAATACAAGGCTAAAAGACTTAATTGAGTTTTCAAGGTCTGTTCACGCTGAAATGGATGCCTTAACTTCTATTGCACGCACTGGTGGCATTGCAACACAAAAAGGCCTCCTTTATACAACAACATTTCCATGCCACAATTGCGCAAGACATATAGTTGCTGCTGGAATCAAGAAAGTATTCTATATTGAACCTTATGAAAAAAGCCTTGCTCTTGAGTTACATGGTGATTCAATCGATATAGAAACTGATGATTCAAGTAAATTACAAATTATTCACTTTGAGGGAGTTGCACCACGAAGGTATCTTCACTTTTTCACACCGAAGGGAGAAAGAAAAGATAACTCAGGAAATGCTATACGTATACCTGTAAGGGATTCTACAAAGAAAAATTTTGAATACTTAGACTCATACAGAGTCCTTGAAATGAAGGTAGTAAAGCAATTAGCAGAAGCAGGATTAATTGAAAACCCAGATGCAAGTAAATAATCGCTCAGAGCACCCAGATTTTGTTTCAGATCAAGGCGCACCGACGCGCAAAGAGGGAGCATACAATAAGTATGTGACCGATTGAGCATCGGAGCAACGCCGAGCTGAGACGAAAGATGGATGCTCTGTGCGATTATTTCATTGTTACTAGTTCTTCTGCGCTTACCGGATGTATCGCAATCGTATCATCAAAGTCACTCTTAGTAGCACCCATACGAATAGCCACAGCAAAACCTTGCAACATTTCATCTGCGCCTAGCCCAATCACATGACAGCCAATAATCTTTTCTTCTTCACCTAGCACGATGAGCTTCATGTGTGTTTTGGCTTTGTGGCGTGTCATTTGGTGATATAACGGTACAAAGTCTGTTTGGTAGACTTTTACAGCGTCTCCATGCTCTTCCCTCGCCTTCTCTTCACTCAACCCAATTGTGCCAATGGGTGGGTGGGTAAACATAACTGTGGCGATATGATCATACGACATTTTACGGTCTGGTTTCCCGCCGTATAAACGATCACCTAGGCGACGACCTGCGGCTATTGCTACGGGTGTGAGTGGTGCTTTGCCGATAATATCACCGATGGCGTAGATGCCATCAACGCTGGTTTTCTCAAAGTCATCAACCACCACCATGCCGCGCTGATCAAGTCTTACATCGGTATTTTCTAAACCGATAGTATCGGTATTTGGCTTACGCCCGATTGCCCAAATGAGCGCCTCAACATCAGTAATTGTCGTGCCATCTTTAAAGTGAATGGTGAGCAGTTTTTTATCTTCGCTGCTGTCTGATTGCTCTTCAACTTTGGCGATAATTTCATCGTCAAAAAGTGCAATATTATCATCTTCCATTTGTTTGCGTAAGGCTGTTTGGATGGTGCCATCAAAGCCTTCAAGCACTGGCCAGCCTTGGTGTAGTACAGATACGTCTGAGCCTAACCCGTCCATGAGCATGGCGAGTTCTAGGGCGATGTAGCCACCCCCGACGACGACGACTTTTTGTGGTTGAGTTTCATCTAAATCTTGAAAGAAACCATCAGAAGTCA
>JAKIUW010000047.1 GCA_021647365.1 Cocleimonas sp. | reverse complement strand
GGTATTTCACAAGGAATTACTCTTAAGGAAAGCATATTTATATTCACAAACTTACCAGCCTCACCTGCTGAATCCCAAAGCAAAACAGTTTCTTTATCCAACCTACTTTTTTCTGGGGAAGTCTTGAATTTCAATATCTCCAAGTCATTTTTATTTCATGTGCTAATGCTATCAACATGATTACATTCTTCTTTGAATATCTGTATCAACGTCTAATAATGTATAAAAAGCTCCAGATTTCAGTTTGATTTCAGTCGCCCCCTGTAGAGTAGGAATTACAACTATAGGAGATAGCAAAAGATGGATATTCAACAAACTAAAATCTGGGATATTTTTATCAGAATATTCCATTGGAGTCTTTTGGCTACATTCGCAATTACTTACCTTACCGAAGATGATTTTCCAACCATTCATGTCTATGCGGGATACACCATGATGGCTTTAATCACCATGCGATTAATCTGGGGATTTATTGGTAGCCCTTATGCGCGCTTTAACAGTTTTATTGTTAAACCATACGCTGTGATTGAATACATAAAAGATGTGGTCAAGTTTCGAGCAAAGCGCTACCTAGGTCACAACCCAGCCGGTGGTGTCATGGTGATCGCGTTACTTATCAGTCTGTCCATGACCTTGTTTTTTGGCTTACTGACTTATGGTGCCGCTGAGTTCTCAGGACCGTTAGCGGGACTAACTGGGGACATAAGTAGCTCAATGGCGCATTTATTTAAGGAAGTACATGAGTTTTTTGCCAATTTCACCCTGCTTTTGGTGGCTTTGCATGTATTCGGTGTTTTGGTAGCCAGCCTTCAACATAAAGAAAACCTCGTTAGTAGCATGATTACTGGCTACAAACGTGCCGAACAAAATGATAAACATTCATATTAGGAGTTATAAGATGAAACATAAAATAGTTATTACAACCGTTCTTTTATTCAGTAGCCCAGTACTGATGGCAGATGCTATTAATGACATGTTTGCCGAATATCAGCAAAGCGGTGTCAGCAATATGGACGCCAAGGCGGGCGAAGCCTTCTGGAAGCAAGAATTTACAGATAAAAAAACAGGGAAAATGCGTAGCTGCACAACCTGCCACGGCACTGATTTAACCAAAACAGGAAAACATATCAGAACAGGCAAGCCTATTAAACCAATGGCTCCAAGTGCTAATAAAAAAAGCCTAACAGATGTTAAAAAAATAAAGAAATGGTTCAAGCGAAATTGTAAATGGACCCTAGGGCGAGAGTGCACCGCCCAAGAACAGGCTGACATACTCAGCTATCTCAAGACGCTTTGATAATTATCAAAGACTCACTATTAAGAGGAAACTAAAATGAAACACATAAAAACACTTATCACCGGTACCGGCATTGCTGGGCTTTTATTAACGACTGCCTTAGTCATAGCAGATGACGACAAATATGAAAAAGGAGAACATGAAGGTAGCTTTTTAAGCAGAATTTTTTCTAAAAAACCAGATGTTGCCCCTGTTAAGAACACACTGTATAAAGAAGAGTGTGGCAGTTGTCATTTCGCCTACCAACCCGGTTTATTGCCAGCACGATCCTGGAAAAAGATGATGGGCGATCTGGAAAATCACTTTGAAGAAAATGCGGAACTGGATAAAGAAACACAAAACAAATTAACAAATTATCTGGTTGACAATGCAGCCGATCATGCCAACTACAAACGCTCCATACGCATTATGAACTCATTGGGTAAAAACGATGCACCCTTGCGGATTACAGAAACACCTTATTTTATTCGCAAACATGATGAGATACCCAAACGCATGGTAAAAGATAATCCAAAACTCGGCTCATTCAGCAAATGCGCAGCATGTCACATGAACGCAGAAAAAGGCTCGTATGACGACGATGAAGTGCGTATACCAGGAGTAGGAAAGTGGGACGACGATTAATTCTAAGCAGTTTCATAAGTCTACTGTTATTTGGATATAGCAACAGCTTTGCCGATGACGATGACCATGATGAGGCTTATGAATTACTTCGCTCTGGCGAGATTCTGCCTCTGGAAAAGATTCTGGAAATTACGCGAAAGAAAATCCCAGGACGAATTCTGGAGGTAGAACTGGAGCATGAAGATAAACAACTCATCTATGAACTTGAGGTGCTTGACCCAAAGGGAATTGTTTGGGAAATAAAAGTTGATGCGGTAACTGGAGCGATCCTTGAAAAGGAGCAGGACTAATGCGGGTATTACTGGTTGAAGATGACCCCAAACTAGCAGCACAGGTAAAGTCTGCTTTATATAAATTTGGTTATGCCGTCGATATTGCCGATAACGGTGTGGATGGGGAATTCAAGGGTGATGAAGAGCCTTATGAATTAATTATTCTCGATCTCGGTTTACCACAGCGAGCGGGTCTTGAGGTTTTAAAAAACTGGCGCAACAAAGGTAATAAAACGCCCGTTTTGATTTTAACGGCAAGAAATGACTGGAGCGAACGTGTTGATGGCCTAACGATGGGTGCCGATGACTACCTTGGAAAACCCTTTTATATGCAAGAGTTAGTTGCGCGTATAAATGCCTTAATTCGTCGTAACCATGGGGAAGCATCCACCAAACTTAGCCTGGGGGGAATTTCGCTGGATAAAGAAACACAAACTGCCACCACAGCAGATGGAACAGAACACAGCCTCACTCATATAGAATTTCGTTTACTGCATTACTTTATGACACATCCAGGGGCCGTACTATCCAAAAATCGTCTGATTGAACATGTTTATGAAGGCGACACAGAGCACGATGGTAATGTTATTGAAGTTTATGTGAGGCGTATACGTAATAAGCTAGGCAAAAATATTTTACAAACCCGGCGCCATCAAGGTTATGTCTTTCCAGAGGATCCTGTGTGAGGTCACTACAAAGCCGTCTTCACCTTGGCTTGGGTATAAGCCTGTTTATTATAACAGTACTGGTGTGGTGGCTGGTGAATACCAGCATCAGTCATATCAGCCATCAAATGATGCTGACGCGCATTGAACATGATGGACAAGCCCTTCTGGCTGGCTTACAACAATCGCCCGAAGGAAAACTTGGCTTAAAAAAATTGCAGGTAGGTCATATTTATCGGCAGGTTTTTTCGGGCCATTATTATTTAATTAGCAGCGATAAACTGCAGCTACGCTCACATTCACTCTGGGATCAAACCTTGCAGCAACCCCTAGTCAAAACAGGGGAAACTATTGTTCAAAGTGTTGATGGTCCAGATGGGCAACGCTTATTACAATGGACTTCCCGTTTCGAGCGTTTTAATCACGCCATTTCTATCACAGTGGCAGAAGATACCAATGACTTGTTATCTGCATTGCGCACCTTCAATCTTTATTTTGCGCTTGCTGCTGTCCTTATTTTTATCTCCTTATTACTCATTCAGGGCTTAATAGTACGACAATCTCTACGTTCCCTATCTGCCATAAAACAACAATTACAGGCCCTTTCAACAGGTGAGATTAAAAGCCTTTCAAAACAGGTGCCTAGTGAAATTCTACCCTTAGTGGATGAGGTTAATCACTTATTGCGACAGTTATCAAAGCAATTAAAACGCTCGCGCAATTCTACGGGCAATCTGGCGCATAGCCTTAAACACCCGCTTAATTTATTGATGCAACTAGCCGAATCAGAAGACACAAAGTTACCCAAAGAGGTGCGTGATGAGTTACATATCAATACTCAACAAATACTCCAACTCATGGAAAGAGAGTTAAAAAGAGCCAGATTAGTCGGCTCTGGGCTTCCCGGTCAGAGGTTTTCTCCTCATAAAGAACTGGCTGGTCTGGTTGATGTTTTACAACGTGTTTACCACGATAAAAACCTTAATATCGAGTGCGATATTTTGCCCCAACTGGGCTTGTCAGCAGACCGAAATGATATGCTGGAGCTATTTGGCAATCTATTAGATAACGCTTGTAAATGGTCTGCTGGGCAGGTGCGTTGCAAGGTTTATCATGATACTTCTCTCATCATTCAAATAGAGGATGATGGCATCGGTTGTGATGATCAACAATTATCTACCCTGACTCAAAGAGGTGTACGGGCAGATGAAACAACTGCTGGTTCAGGGCTTGGTTTGGCAATTGTTAAAGATATTGTTGAGCTCTACTTAGGTGAAATTGAATTTTCACGGTCTGAATTAGGGGGATTATCCGTTTTAGTTAGTTTGCCTATAGGTAGTTGATTATGATGGAAAAATTCGCATGCCTTCTTTTCTATTTGTCGATGTAAACTTCTAGCTAAGTTCAGCATCACTCTCTGCCAATAAAAGTAGCATATACAGCCTTAAAATACGCAGTGAAACTCTGGTCAAACTAGCCTCACTGCGTTTCCTGCAACGATTAATTTATATCTAATTATTCTCCATACAAACAGCCCTGAATACACAGAGCTATAGAAGGCTATTAAATATTTTCTAGCGTAGCAAATCAGACACTCCAGGTTTGCTTCTAAATACTTTGTGACAAGCAATACAACCACTGCTTATTTTTCCAAAATGTATAGCAGCTGCGCCCATATCTCCAGACTCTGCTGCCTTTGCTAACTTTAATGATTCACCTTCTACACTATCATTAAATGTTCCTAATACTGCTAATTTAGTATCATTGATATTATCTAAACCAAGATACGGTAGAAGCCCCCCTGCTGGAATTCTATGGTTTGCTAAGCGACGTGCACTTGCAGCAGCTTGTACTGGGTTATCGGTCATTATGCCTGCGGCAATACTTTGATAATCTGACAACACTTCATGCATGACTTGGCGTAAAGTTATCTCATCACTATAGCGAGTATGCTGACTTAATATTTTCATTAAAGCTTTTTGTGTTTTTGGTGAAAGCGTTTTCACTTTTTTCTGTAGTTCAGGTTTCATCATGCTCATTTGATGCATCATGATCTTTTTTACTTCTTTCATTCTAGCGGGATCAGGTTCTGCTGCTATAGCAGTGCTACTAAATAGAGCACCTGTCATTAGTATAAAAGTAAGTTTTTGTAGTGATTTTTTCATTTGTTTTGACCTCAATATAAAATATTTTTTGGACCTTTGAATATCTCTCATGCAAAGGTCTCTCTTAATAAAAAAACTGCAGCAAGCTACAGGCATAAAACCTCGCTAGGACTAAAAATTGACGGAATAACCTACACCTAATGCATTCTGATCCATTTTTACAGAAGGTAGTCCAGCAAGGTTAGTCATCTTTTGCTCATTTTCTAGGGTTCGAGCGTAATAAGCTGAGAGCGTACCTTTCCCCATTTTTTTGGAAAACCCAATACTTATATGATCCTCTACAACAGCAGGCGCTAAGATGGCCCTATTTGTATTTGATGCAGGGATGGGTGACTTACCGTGGTTATAGCCTGCACGTAATGCTAAGGCATTAGAAACTTGATATTCTAACCCAACTTTAGTGACTGTCTGGTCTTTCCAACTAAATAGTTCATCAAATATTGGAACACCTTCCCAATAAACCCGTTGAACATCACCAACAAACTTAACCTTGTTTGATAGCTGTGTGCTAATGCCAACACCCACTACAGCAGGTAAATCTAGCGAACAATCACTTGC
>JAKIUW010000032.1 GCA_021647365.1 Cocleimonas sp. | reverse complement strand
CAATTATAGAGACTAAAAATGATTCATATCGGTTTAAACAAAGCCAACAAAAGGCGCTAAAATAACAACCCAAGGGTGGGTCAATATTCGATGCCTATGTGGGTCAATTTTGGATGCTCATTGACAAACGGATGCAGAAAAGGCGATGAAAGATCAGTTAGAAAGTGAACCCTGTCATCAGTATGGAAAAGATACCACCTGTTACCGAATGCAAGGCGAGGACAGTCATTTGTATTATACCGTGCGTTCTATTTTAAAAAGTGGTTCAGGAGAAAAAGGCAAAGTATCATCCCCATGGAAACCCCGAAAATTCATAGAAGAAGAATCACGTACATGGCAAGAAATAAAAGGCATAGAAATTACCAAAGCACAGTATGACTATATGCAAACACGCTGTGATGGCGTATTTAGCTGTTATTTAGACGACAAAGCCCCAGACCTAACGGCTGAGCAAAAGGAATATATAAAAGCCACCTCATGGGAGCTAGATACCAATGTGGATGCACGCAATGCATTGATTAAAAAAGCAAAGAAATACCGCGCTGATAAGTAATAGAATAGAACATCATGTAAAAGTGGGGGGGTGTGAATCCATTAATATTAGCAAATAGCAAGGTAGATCATGCCACAAGCGCCGACTCAAACGCATCGCGAACTTGAATTTATTTCCCCTCTTGGGAAGGATGTTTTACTCCTTCACCGCTCAAAGGCACCGAACAGCTTGGCCGTTTGTATCAGTTTGATTTAGAGCTACGAAGCACTCAAGAAGACATTGATTTTGAAGCGCTTTTGGGTAAAAACGTGGCAATTCGTTTGAATACCTCACCTTCTTTGGTTGATGCAGTATCAGGCGCAATCTCAGGTCAAGGCGGTGGATTCGGTGAGCGCTATTTCAATGGCTATATCACTGATTTCGAACAGGGCGAAAGCAAAGAAGGTTTTGCCACTTACAAAGCCACCGTATCACCCTGGCTTTGGTTTTTAGAGCGCACCAACGATTGCCGTATTTTTCAAGAACAAGATGTGGTTGAAATCATTCAATCGGTGTTTGAAGATAATGAGCAGACAGGCTTTGAACTACGCTTGAGTAATTCATACCGCAAACGTGAATATACCGTGCAGTACCGCGAGAGTGATTTCAACTTCGTCTCACGCTTGATGGAAGAGGAAGGCATTTACTACTTCTTCGAACACGAAAAAGAAAGCCATAAACTCATTATCTGCGATGGCTACTCATCCCATGAAATGATCCCTGCTTACGACGGCATTCCGTATTATCCGCCCGATGCAACAACGATTCGTCACGAAGACATTATCAATCAATGGTCGCACAAGCGCAGCGTTCGCTCAGGCGCATTCGCGATGAATGATTATGACTTTAAAAATTCGCGCTCAAATATCAAAAACGAATCAAACCGCCCAAAAGATCACGACAAAGCCGACGCAGAAGTGTACGACTACCCGGGCAAATACATCACCCATGACGAAGGTGGGCAATACGCCAAAATGCGCCAAGAAGAAATGCACGCCAGCTACGCACTCATCAACGGTGGCAGCACCGCCCGAGAGTTTAGCGCAGGCAAGCTGATGAAAATGGCAAAGCACCCGCGAGCCGATCAAAATATCGAATATTTAATCACCGAAGTCATCCACGATGCAGACCAAGATGCTTTCGGCTCCACCAAAAAAGGCGCATCTGGTTATTCGTACAAAAACACCTTCAAAGTGATTGAAAGCCGCACACCGTTTAGAACACAAAGCACCGCAACAAAATCCAAAGTCGAAGGCACACAACACGCCCACGTAACAGGCCCCAAAGGCGAAGAGATTTATTGTGACGAATACGGTCGCGTAAAAGTGCAATTCCCATGGGATAGATACGGCAAAAGCGACGAAAACAGCTCTTGCTGGATTAGAGTCAGCCAAAACTGGGCAGGCGGAAACTGTGGGGGCACATGGCAATCCCACGCATCGGGCAAGAAGTCATCGTAGACTTTTACGAAGGCAACCCCGACCGACCCATCATCACAGGCAGAACCTACAACGACGCCACCAAAGTCCCGTACCCATTGCCTGCAAATAAAACAAGAATGACCATCAAGTCAAAAACGCACAAGGGCACAGGCTACAACGAGCTACGCTTTGAAGACGAAAAAGATCAAGAAGAAGTCTACATCCACGCACAAAAAGACCAGAATAATGTGGTGGAACATGATGAAAGTACGACGGTAGGCAACGACAGAACCGAGAATATCGGTAATGACGAAACTATCTCCATCGGGCATGATAGAACCGAATCAGTCGGCAATGATGAAATCATCTCAATTGGGCATGAGCAATCAAACACCATTGGCAATGATCAAAACAATAAAATCATTCGCAACCGCATCAGCCACATGGGTAAAGATGAAATCATCAAAATTGACAACCATCGCAAGCTAGATGTATTTGCAGACCAATACCAAACCACAGGCGGACATCACAGCCACGAAGTGGGTGGAAAGTCCGAGCTAAAAGTAGGGAAAAAAATCACCCATCGCACTAAAGTCCATCAAACCAGCGGCAGTAAGAAGATAAGCTTACTTGGGCCAAGTGGCACAATCACGATTGACAGTAGCGGAATTACACTTAAAGGCAATGTGAAAATTAAAGGGAGCTTGGCGATAACCAGTGGGAGCCCAGAGGCTGTAGGTGCATGGAAAGCAGTTGCTAATCAGGGAGAGGCAATTTGTTGGAGTTGTTTATTCCCAGAGTTGGCTGGTGGCTAAGTAAGTGATAGAAAACCTAAAAAAACAACTCGAATGTGAGAATGTTAAGTACGAAGACCTCACCTTTAAACTCTACGGTATATTTAGTGGTGATGTTTACGAAAGGCTTTGGATTGACCTCCCTGACGTTTGGGATTTTAATTATGCCTCATTGCTTGAAGGGAAAATGGCAGAAGAGCTAGAAACCGTTGCTCCTTATCTAGTAGAGCTATCATCCGAAAGCAAACATCTTGATGCAATCCTCGAAAGCTATGGTCAAAATGGCTGTGTTTTCTTTTGTACACCGCTAGAGTTTGAGGAAGCTTTAGAGCGAGTGCGAGAAATATTTATAGTGCAGGATGAAAATGGAGCAGAAGGTTATCTGCGTTTTTATAGCCCAGATATATTTAGAACGCTAATTGATAAGCATAATCTTGAGCATCTTCAATTAATGTTTAAACAAATTATGTATTACTACTGTGAAGCGGAGAATGATCCAATGATGTTAAATCGTTATCGTTATGATGGGAAATCTATACAGATAGAAGAACTTTCTTTGGATATGAAAAGTGACTAAAGACATTACAACAAGCCCTACAAAAGAGAGTTTAGAAAAATTAAAATTGTTTTCTAAACTCAATATTTGGCTAGCGATTATTCTAAGTGTGCTAGCAATCATCACCATAAGCTCTCTATCAGGAGGCAAAGGATATGGGGCGCACATACTGCTAATAATAGCATCACCTTTAGTGATAATATTGCCTTACTATTTTTTCGCATCTTATCTTATTAAAAATGCACTTCAGAATGAAAATGGAGCTTCAAAAGGCTACTTATGGTTTTTGCGTATATTGGTTACTATGCCATGGGTTTTCATCATAATAGCACTGGTAGTAATAAATTCATGATTGATATAATAAAGAAAAAAAAGCACACCCCCCCACTTTTGAATGATCATGTAAAAGTTGGGGGGGTGCTCTACATCACTATTAGAGTACACAAAATATGAAACGTAGAATATTGTTATTGATTGTTTTGTTAGCGCCATTGCTCAATGCCTGTGGTGATAAGGTAGCAGCTAAGTCTGCGGATTATCGTAAGCCTGTTTATTATGTCGATAAGGCTAAGTTTGCTAAAGGTCGTCCCTGTGCGGAGGTACTGTTTAAATGCTTACTTAAAAGCCAAGATAAAGATTGGTAAGAGTAGAGGCATAGTGAGGCTAAGGGGGATGAAAGCAAATATGATAAAATTACTAGTAAATAAGTTACCACTGATACCATTTTTTGAGTAGGTTTAAATATTTATGAATAGACTATTTCAAATTTTATTACTTATATTAAGCTTTGCGTTAGTTGGTTGTAACAAAGTTGAGTTAAGTAGTAAAGAGGCAAATTATGAAGGGTACTTCGAAAGAAATAAAAAAGTTTACCTTGAATATTCAGATGAAGGAGATTTTTTGTTAAAAGGAATTAGCCCCAAAGGATTTGATCTTCTCAGTTTAAGGGATGAATACTACTATAAAGATAATAGCGGAATATACTCTCAAAAAAAGATAATGGGGTCTTGTAGTGGTCGTTCTTGCGAGCTAAAAGAAATAATTGTAACTAAAATTATTCATATTATGGGGAAGTCACTCTCTATTTACGATAAACATAATGGAATTATAAAGATAGATGATGACTTTTATTTGTTGAATAAAGGCTCAATTTACCCTGTAAATCCTGACGATTCACGTTTCAATGATTTGTTAAAATTAGATCATATTCTAAGTAGCATAGGTAAGATTATTTACAGAAATGATAATATAGAACTTAAAAATGTAAATCCAAACGACTTTAAAGCAATCGGAAATCATTACGCTATAAATGCCTTTGTAGACAAAAAGCATCTATATATATATGGAAGAACTATTGACATAGATTTTGACTATAGAACGATAAAAGCTTTTCAATCGAGATTACTTAAAGATAAAAATGGAATTTATGTATACAAATTCCCAAGTAGTTATAAAATAATAACTGGTTCGATTGATATAGAGTCTTTTAAATTAATTGGGTGTTCTAATATGGGGTGCTATTTTAAGGATAAAAATAAAATTTACTACCATTGGGGGGGGATGGATAATTTTAAGAAACTTGAGATGCAACCTGATCTGGAAACATTTGAATACTTAGGAGCTGGCTTAGCAAAGGATAAAAACAATTATTACACTCAAGGTCGCTTAAAATAGAACTCTAATATTATAGAGTACAAATATATGAAATATATAATGCTGTTATTAATAATCTTAATTGCGCCACTACTCAATGCTTGTGGTGATAAGGTGGTGGCTAAGCCTGCGGATTATCGTAAACCTGTTTATTATGTGGATAAGGCTAAGTTTGCTAAAGGTCGCCCTTGTGCTGAGGTGTTATTTAAATGTTTGCCTGAAAGCCAAGATAAAGGTTGGCAGAATGAAAAGCAAAATGAAGAAAATGCGATAGACTTTTTTGAACTTACGCCAGAAGTAACTGCGCGGTATAAAAAAGTAGTCAAAGATTGGAGTAAGAAATACGAGGAAAATTCTATGGATCCTTATGTAATTAGCACTAAAGATAAAGCTTTTTTTGATGAAGTAGAGCACAAACAGTTTCTTAAAGAAATGGAGGAATCTTTGGGAAAAGAGTTTCCTGGTTTTTGGCGTGATGTTCCTAAGCCTGTACGTTATCGCTGGTTACGGCGGGCTATGAGCAAGGGGGATAAGTATGGGTATAAATTACCAGAGTATCGTGGAAAAATTTCTATGATTGAGCTATGTGCTCGAATTGGGCTTGACTTTGATCTTGACCCTAAGTGGGAGAATATAACTAAATTTATTGCACTTCCTAAATCATCAAGACGAAATTATGTTGGATCTGCTGTTGATTATGTTGGTTTTACAATATTTGAAAAAGATATTAATAGGAATGGTCACAATCTTACAGACTGGTCGTTACAAACAGCACTTAGGTATTTACCTTACCCTAAGCGACCAGTACCTAGTCTAAAATAATAAGGATAACTATCATGGGATGTAAAAAGTATAGAATTGGTGTTTTCTTTGATGGCACAGGAAATAATAAATTTATAGAAGCGAATCGAGCTGAAGGTGGTGAAACTAATATCGCCAAGCTATACGAACTTTATGAAGAACTACAAGGAGAAGCGTGTGGCACAAAAAAGTGTTATAGCGACAAAGTTTATATTGAAGGTATTGGTACACATACTGAAGAAAAAAACGGTCAACGGGTAAAAGACCGACATGAATGGGATGAAAAGCTTGAAAAAGGTGCTGGTGGTGGAGGCGGTGAACGTATTGATGAAGCTTTAGATCAAGTTACTGCTTTATTGGATCAGCACCCCTTTGGCAAAGGAAACCCAAATAAGTTTTGTGAGCGCACTATTGATGTATTTGGTTTTAGTCGAGGTGCGGCACAAGCACGAGACTTTATTAACACTTTTTATTTTAGGCACTTTGAAGCGTATGAAGATATAAATTTTGGCTTCATAGGCATCTACGACACCGTAGGTTCTTTTGGCTCTGCTGGTGATAATATTAATATGAAGCCACTTGACCCTAGCAAGTTTGATGAGTCCGATGGATTAACGTTTGATAATCATGAGGGTACAATAGATACGTCGACTAAAAAGAAACTTGGTTATTTTAGAAGTAAAAATGAAGCTAAGGCTCTAGCGGAACAAGAACGAGCAAGAAGAGGAAAAGACTGGGTAGTTTTTATTGAAACAGATGTTGTAGTTATGCCTATGTATACAGTCATTGCAGCCCAAAAAGCCTTTACGGAATATAATTTTGACCTTGCGGATGGCTCGGCTCAACGTATTTTCCATATTGTTTCAAATGATGAGGTACGCAAAAATTTCCCTTTAAGTTCTCTGTTAAGTATTGGTGGTAAACATAACGAAGCAGGGTTTCCTGGGGTTCATGCGGATGTGGGTGGTGGGTATGACGATGAGGTAACGGAGCCTCATACTTATCATCCTCAAGGATATTATAAAGGCAAATCAGCAGCATTAAAGGCAGCAGCAGAAAAACAAGCACAACTATCAACAGGCTGGGAAGTTACTATACGTAAAGTTATCAATGGTAGAGATAGTCGTAGGTCATCCTATGGCCTGACCTGTAGCTTAAGCCGATGCCTAATGATGAGGCTCATCAAATCTCAGCTGAAATGAAAGCTTATTATAATTTATTTAATCAAAACAAAAATATTTTTATAAAAAGTCATAGTCATGATGTTAAAAAGTTTGGTGAGCTAACCAAAAATGTAGATTGGGAAAAGATTGATGGTTATCGCCATCATTCCTCCGTTGATTCAAAAGAGCTTTCAACACACTATGATGGTGATACTTCAATATCTCATATTTTTACAAAAGATAGTCCAGACATGATTGGTGGCAACAATGCGCGTTATGTTAACGGTAAAGTAGAAAGAGAAATTTATAAAAATAAAGCAAGTAATGCGATAGTGCCTAAAAGTGCTTAGTGTAAACAAAAAAACTAACGATCCAAATCGTTTATTTTCATCTGGCTTGTTGTTTTAGGTGCTTCTGCTCTGCTCAAGAGTATGCCGCTGGAGCGAACAAGCTAGCATCGCTAACTTGAGAGTGAAGGGGCGTGCTATTGGGCAGAGCAGGAGTACATGAAATGATAAGACAGGTGGAAATGAGGATTTAAATAATAATACCTATGTGCATAAATCACACAGTAGTATGTACCAGATTGATCGTTCAGATTACGTTGTTGCCTGACCAAAAAATGACAAATACAAAAGCCCCAAAAACAGGGGGTGTTCAGCATTTTTGATAAATATAAGAAATTAGAAAGAAAAAGGATTGAGGTTCTATATTGTTTGGTACCGAAGGAGTAGCTAAAAACGCTGACAACCTTTACTTATTAACCCTTGATAAAATTAAGCATGATTACTGCGAAGGCTACGACACAACGCGGGCTAAAATTAGTAAGAATGAGCTTATTGAACACGCCAAAGCCTATACTAAATATTCAAAAAACATTGCTAGGATAAAAGCACTTAATAGCGAGATAGATTGGGCTTCGTACCTCAGCGCCAACCTACAATCAGAGTCATTTAATAGAATAATGGGAAGCTTCTTTGTGACTATCCTGTATCATTCGGACTATGAAAGGTACAGCCACCCCCATCAAACGCACACCATCCAGAAAAAATTTTGCAACGGAGATAGAGCAACTTCTTGCATCAATTAATAGAGAAAATAACACACGTTTAAAACTCATCCTACACGTAGGTACACCAAAAACAGGCACAACCAGTGTTCAAGTATATCTAGATAAAAAGCAACGCAAGCTTCGCTCAAAAGGTGTCCTCTATCCCAATCGCTTTCATAATCCTAATGCGCCTAAGCATCAGTGGTTTGAGAGGAATTTAGTTGCTGCAAACATTGAGAGTTTGCTGGATAATTTTAAAGACATTATCAATCATGTTGAAGAACACACGCATACCATCCTGTTGTCATCAGAGGGTATTTATAATAATTGGTGGGATTTTCCTGAAGAGTCGAAAGCAATTTTATCTGAATTAAATGGCTTATTTGATGTTGAGGTATGGGTATGGTTTCGCGACCCGCTAGCGTTTGCAGAAAGCTTTTATAAACAGTGTCTGCGTAATCCTCAGGTTGATCATATCAGTTGTTACGGCAGAGACTTATCTTTTGTAGAAGTGTTAGCAGACCCTTGGTTTAGCCAGCATTTGGACTATATTGGTTTTGTTAATGAATGTGATGAGCTGTTTGGTAAAGCGTCGGTAAAGTTGTTTGATTGTCAAAAAGATACGGTTGCAACGGTTATTGAATTATTGGGTTTAACGACACCTAATGATAACCCTACGCCGCGTAAAAATAATTGTATGAATTCCATGACTGCGGAGTTGTATCGGGTACTAAATCGTTTGCCGTTATCAGCGAAAGAGAAAGAGAATCTTGTGCCACATTTAAATGAGCTGGATACTACGTTAGCACCTTATAACGATAGGGAACAGGTTGTTTTAATTGATGATGAATCCAGAGATAAAATTAATAGAATGACTGCTAAAGGAATGCGGGAGATACAAAAACGCTTTATTGAGTAATATCTAAACGTAAGTTTGCTTTAATTTCTTGTGTTAGTTGAGCAAATACACCCGCCTGCTCAGCATATCCTTGCCAGTTTTTAACCACCGCCATAACTTCATCAAAGATTACTCGTGATTCTTTTTTGAAATTGCCGATAAGTTCGCTCACGGCAAATAAATCGTTACGGCTAAAATTATCGCGTTTTCCGTTGATGCTCATTTGATGTGCGTTGACCCAGGGTGAATCTTTTTTATAGCTGTAGGCTAGATCAAAAGCAGGGGAGAGCCGCCATGTGGCTTTGGGGTTATCTAAAATAAAGCCTGTATTTTTGGTGTGATCGTCATGGTTGCGCGCGATGACGTTGAAGACCATACGGCGGTAGATTTCGATAGCATCCTCTCTAGGCAATCTGAGTTGTCGTGCTACGCTGAGTAGTTGTTCGTAGCTGTAAGCAACAGGCTGTTTGTAGTCGGCGTGGTCTAGTGCGCAGAGTGAAATGTAGTGTTTTTTGTGATTACGGTGGCTGTTGTTATTTGCACTGCCGCGCTCGAAGCGTTGGGTGATAAAGTGCGCGCGTTTGCCGTCGATTAATAATTCGGAGTGCGAGATATTGATGCCTGCATCTTTTGCCATCAAGTAATAGGCGTATTCCATGCGTCCAAAACCTTGCGGATCGCCGAAGACTTCGCTGTCAGTTTTATGTTCTTCTACACCATCAAATTTTAATAAATAATGCTCGAAGCCAGCGGGCGCGTCGACTTGTCCTGAGCGTAATTCGGTACGCTCTTTATTAATTGCAACCAGTGCTTTTGCACGCGCGCCACCAGCCGAGGTGCCAACTTGAAATAGGGCAGACATGGCATCGTCACTTTCATGGTCTTTGTTGTTGACTGCTTTAGCAAGAGGCTTTTGTAAATGACCTCGCTGATCTAAAATATTCTGCGCCATTTGAATTAGTGAATCTAATTCTAGCTGTTGGTTTGGCGTGCTTGTTTTTGCAAGTGCAGGTTCAAATTCTAATGCGCCCATACCTCTCTTGCCAATGTATAGTAAGCGTTCAAGAGCAGTGAATGAGGCGCTATCACGCCCATTTTTTGCCAGCCATGCATTAATCACCGCGTTACCAAAATCATCGGGCAGAGTATCGGCAAAAAGTGCGGGTAATCCGTGATAAGTTATAGGGTTTAGATTTTGGAATTGATATTTTCGCGATGCTTTTGTTGATGGCAGTGGCATATTGATAGGTGCAATTTCAACGCCTCGCTGAATCCATTTAGGCGAATATTCAAAGGTACTAATTTGGCTCGCAGGGTCATAAACCAGTGCGCCAACCAGCTTGCCCCATAGTTTTATTTCTGCGAGATTTTGCATAGATTAGCCTTAGCCTTTACCAGCCCAAATCAGGCTTAGGTTCGCGCACTTCATCTTTGCGTGTTTTTGATGCGCGTTTGCGTTGTTTGCCTCGGTATTTGAGTTGTTGCATTGGGCTAACGCCTGTTTCGGGGATGAGATTTTCTAGTGGTGCGAGTTGGTCAAGTACACGAAGCACGGCAATAAAGTTTTCTAGCTTACCTGAGCCTTTAACAAGATTACGATAAGACACACGCGACAAGCCAATCTCATCAGCCAGTTGCTGCTGGGTTAAATTTTGCTCTAAACGAAGTTGCTCGATACGCTCACCAAGCTCTGATGCTATCGCTTTATTGGTCATACTTTTAAAATTCATAATGATAAATTAACTATACTTTATCTGTGTAAATAGTTATTACTGTATAATTTAATTGTCATTATTTTATCATTTTTGTAATAAATTGCAAATATTTGTTGATAATTAGGCTTGTGTATAGGATGTGGTTAGATTAAAAGGTGTTGATTACATCCCATTGCCAAACTTATCGGTTTGCGTGACGCCGCTATCTCTGACTTGTTTTAAAGCAATGGCGTATTCTTTGAGCTGAGCTAGCGCCCAATTAATACGCTCTCTAAAGTAGGCATCAGCATCTGCCTTATTATCAGCAGGATCATCATTTAGCACTGACTCAACATGACGAATAATAAGGTGCTCGGGCATATAGCAAAGTTTGTTATTTTTATAACTGCTCATGCGTAATTCGGCAACAGGGTATGAGCCACCATCAGCAGAGGATACGCCGACAATGAGTGCGGGCTTATGCGATAGTTCATGCTTCCACATGAGAAAAAAGTTTTTCAACGCGGCAGGGACTTGTCCATGATATTCGGGCGCTATAATAACGAATCCGTCGCAACTGCTTAGCTCTTTTGAGAGTGGGTCGAGGATTGCTTTCCATTCTGCATCACCATCCCAAATACTTTCATCCCATAATGGTAAGGGATTTCCTGCTAGGCTGAATATCCATGTATCATCGGCAAAATGATTATTCAGCAGTGATTGTTCAATATGCTTAGCAACTTTCATACTTTGAGAGTTTTGTCGGTGACTACCGCTGATAATGGCTATTTTCATAATAACTCCTAGCTGAAATAAGGATAAGTATATTAAAAGCACACCCCCCCACTTTTACAGGGTGTTTTAAACGAGAGCAAAGAATGTCTATAGCAAAAATTCAATTTAATAATAGTTATGTAAAGCTTGCTGATGTTTTTTACAGCAAGACAAATCCAACAACCGTTAAAAATCCTGCGCTGATTAAATTCAATACTGCGCTAGCAAAAGATCTAGGATTAACAGGGATAAGCACTGATGGTTTAGATGCGCTAGACTTTTTTGCGGGTAATAAAATAGCAGAAGGTTCTGAGCCTCTCGCGATGGCTTACGCGGGGCATCAATTTGGTGGCTTCTCGCCAAAGTTGGGTGATGGTCGTGCGATTCTTTTGGGGGAGATTATTGCTCCTGATAATCTTCGTTATGATTTTCAACTCAAAGGTTCGGGGCGAACGCCTTGGTCGCGTGGCGGTGATGGTCGTTCAGCACTTGGGCCTGTTATTCGTGAATACTTGGTGAGTGAGGCGATGGTAAAGTTGGGCGTACCAACAACAAGAGCGCTGGCGGCTGTTACAACGGGCGAAGAGATTGCGCGTAATACACTCGTGCCGGGTGGCATTCTTACGCGCATTGCGACAGGTTTTGTACGCGTGGGTACGTTTCAATACTTTTCATCTCAAGGCAATCAAGAAGCTATTAAGCAGTTAGCAGATTATGAGATTGATCGGCATTACCCTGAAGCCAAAGATGCTACTAATCCCTACGTGGCATTTTTTGAGGCGGTGGTTGATCGGCAAGCCAAGCTAATCGCGCAGTGGATGTCATTTGGATTTATTCACGGTGTGATGAATACCGATAATATGTCGATAGCAGGTGAGACAATTGATTACGGTCCTTGCGCTTTTATGGATAACTTTTCACATAGCCGTGTGTACAGTTCTATCGATCATCAATCGCGTTACGCTTATAGTAATCAGCCTAAAATAGGGCAGTGGAATTTAGTGCGCTTGGCAGAAACACTGCTACCTTTGTTTGTCGAAAATAGCGAACATGAAAATACAGAAGCAACAGATGACGAGGCACAAGCAGTCGTGAAAATAGCCGAAGATATTTTAAGCGCCTACAGCGTTTCGTATCATCAGTATTGGTTGGAAAATATGTGTAAAAAATTGGGTTTGGCAGAAGCGTATGAGAGTGATGCAGCATTGGTTGGCGAGTTGCTTAATTTAATGGAAAACAATGATGCAGATTTTACATTGACGTTTTACTACTTATCCCAAGAAGGGCAGTTGCCTCAAGCCCGCGCGTTATTCACAAAGCCCGAAGATTTTGATATGTGGGCTGTAAAATGGCAAGCACGTTTATCACAAGAATCAATAAACGATGCCGGGCATTACGCCCTTATGCAAACCGTAAACCCCACCTATATTCCCCGTAATCATCAAATAGAAGCAGCGATTCGTGCGGCAGAAGATCATAATGATTTTAGTGTATTTCATGCCTTGCACGAGGTGTTAGAAAATCCCTTTGAGTTACAAGAAGGCAAAGAAAAATATATGCTGCCACCTGAAAAAGATGAAGTGGTGCATCAAACATTCTGCGGAACGTAGTGCTTGCCAGTCCCCTCTCCCTAGCAGGCGATGTGCTGAGCGGAGTCGAAGTAGGGAGGGTTAGGGAGGGGGTAGAATATTCGTGCTTCTAATAAAGATCATTGAAGAATTATTCTGTAGTCCATCAAAAAATTGATTAAAATTATCACAATAAAAAACTAGACCCAGTACAGTAAAACCATGACAGAATTTAAAGACATATTAGTTTATCTCGATGATGGAAAATCAAATATCGAGCGGATAAAAACAGCTTTTACATTGGCAACATCGAGCAATGCGCGCTTAACAGGCGTAACACTTTCATCGTTAAAGCCAGAGCATCTAAAAATATCAGATAAAAAAGTGCTGGCTGAAATGTGTAAACAAGAAGCTGAAAAACGCATGACTGAATTTACAGAACTTGCTAAAGAAAAAGGCATAAAAGTTAGCACGCGGATAATCCATCGTGGTAAAGCTGAGGCAGCGGCGCGATTAGCACAAGTTGCGCGAAATTTTGACTTGGTGATTTTACGCCAAGCGAATCCGAAAAATATCAATCATGCTACGGTTGAAGAAATTGCCCATCAAGTTATTCAACTGAGTGGTCGCCCTGTATTTTTTATGCCTTATATCGGTGCGCACCGCATCCCTTGTCAAAATGCCATGATTGCATGGGATGGAACGCCAACAGCAACGCGTGCGGTGCATGATGCGTTGCCTATTCTTAAAAGTGTAAAGGAAGTGATTATTATTGTCGTGCAAGAAGGCAAAAAGAAAACGGCAAAAGGTGAATTATTGGTAGATGATTTGGCAGAACACTTACAACGCCATGAGGTAAACGCACGAGTAAAAAGAATCAGTAGCGGCACGTTTGATGTGCAAACCGTTATCTTAAATCAAATAGCAGAAAACGATATTGACCTGTTGGTAATGGGTGGTTATGGCACGCCCAGCTTAAAGCAAAAGGTTTTTGGCGGTGTAACCAAAAGTTTGTTATCTAGCATGATTATTCCTGTGATTATGTCTCACTAAAGTGCCTTTTTACTTGTAGTTACAGAGCATTAATATCTACTATATTTTGATAAGAATCAATGAAGCGACATTGATCCAGTTTTAGTATTTACATCATGATAATTAACAAAGGCGTATCCAAAATGAAAAAAATAATTATTCTTTTAACTTCAGTAATTACGATAACTTTCTTTATTGCAGGATGTGGTGGTTCTTCAAATCCGCCAGATCCAAAGACTAAGAAGTATGGTGAAATTGGGAAATATGCGAAGTCAGTGAAGCCTTATCGTGCTAAAGAGGCATCGGATAAGTATATTGTTTATTATCCAGAAGGGCATCTAGCTGATGCGCCTATCGTTCTATTCCTTCCAGGCGGTAACGCGGATATACATAAGCATAAAGGCTTGATGGAGTTTATTGCTTCGCACGGTTATTTTGTGATTGGCACGACCGAGAGTGGCTCATATTCGGCAGGCCTTAGTAATAATGCTTTTGATAAAGCGCTAGCATCAGCAAAATCTGCTCATCCTGAAATGGATTTCTCTAAACTAGCGGTTATGGGGCATTCTCAAGGTGGGGGCGTTGCATTTCCGGTTATGAAACACTTCCTTGATGGAGGAATGTATGGAAATGATAAAAATATTGTGATATCAATTGATGGTTGGTTTGCTTTTGGTATGGATCAACAAGACTTGCGGGGCTTAAACACCATGGCATCCTTTATACAGTTTGGTGGCTACCGTGGCACGGGTACGGATGCACGAATCTCCCTCACTATCTCAAATCTTATTAATGATCCAAATGAGAAATCCTACATCGTGTTAAACGATAAAACAGAACATGTCTATTCAACCGGTGACTTGAATGCAGTCTTATCAAAAAAGGATTTATTAAAGCCTATCATTGCTCTTTTGGATTACAAGCTTAAAGGCGATATGAATGCCAAAGACATTGTGTTTAAGGGCTATGCTGACACGATTCAAAAAGTAAATGCGGCGCTTCCTGCTATTCAACCTCTTCCTACTCAGGCAAGCTGTAGAGGAGATAAGTTCAATGCAAAAGCTACTATTGATAACAATGATATAGATTACTGCCATCCAGAGAATTACAAATAAACCTCAGTAAAAGCCTCTAGTAGTCAGGCTTATAAAAGCACACCCCCCCACTTTTACATGATGTTTTAGATCATGTAAAAGTGGGGGGGTGTGCTTGGATATTATTCAATACAATTTTAAACTGAATAACAGATGAATGGCAGGCGTTGTTTAGCTGGCGTTCAGGTTTCTCGTGCGATACTTGTTAGACCCTTTGAATAAAAATAAAAATAATTATGAAAAGAATTGCTACGTTAGTCAGTTTGCTTGTGTGCTCGAGTGTTTTTGCAAATCCATCTCAATCTCAATCATTTTGGGAAGATGTTGATGAAAGTGCGGCTTCACCAGTGCAGCAAATAAAACAACTAAAATTTCGCAGTTTACAGGTTGAAAAGCAGCCGCTAAAAAAACGGACATTAAATCTTGATGAAAGTAGCTTTAGACAATTTTTGTTTTCTGCTGGCAATGCTAAACTTAGTGTCCGATCATTCCGTTCAAAGCAAGCGCAAGCAACTCCTGAACTTGAAGTTGATTTGCCACTGCCTAACGGTAAATTTGTTCGTGTTAAGGCGATCGATTCTTCCGTGTTGTCAGAAGAACTGGCACTTACTCATCCAGAAATTAAAACATGGCGTGTTGTGGGTGTTGATGATCCTGCCATCAGCGGACGCATTGATTTTACCGAAAAAGGCTTCCACGGTATGCTGGTGATGGAAGATGGTGAAACTATTTTTATCGACCCTGATCAATCCCAGGGCAATATCTATCACAGTTTAAGTAAGCGTAAAAATGCGGCACATTTTAATTTAGATTTTAATTGTGAAACGCATGGAGAGCATTCAGTTTTATCTAAAACTGAAACACGCCAGCTATCAGCTAAAACATTAAAGATAAAAGAACTAGCGCAAATACCTGCTAAAAAACTCATTACCTATAGATTGGCAATAGCAAGTACAGCAGAATTTACAGCGAAGTTAGGTGGGAAGTCACTGGCGTATTCTTCTATCGTTACAACAATTAATCGCGTTAATGAAATATACCAAAGAGATATTGGCATTAAGCTACAACTGGTTACAGATGAGCAGTTTGTTTATACCAATGCGAATACAGATCCCTATACAAATGATGATAAAAAATCGCTGGTCAATGAGAATGCAACAAACCTAGCCAATAACTTTGGTGTAGCTAATTTTGATGTAGGGCATGTATTTGCGCACGGTGCTTTAGGTGGGCTTGCTTATGTTGGTGTGGTGTGTGCCGATGCTGCTTATATTCGTAATTCAGCCAACCAACAAATACTTTTAAATGGTATTAAAGGTGGTGGCGCGACAGGCATAATAGATCCACAGGGTGAGATATTTAGTGTCGATTTTGTCTCGCATGAAATTGGCCATCAATTGGGTGCGCATCACACTTTTAATAGCACAAAAAAATATTGTGGTGGTGGCGGTCGTAGTAGTGAAGCTGCTGTAGAACCAGGAAGTGGAAGCACCATCATGGCATACAGTGGACTTTGTGATACGGATAACCTTCAACATGATGCGGATGCAATGTTTCATTGGAAAAGTATTGAACAGATCAATAAATATACACGTATAGCTGATCCTGCTGGTTATGACAATGGTAGTAACTGTGGTGTGAGAACATCAACAGGTCAGCAACTTGTAGTGGATGCTGGTAGCGATAATATCATTCCACTCAATACGCCATTTTTGCTGAATGGTTCTGCTACGGGTACGAATGCTTCTTATACTTGGGATCAAATTGATAACGGTAGTGCTTCAGTGGTTGATGACGATAAGGGTGATAATGCCATTATTCGTGCATTGCTACCGACCGCAAATCCTGATCGCTATATCCCTCGTTTGAGTGACATTTTTGCAGGTACAAAAACGTTAGGTGAGAGTCTTCCACAAACAGTTCGTGATATGAATTTTGCTTTTGTGGTGCGTGATGGTAATGGTGGTATAGGCTCCGATTTTAAAAAGATATCAACGACAAATACGACTGGTTTTGGCGTTACTTCACAATCTAATAATCAAATACTTTCTACCTTGCAAACAATCAATGTAAATTGGAATATAGGCGGGACGAATGCCGCCCCCATTAATTGTAGTAAAGTGGATATTCAACTACTGCGCGTAAATGGCGTTAAAAATATGTTGTTAGCAGATACTAATAATGATGGCAGTGAGCAGTTTAATATTCCAGGCACAATACCTGCAATGACGGGTGCTCGCATTATGGTTGCTTGTACAAGTCAGCCATTCTTCCAAATCTCAACGGGTAATATCACTATACAACAAGGTGTTGATAATACAGCGCCCGTCATTACTATTACTGGCCAAAAAAATATTGAAATTGTAAAAGGCTCAACCTATACCGATGCAGGCGCAACCGCTACGGATGATTTTGACAGCATTGTTTCAGTGATCACTGCCGGCACTGTTGATACAGCAACGCTAGGCACGTACACGATAACGTATACCGCAACTGATAACGCAGGCAATACAGCAACGGCAACTCGAACAATAACAGTTATCCCCGATACAGTTGCGCCTGTAATCACGTTAAATGGATTAACTAATATTTCAGTTTATCAAGGCGTAAACTATACCGATGCAGGTGCAACCGTTAGTGATAATGTTGATGAAAATATTGTAGCTTCAAGTATAGGCACGGTTGATACTAACGTGCTAGGTGTATACAGCATTACATATTCAGCAATAGACTCATCAGGAAATAACGCAACCTCAGTCACTCGAACGATTACTGTTGTTGCCGATACCACTGCACCAGTTATTACACTTATTGATGCAAGCACGGTAGAGGTATTTGTAGGTGAAAACTACACCGATGCAGGCGCAACAGCGATGGATAATGTAGATGGCGTAGTAACAGCCTCAAGTGTCGGAACAGTTGATACGGCAACAGTAGGCTCTTATGAAATCACCTACACAGCAGTAGATAACGCAGGCAATACGACGGTTATAAAACGAACCATTAATGTTATTGCTGATACGCTTGCTCCAGTCATTAGCTTAAAAGGCAATGCCAATATGGATATTATCAAAGGTTTAAACTACATAGAAGCAGGCGCAACCGCGACAGATAATAAAGATGGTTCTGTGGCAGTTTCCATCTCAGGAATAGTCGATACTAGCGTGCTAGGTAATTATACCATTACCTATACAGCAATAGATCAAGCAGGAAATAGTACACCTGTAACGCGTACCGTTAATGTTGTGGCGGATACAGGCGCACCTATCATTACCCTCAATGGTGATAGCGTAGTAAGAATATTGCAGGACTCAACATACATTGATGCAGGTGCTAGTGCAGTGGATAGTGTGGATGGGCAAGTTTCCGTTATCACAGAAGGTGTTGATGATATTGATACAGCTGTAGTAGGCAGTTACACCATCGTTTATACAGCGATGGACTCATCAGGAAATACAACAACAAAGGCTAGGGTGGTTATCGTTGAAGCAGATGAAGATAATGGCAGTAAACAACTAACATCTAGCAAATCAGGTGGCGGTTCATTTGGCTTCTTGTTGCTACCTTTGGTAATGCTTGGATTGCGTCGACGTATTTTAAAGTTATCTGTTTAGCAATAATTAGTATCAGTGTGAACTATTTATAATTAAATCTGTCGATAACGATGTTACACAATAGCTATATGTTGGTAAATAAAATGAATAAATTTAAGTATGACATCATGGTTTTGTGTGGTTCATTAGCAATATTATTGCTTGCGACCCCTCTTTATGCAAAAACAATAACGCAAGAGGCCAGTGCGTTAACGAGCTGGTATCAACCTGCACCTTTGACTACTTGGCAATGGCAATTACAAGGAGAGGTTAATACGTCTTATAATGTTGAAGTTTATAATATTGATCTGTTTGATTCATCGAAAGCATTAATCGAATCACTTCAAGATAATAATAAAAAAGTGATTTGTTATTTTTCAGGTGGTTCTTATGAAAATTGGCGTCCCGATGAAGACCAATTTAAAAAAGACGATCTTGGTAAAACATTAGATGGCTGGCCAGGGGAGCGTTGGTTGGATATTCGTTCTAACAATGTTCGAAATATTATGAAAGGTCGATTGGATTTAGCACAACAAAAAGGTTGTGATGGTGTAGAGCCAGATAATATGGATGGTTATACCAATAAGCCAGGGTTCTCTTTTACTCCCGAAGATCAAATTAATTATAATAAATTTATTGCCAAAGAAGCACATGCTAGAAACTTATCAGTAGGCTTGAAGAATGATCTTGACCAGATTAATGATCTTGTAGATCATTTTGATTTTGCGGTAAACGAGCAATG
Source organism: Cocleimonas sp. (assembly GCA_021647365.1). Classification (GTDB taxonomy): domain Bacteria; phylum Pseudomonadota; class Gammaproteobacteria; order Thiotrichales; family Thiotrichaceae; genus Cocleimonas. Next base: position 18,543 of record JAKIUW010000032.1, on the reverse strand, counting down.
CTTTCAATATAACGAATGTGATGTGCTCAAACCTTTTATCACACAGGGAAAAGCAGTATTTAATGCAGAATATAAGTCATCATACGTTAGGGATCCGACTAGTGTCTGCAAAAAGTCAAAAAAACTTAAGTTTAGTACACTGATCTTGCCTTTAAATTTAAATGATAGCCTCCGACATAATTGCCTAGAAGACACAGGGGTCGTTGATACGATACCTCCTGTGATAAAAATAAACGGCTCAAAAAAAATATTACTAGTTCCTGGTCGTACTTATGAAGATAAAGGAGCAACAGCTACAGATAATGTAGATACAACGGTTGAAGTTAAGAGTTCAGGTGTTGAGGTGGTGGATACTAGCGTGCCAGGTGCAAAGTATTACATTACTTACACCGCTAAAGACAGCGCTGGGAATGAAGCAACACCTGTTGTGCGAACAGTGACAATTGCAATATTAACGGACATTGTTTTGATGCCAAAGATATTTATCAATGGTGAGAGCTCACTTACTATAAATCAACATTCAACTTATACCGACGCTGGTGCTACAGCAGTTGATAAAGATGGTAATCAACTTACGGTAGAAACTGAAGGTGATGTAGATACTGCTGTGCTAGGTGCATATAGTATTACTTATAAAGCGGTAGATGATGCAGGAAATAGCTCAACAAAAAATAGAACGGTTGATGTTGTAGAAAATAATTCAGATATGACTAATGACTCATCAGGAGGCGCATTTGGCTTCTTACTACTTCCATTTGCAATGCTTGGATTACGTAGACGATCATTGAAGCGTAAATAATAATCATCATGTAAAAGTGGGGGGGTGTGCTTTTGCTTAGAGCGCTCTTTACCTACATGATGTTTCACTTATATTAAGTTGATTAAACAAAAAACGTACGTTCCACCAACCAAAAACTAGCAATGAATGCGATGACAATGGATGCAGGAATCGTAATCATGCTTCGGTACCATGGTTTATTTCTAAACCAAATTCCCACAGCAAGAAAACAAGCAGCAATAACCGTGAGCTGACCAAGTTCTACGCCGATATTAAATGCCACTAAGCCTGTAACGAAGTTGGTAGAGGATAGACCAATTTCTTGTAACACACTGGCAAAGCCAAGCCCGTGTAATAAGCCAAATAAAAATACAATAATCGGTCGCCAGCGGCTGAGTTTATCGGCGTAAATGTTCTCAATACACACGTAAATAATCGATGCGGCAATTAAAGGTTCAACAATCGCAGGTGAAATACTGAGTACGCCATAAATACCCAAAGCAAGCGTAACGCTGTGAGCGAGGGTAAAACTAGTAATCTGTATCAGCAGGGGGCGCAGTTGTGTGCTGAGTAAAAATAGACCCACCACAAATAAAATATGATCCAAACCTTTTGGCACAATATGCACAAAACCAATTTGAAGGTAATTAGTAAACTGTTTCCATTTACTGGGTGCTTTTAACCCCTCTATGGCAATCGTGTCGCTTATCTTTCCATCCAGTAAATAGGAAGAGTAAAGCTCAGGATTATCTAACGAGCTAACGCGCAAAATTGCATTGCCGAAATCTTTGTGCCATTGCCAGCTTAGGTTTTTAGCACCAGAAGGCATTGTGCCAGTGAAGTTGATTGTGGAATCACGTGCTAAATCAAGATCGCCCACATCGGGTATATCGACACTCTCTATCGTGATAGGTTGTAATTTACCATTAAATTTAAGCTGTATTTTTTCAAGCAGAGTAGGTTCAAATTTTGAAAATTCTTCTATCAAAACATTAAACGGCATTTGCCTTAAAGTATCGTAGCGTTTAGCGTTTTTTGACTCATCAGTATCTTGGTGTTCTGTACCTACGTTGGCAATCATCGCTTCAAGATTGAGTTTAATCATCATTTGATATTTTTCGCTTTTATCAAAATTTATATCGACGATAGAAGGGCGAATCTCATGCGCTGATAAAGAGCTAGCGCTTAACATGCCAATAAGAATAAAGAGCAATGTGACTAGGGGTTTAGCTTGCAGAAGCGAAGAGTGTAAATGCATAATAGCCTTGGTTTTTTAAGAGAGAGTGATTGTAGCGTGTTAGAAAAATTAATTAGAAATTTTATTTTGTTGCTGGTTGTAGTGGCTTCAGTAAGTCAATTATCAGCACATGAATTTTGGTTAGAACCTATCAACTATAAAATTGAAGTAGGCAAAGCGTTGCGTGCGCACGAAAAAGTTGGGCAAGATTTTAAGGGCAATAAATATGCTTATCTCGCTTCAAGCTATAAATTATTGGATTTAACAATCGGCGAAAAGTCACGCGCGGTTAAATCAAGACTAGGCGATATGCCTGCTGTTAACGAAGTGGTTAATGAAGAAGGTTTGGCAATTTTATCAGCAGTGACTACGCCATCAGATGTTACTTACAAAACATGGGAGAAATTTTCGGACTTTATAAAAAGCAAAGATTTAGATTGGGTCTTGGTGGAACATAAAAAGCGTAAGCTGCCAGAAAGAAATTTCACCGAATCCTATCGGCGTTATGCAAAGTCAGTTATCAAAGTGGGGCATGGCAAAGGTAATGATCGCATACTAGGTTTATATTTTGAATGGGTGTTAGAAACGAATCCTTATACCTCCGATGATAAAATCATTAAGGCGAAATTATTATTACAAGGTAAGCCTCATGCTCAGGCACATATTTCAGTCTTCAATAAATTAAACGGTGAAATCACGAAAACAGAACTTATAACAGACGATGAAGGAAGGATAGATATCCCGCGTGCAAAAGGTGGTCAATTTTTGCTAAATGCTGTTCATATGATAGTTGCGCCCGATACTATGAAAAATGAAAAAGATGCGGTTTGGGAAAGCCGATGGGCATCTATAACTTATGAGTTAACCCTAATGGTTAACCAATAACTATCAATATGAGGCATATAAAGTTGGGTAATAGTTCTGCTTTATTCTCATGCTTTTTTAGTCTATATTACTAAGTGCTTAGTGTATTTATTCACAATACAAAACAGCAAGAATCACAATGAAGTACTTCAATAAAATTACAAAAACTAATCATTATCAAGGAGAAGATATGAAGATTAAAGCAACAATTACCCTAGGGGCAGTTTTAGTTACAGGTCTAGTTTTAAGTGCATGTACAACTCAGGTTCAAAATGAGCCAGCTGTTATGCCAGCAAAAGTGACAGGTACAGCGCATACACATCCTGCAAATGAGTGTACGAACTCAATTAGTCACAGTCATCCAAATGGTGATAATGCACATAAGCATCGCTACAGTTGTAAGCCAAAGAAAATGCGCTCTGCAAATGAGCATACGCACCCTGCTAATAGATGTACGCGTTCTATTTCGCATGCACATCCAAATGGTCAAGGTACACACCAACATCGTTACAGTTGTAAAGGTAATGGAAGACTAAGCAATGCTGGAAATGGTCACTTCCACCCTGCAAACAGTATGACTCGTTCTACTCGACACAACCACCCAAATGGTGCTGGTAAGCATAGTCATCATTACAGCAGGTAATTTATAGAAGCTTACAATCGAAAAATCCCCAACTGATGAATATCAGTTGGGGATTTTTTATGCACTAGAGATAAACTTTGTGACTAATGCCTTTAAACTGTACTAATATTTGATTATTAATAATTATTTAATAGTGAATATATGCTCATGCCGCGATTTGTTAACCCTTTAAAGATTGTTTTTATTCTCTGTTTAGGAATAGGTATCAGCGCGTGTTCAAATAGTCCTAGCAAAGTTGCGAAGGCAGATGGAAAGTCAAAAAGTAAGCTCGCAGCAAGCACTACTATAAGTGATAAGAAAATAGAAGAGTATACGCGACAAGATAATAGTGGGGTGTCAAATGCCCATGTGCATCCCGCTACTGGAAGTTCCAGAAGCTATAGGCACGTTCACCCCAACGGGGCGAATAAGCATTCACATCATTAGTTACTTGTAAGTAGTTAGTTAGAGGCATCATGTAAAAGTGGGGGGGTGTGCTTCTCCATATCTATTAGTCCGTCCAGACTCTCGCATTTCTAAACATTTTCATCCACGGGCTATCTTCCCCCCAATCATCTGGGTGCCATGAATTGGTCACCGTGCGGATTACGCGTTCAGGGTGTGGCATCATAATTGTAAAGCGACCATCTGTGCTACATAAGCCCGTGATTCCAAGTTCTGCGCCATTCGGGTTTTCAGGATAATGCTGTGTAGGTTTACCGTTATTGTCAATATAACGTATGCTGGCAAAACCATTGCTGAGTGCATCTTCGGCTTTGTTCGTTCCCGTAAATACGGCACGACCTTCGCCGTGAGCAAGTGCAACTGGAATTTTTGAACCTTGCATATCTTTTAATAAAATAGATGGCGAGTCTAAAATTTCTACCATCACTTGGCGCGCTTCAAATTGCTCCGATTCATTGCGATAAAATTCTGGCCAATGACTAGCGCCTGGTATCATTTCGCGTAAATGTGAGAACATTTGACAGCCATTACACACACCTAAGCCAAATACATCTTTACGTTCAAAGAAGGCACTAAACTCATCTTTTGCGCGTGGGTTATGTAGAATCGTTTTAGCCCAGCCTCCGCCAGCACCTAAAACATCACCATAGGAGAAACCACCACAAGCAACTAAACCTTTAAAGCCATCCAACGATGTTCTGCCAGAAATTATATCCGTCATGTGAACATCCACAGCACGGAAGCCAGCACGATCAAATGCAACGGCCATTTCTTGTTGCCCATTTACGCCTTGGTCGCGCAAAATAGCAATTGCAGGGCGTTCGCCTTTATTGATGTATGGCGCGCTTATGTCTTCGGCAATATCAAAACTGAGTGATGCACTGAGGCCTTTATCGTCGGCATCGCTAATACGTTCAAATTCTTCTTTGGCGCATTGATCGTTATCACGTAGTGCTTGCATTTTGTAGCTGGTGGTTGACCAGGTTTTTTGCAAATTAATGCGGCTGTTTTTGTAAATGCTTTGCTTTGCCCAAGTAAAATCAATCTCATCACTATTGTTTAGTTCACCAATAACGTGTGAGCAACTGCCTAAATCAGCCTCACGCAAAATGGATAAAACGTCATCCGTATCAGTGTGATGTACTTGAATCACTGCGCCCAACTCTTCGTTAAATAATGCTTCAAGCGGCGTTTTACCTGCATCATCTAAGTGAACCGTGATGCCTGTGTGTCCTGCAAAAGCCATTTCAGTTAGCGTTGCTAATAAGCCACCATCTGAACGGTCGTGGTATGCCATAAGCTTGTCTTCTTTATTTAATAGCTGAATGGCAGCAAAGAAATTGCTGAGTGTTTTTGCATCGTCAACATCGGGGGAGTGTAAGCCCACTTGTGAATACACTTGTGAAAGCGCTGATGCGGCTAGACGATTTTTGCCTTTGCTCAAATCAATTAAGATTAAATCAGAATCGCCTTTGTCGGTTCTAAGTTGTGGCGTTAGCGTTTTACGCACATCTTCAACAATCGCAAAACCTGTGATGATTAACGAAAGTGGAGCAGTCATTTCGTGATGGCTGATGCTATCTTCTGAGCTGCCAGAGCCGCTGATGCGCTGATCCCAAACTGTTTTCATCGACAATGAATCTTTACCGACAGGAATCGCAATACCAAGTTGCGGGCAAAGCTCCTCACCCACCGCTTTTACGGTATCAAACAATGCAGCATCTTCGCCTTCATAACCTGCTGCCGCCATCCAGTTTGCTGATAGGTAAATATCAGAAATCTTGCCAATTTTTGCCGCTGCAATATTGGTAATTGCTTCACCAATCGCCATACGACCTGATGCCGCTGGACTAACAAGCGCAATCGGTGTGCGCTCGCCCAATGCCATTGCCTCACCGTTATAACCCACATAATCAGCAACCGTTACCGCCACATCGGCCACTGGCACTTGCCATGGGCCAACCATTTGATCGCGGTTAATCATACCTGTTATTGAGCGGTCGCCAATGGTGATTAAGAATGATTTTGACGCTACCGTGGGCAAGCTTAAAACACGCTCAATGGCTTCCGTGATATCAATGCCTTCAAGCTCTAATTCGGGTTTATGGAAAGTTTTGTGATGCACATCGCGTAGCATTTTTGGTGGCTTACCCAAAAGCATATCCATCGACATATCGACGGGATTACTCTTAAACAATCCATCACCAACAATAAGGTGTCGTTCTTCAGTTGCAAAACCAACCACTGCATGAATCGCACGTTCGCGCTCACACAGGGCGATAAAGGTATCGAGTTTGTTTTCATCAATTGCTAATACATAACGCTCTTGCGCTTCGTTACACCAAATCTCCATGGGTGACATACTTGGCTCATCGTTCGGCACAGTGCGGATTTCAAATTTTCCGCCACGACCCGCGTCGTTCACAATTTCAGGAATCGCGTTAGAAATCCCGCCAGCGCCAACATCGTGAATCCATAAAATAGGATTGTCATCACCCATCGCCACACAGCGGTCGATAACCTCTTGTGCGCGGCGCTCCATTTCTGGATTACCACGTTGTACCGATGCAAAATCTAAGCTCTCGGCACTTGTGCCGCTCGCCATAGATGATGCCGCGCCACCGCCTAAACCGATTAACATCGCAGGGCCGCCCAATACAATAATCGGCGTATTAACAGGCAGTTCTTTCATGTCGATATTGTTCGGGCGAATATTGCCTAAACCACCCGCCAGCATAATCGGCTTATGGTAACCGCGTAGCTCTTTTCCATCTGCACCTAGCTTAGAAGCACCCGGCACTTCGGCTTCAAAAGTTCTGAAATAACCAGTGATACAAGGGCGACCAAATTCATTATTAAATGCCGCCGCGCCAATCGGGCCTTCAAGCATAATATCCAACGCGCTGTCGATACGTGATGGCTTGCCGTGATCTTTTTCCCACGGTTGAATGTTGTCTGGAATTTTAAGATTAGATACCGAAAACCCACATAAACCCGCTTTAGGTTTAGAGCCATTACCCGTTGCGCCTTCATCACGAATCTCACCGCCTGAACCTGTCGCGGCACCCGGGAAAGGTGAAATAGCCGTAGGATGATTATGCGTTTCAACTTTCATTAACATATGTACGGCTTCTTCTGAGTAGCCATATTCTTGCGAATTAGAATTAGGAAAGAAGCGAGTCGCCTGCGAGCCTTCAACTACCGAAGCATTATCGTGATATGCCGAAAGCACACCTTCAGGTGATTGCTTAAAGGTATTTTTGATCATGCCAAACAGCGTTTGATCTTGTTTTTTGCCATCAATAATCCAATCGGCATTAAAGATTTTATGACGACAATGCTCTGAGTTTGCTTGAGCAAACATCATCAACTCAACATCGGTTGGGTCGCGGTTTAGATCACTGTAGTTATCGGCAAGATATTGAATTTCATCTTGTGATAATGCCAGGCCTAAATCAGTATTGGCTTTGCTCAAAGCGGCAAGTGCATCGCTACCCAGAGCAATGGTTTTAAGCCGGGCAGGTTGGGCATCGCTAAATAATGCTTCCGCCTCACTGCCATCATCCATCACCACTTCAATCATACGGTCATGGATTTTCTCGCGAATAAATAGGCACTGATCATCAGAAAGTTGATGGAAGTCACTTTTATACTCAACAAAATAAGCGATACCGCGTTCAACACGGCTAACTGAAGTTAAACCGCAATTATGCAGAATATCTGTCGCTTTACTTGACCAAGGTGAAATTGTACCAGGGCGTGGTGTAACTAAAAATAACTCACCTAATGGCTCATGCGTATCTGTGTCGCCTTCGCCGTATTCTAATAGCTCTTGGAGTTGAGTGTTTTCATCCTCGCTGAGTGTTTCAGTGGTTTTTACAAAATGCCAATAACGGGCATGAATATCGATAAGTTCAGGGATGGATTTTTGTAATGACTTTAGAAGTTTGTTTTTATTGAAATCAGAAAAAGCGCGATTACCGGGGAGAATGATCATGCTGAAAAATTAACCTGTCAGGGGTTGGTTTCGGTTATGCATATCATAAAGCACACCCCCCCACTTTTACATGATTATATTTGTTTTTTATTGGTGTCTCTACTCAACAACGACTCTAAATTTAATTTGAAAATCAGGTGCAGTAGCGCCAGTTTTAGGTAGGAAAGCCCCATTCATAGAGGCACGTATATTTGTCACGTTGCTATCAGAACCCTCGCTATCTGCTGAAGGCGTGTAAGCATATGTTGTCCCACCATCATTTGAGTAAGCAATACTCGCCAAGGATAATCCACTACTTGGCGAGCCATTTACAAAATAGGGGGCTTTACAATCACCCAATACAGTCACGCATACTTTAGTATTGGCAGGAATTGCGTCAGTAATCACGATTGAATTATTATCAGCAGCTAAAGCCCCCTCATTTTTAGCTGTAATAATATATTCTAAAACTGCCCCAGGAATTGCTTTTGGATTGCTCGCACCGTTGTAAGGGTCGTAAATCGTTAAAACTGATTTTGCCAAATTAATCTCAGGTTTTGCTGTGTTAGTTTTCCCCATACTATTAACAAATGATGAGGCATCTGTATCTCTGGTAACCATAAACCCAGGGCAAGCACTGGCTGCTCCGCTGGTTGTTTTCTCCCAACATACACTGGTATCCGTGTCAGTATTGTTGGGGGTTAAACTAACAGACTCACCACCCGCAGCGCCTCCAAGCCTTCCGCTATCAACACTATTCCAACTAACTGTCACACCATTAACACTGACAGGAGCAGGATCGATAGAGCCTCCCGTTCCATACGTCATAAAATCAACAGGAATTGAATTGTAAGCCACAGAGCCACCACTAAGAGTAGTCGCATCGGTGCTTGAAGGCTTTAACAATACGATATCATCTGCCGTATTTGCCAGTGGCGTTGAAGTTTTGCCAGAATAAATATGATGAACACCTCCAGAGCTACTAGGCGTTCCAATAGCAGAATGAAAAATCACATAATCTCCCACATTGACATTAACATCAGGAAAGCGGAAGTCTTGTGAGGTGCCACCATCTTGTGAAGACACCAAATAATTAAGAATAGATCCACCACTCAATACAGTAAATTCAATAAATTCATTAATACCTCCAGCTTGCCGATATAGTACCTCATTAATTCTAAGGTCAGCATAGGTCTTAACAATAGGCTCCATTACCCAATAGGCAACTTGCTCAGATGTGTGACTGCGGTCAGTGTCACTAACCGTGTCTTCATCAATCGCTAAGCTTAATTGGCTAGAAACAGGCGAAGCACCGTAAAGAACAGCCCAGCCGCCATCGCTACCGTCCATTGCAGTAATAGTTGCAGTCGCATAAGTGTATGAACGAGGTAAAGCATAATTATAGGGAGGTGAATCCAATACTCCACGAATAGAATCGCCACCAATTTGAATCTTCACATAAGCATTGGCAAGTGTGTACTCAGCCGCTTCTGCAATAAAATACCCCAGTGTTTCAGTTGTTGGGTTACTAATAGGAGACTCGCCCGTATGCTTGCCCACACAAATACCCGTTTCATAGGGAGGGGTAGTTCTTGAACTACAACGGTTGGACCAAAATGTTACAAAATTCGGATTGTTATAACTCATCACCTGACCTGTTACGACAAGTCGAGTATAAGTTTGTACTTTAGAAGCCGTCACATTTTCAGTTTTAGAGACTTGCCACGCACCGCTGCTATTAGTTTGTGTAGAAACAACCGTATGCGCCTCATATTTAATCGGTGTAGTGTAAGAACCTTCCTCTGAAATTGTGCAATACACATCAGAGGCAGTAACAGCAGAAGAATTCAAAGGGCGTTGTACTTTAACTTGAATGCTAGAGCCCACAACTTGCACACGCACAGAACCTTCATTGCTTGCACTTGAAGGTAAGTTATAAGTACAAGCGACAACAGGGTTAGAATAAGTATTTGAAAGTGATATGGTTTTCCACGCATTACCCACACTACTAACTTTTACCATCTCAAGATAAGAAGTGATTGGGTAAGCACTAACTTTAATACTAGATAAAAGTAAAGTTAGCCCGATAAAAGCAAATGTTAGGTGTCGATAAATCATTAATAAGATAATTATTATTTGAATTGAGCTTAATTATTGATAATTGGAGTTGTTACCCCATTATAATCCTGTAAAGCTTGATACAGAATGAATCGATAGCTTAGTCAGACAAAATTAGTGAGACAAAAGCTGACAGAAGCAAAATCAAACTGTAAAATAACCAAGAGTTACAAAATAGGGTGTTTTAAAGTACACCTATCATCATAGAAAGCTTTGGCTTTCACCGTCTTTTTTGTAAAAAGACAAACTTTGGGGGCGATCTGGATTCGACGTGGATTGTGAAACCTTAGGAGCATGTAGTGCGTTTAGTGAGCACTTAAACAATATCTAAAAAACTTTAGTTGCCAATGATGACAACTACGCTCTAGCTGCTTAATAAGCATCACTAGACTCCTGACCTTTCCTCGTCCGTAGGGCAAGTGTTCGGGATCATTTATACGGAATCGTGGTGAAGTACGTCTGGGACGGAGCCATTAAAACTTTACCGGAATCGCGGTTTTCAATCCTGTTTGTTGGTTAGATAATCGCTAAATTAATAGACAGACTAAACATGTAGCGCCTACAGGCAGAGCGTTTGCGGACGCGGGTTCAATTCCCGCCGCTTCCACCAAACACAAAAAGGTCACCCGAAGGGGTGGCCTTTTTTGTTTGAGTGGAGCGGGAATTGAACCGAAGGTGGCTTTTGTAGGCTCACCAAGAGCCCAAAAGTCTGCAGGGCATCGCGAAGCGAGGCGCAGTAGTCGGAGTTTGAGCTAGGTTTGCTAAGAATAAACAAAAGATACTCAGAGGTTTTATTATTCGCCCTAAGCGCAAAGAAGTTCATCAGCGCTTCCGAAGGAAGAGCGGAGGTATGATAGAAGTGTCAGATATAATCCTAAGCCACATCATCCCGATACAGAAATTCCTGAAATCCAATAAATGATTCACGAATTGACTTAATCTCACCTAGCTTCGCTTTTGCATCGCTAATATCGTTATATTTTATTTTTAGTAATGCAGGCAATTTGTCATCATCCAATTCGCTAACGCCTTCTTTTACATACTGTTCTAATACAAAATTCAAAAATGCTTGCTGATTTGGCTCGTAGTCAAATAACATGATCTTAGCTTGTTCTGCACGTTCCAAACGAGGCACAAAATCTTTTGTATAAGCAACGTAATTAAGCACATCAAAAATATCACAGCCCTTGGCTTTTATGGCATGTTTCAAATCTTCTAGCTGATCCTCGTTGTAGCCCTTTTCTTCTAGCTCGGTTAGCAATTTCTTACGTGTGCTGGGTAAGCTCCAGATTTTGCGTAACTGTTCTTCGCTTTCAAAAAAGCTGGGCAAATCACCATAAAGTTGCTTTAAAAACTCTTCGGCAGAAATAGGCGTGCCTGATGCACTCCAAAATGATGTTTTTACCATCGAGTCAATCTCGCGCACTTTATTATCCGAGAGCGTCACTTTAATAACTTGTCTGCCACCATCATCACACACACAAGGGTCATTGCCACATTCTGGGCACAGCTCGTTCTCTTTATTACAAATACAAAGTCGCTTGCCACAATCCTTGCAAGGCTGCTTTCCATCTTCTTTAACCTGAGGTTTTTCAGGTGGGTCTAGTGGTGGACCATCCCACTCTTCATCATTAAAATGCTCATGCGCCTCAACAAAGTCATAAACTGTAAAATAGTCTTTTTGATCAAAAAGTCGTGTGCCACGCCCGACAATCTGCTTAAACTCCACCATTGATTTAACAGGGCGCATCAGCACAATATTACGAATCTCAGGGGCATCAACACCGGTACTCAGTTTTTGTGAGGTGGTTAAAATAGTTGGAATGCTCTTCTCATTATCTTGAAAATCTCGCAGGTGCTTCTCACCCATAGCGCCATCATCTGCCGTTACGCGGTGACAATAGCTCGTGTTCTTGCTAGTCGCGTGCTGATTGATTAAATCGCGTACCGCCGCCGCATGAATTTGAGTGGCACAAAACACCAATGTTTTATGGCTCTGTTCGATCATGCCCATAAATTTTTTAACACGAAATTCCTCACGTGCTTTTATTTCAATGATGCGATTAAAATCAGCCTCGGTATATTTAGTACCAATGGCAACAGCTTGTCCATCATCACCCACAACCTCAATATCATCATCACCAGTGTAAGTGTAATCATCAATGGTACTACTGATCTCTTGCACTCTAAACGGCGTTAAAAAGCCATCGTTAATGCCTTCTTTAAGCGAATAAATATAAACAGGTTCACCAAAATAATTATAAGTGTCGCCATTTACATCGCGCTTAGGCGTTGCGGTTAAACCTAGTTGTACCGCAGGTGAGAAGTAATTCAGAATATCGCGCCATGAGCTTTCATCATTCGCGCCACCTCGGTGACACTCATCAATAATAATCAGGTCAAAAAAGTCTTTGGGGTATTCGCCAAAATAAGGTGAATCATCAGGGCCGGATAAAAACGTCTGAAAAATCGTAAAGAAAATATTGCCATTTTTTGGCACTTTGCCCTTTTTGCGAATGCTATGAATAGTCCCTTTCTTTAAGCCTTCTAATTGTTTTTGTGATGGCAATTCACCCGGATAAATCCGCACCAGCGCATCTTCTTCAAATGCACCAAACGAGTTAAACGCCTGATCTGCCAAAATATTCCTATCCGCTAAAAACAAAATACGCGGTGATCTAGCACCATCACGTTTTAAATTCCACTTAGCATGAAACAACTTCCAAGCAATCTGAAACGAAATAGCCGTTTTACCCGTGCCTGTTGCCAGCGTGAGCAAAATACGATCTTTCTTATTCGCAATAGCATCTAAGGTTTTAGTGATCGCATTGGCTTGATAATACCGTGGTTGCCACTGACCACCTTTATCTTCAAACGGCACAGCAAACAACTTAGCGCGCCATGCATCCATCTCAAGCTTATATTCATCAATAGGGGTCGGGAAGGTCATCTCCCATAACTCATCAGGCGTAGGGTAGCGTTTAACATCGCCTTCCGTGCCATGCTCCATATCTATGCCATAAATCTGCAAACCATTGGTGGCATAGGTGTACCGAATATTTAAACGCTCCGCATAATCCTTAGCCTGCCCAACGCCCTCGGTGTAATACAAATCACGTTTTTTTGCTTCAATAATGCCAATGCGACGGTTTTTATATTCCAGTACATAATCAGCTGATAACTGAGAATAATTACGCACCCCTGGTTTATCTTTATTAGTAATAGGGAATTCAACATGAATACGGCTACCCTCAACCACGCCCCAGCCAGCCTCTCTTAAAGCAGGGTCGATTAGGTCGAGTCTGGTTTGGGCTTCATTCATAAAGTTATTATAAAGAAGCTAAGCCACAGCCTCTAATTTAACCACATCAGGGTGTTCGCGGTTAGTCGCTTGCCATAAATCATAATTTGCCTGTAAATTAACCCAAAAGCGCGCTTTGCTTTGCCCTGCGCGTTCTAGCTGAATCGCCAAATCAGGGCTAATACCCGATTTACCATTTAGCACACGCGACAAAGCGGTGCGTGACATGCCAAGGCGTTGTGCGGCATCTGTTACGCCTAAGCCCAAAGGCTTAATCACCGTTTCATTTAAGAAAATACCGGGGTGTGGTGGATTGTGCATCATAGTAAAATCTCCAATTCAAGACTCGTGTTAGTGATAATCAAGGTAATCCAATAATTCAACATCATTACCCGTAAATCGAAATATCACTCGCCAATTACCATTTACTTTAAGTGACCAATAACCACTTAAATCACCTTTAAGCGGGTGTAATGAAAAAGCAGGTAAATCCAATTCATCAGGAGCTTCCGCAATATCCAAAGCCGCTAAAATCATTTGTAACTTAGTAGCATGGTTTGCATCAATGCCTTTCTTGCTCCCCGTTTCGTAAAACTTGCGTAAGCCTTTATGCTGGAAGCTAATGATCATAGGGCTTATTGTACACTGTATCGTTACACGGCTCAACTTTGGTTGGGGTGAGGTACAATAGCAATTGAAGGCAATAAGCTCGACATACCAGCGTAGGCTGGTATCTATATTCACCGATGGCACTTTGCTTCGGGCATGGATTCTGGCCTACGCCAGAATGACGGAGGGGTGGGTTGGGCTAGGCAGTCATTTCGCGTGTTCGTCATACCAGCGTAGGCTGGTATCCATTTCAAATGGTGGTACGTTGCTTCGGGCATGGATTCTGGTCTGCACCAGAATGACGACGGTTTATCAGCTTTTTTGGTAAACATTGATATTACACCTTAGAATTATGTGATGAATAACAAACAACCAGTCGTCTATATTTTAGCCAGTCAAAAATATGGCACTTTGTATGTTGGCGTAACATCTGATCTTATAAAAAGAGTTTGGCAACATAGAAATAATCAGGTGGAGGGATTCACACAAAAGTATGCGGTACATAACCTCGTTTGGTACGAACAGCATGAGTCGATGGAATCGGCAATAATGCGTGAAAAAGCCATTAAAAACTGGAAACGTGACTGGAAAATTAAAAGAATTGAAGAGAAAAATCCTGATTGGTATGACCTATATTCAGGATTATTTTGATGTTATAAAGCCCGTCATACCAGCGTAGGCTGGTATCCATTTTCGACGATGGCACGTTGCTTCGAGCATGGATTCTGATCTGCACCAGAATGACGAGGTGTATTTTAGGTTAATTCTCCATTAAAAGCTTTTTGTAGGGTGGATTTTTTTAGTTCTTCTAGGTTGTTTAGTTGCTTTTGTAGTGCCCTAGGCACAAAAAAGTACGCAGGGCATCGGGTAGCGAGGCGCAGTGTTGGTTGAAGCAAAGGAAGAATTCAAAAAAAGCTCGTCATGCCAGCGTAGGCTGGTACCCATTTTTGATGATGGCACGTTGTTTCGGGCATGGATGAGCTGCGCTGGTCTTACGGTTCTGGTCTACGCCAGAATTGCTTTTCAGAACGCCCTAGGCGTTGAAAAGTATATCGCTACACCTTCCGAAGGAAGTGTCGATGGCTGGTTGTAGCAAGGGATGTACTCAAACAAAGCTCGTCATACCAGCGTAGGCTGGTATCCATTTCACCGATGGTACGTTGCTTCGAGTATAGATTCTGGCCTATACCAGAATGACGGAGGTTTTTTAGGTCAATTCACCGTTAAAGGCTTTTTGCTTTTCAGAACGCCCTAGGCGTTGAGGTCGGTTGCACCCTAATAATCGAGTTATCCGTTTTAAACAACAAAACGGTAAGCTCGCTAAAAGTACATCGCTACACCTTCCGAAAGGAAGTGTCGATGTTGGTTGAAGCAAGGGAATAACTCAAACAAAGCTCGTCATACCAGCGTAGGCTGGTATCCATTTCAAACGATGGCACGTTGCTTCGAGCATGGATTCTGGTCTGCACCAGAATGACGGAGGTTTTTTAGGTCAATTCTCCATTAAATGCTTTTTGTAGAATGGATTTTTTTAGTTCTTCTAGGTTGTTTAGTTTTGTTTGGTAATTCATAACAACTTTTTCTTTATAGATTCTAATGTTATTTAGAGTGTTTATTATTTTTTTCTGTTGCTTGTTTGATGTGGGGAATGAGACTTTATTTGCAAGTATTCGCTTTGGTGCCGTATGGCGTACCATTGTACCAGTTGCAGTCGATTTTATTGCTGAAAGGTAATCATCAGACTGAAAGAAATAGTAAAGCATGTCTCTTTCGATTTCATCAGTATTAAATATTACTCTTCCGATTCGCTGGTTATGTAAAATATTTTTAGAGTCAATGACAGCAGGTTTACCTAATATCTTCATTTTACTGGAAAGATCGGTCATAACTACAACAAGATCTCCTTCATTAAACTTATATTCTTCTGGAAAATCAGATATGCATCTTTTTGTATTTTTCTGAGTAAAGTAGAGTCTAGAATCCTCAGAGAAGTTGCCTGGAGTTAATACAATAGGATTTTTTCCATTGTAATCAGTTATAAAATTTTGGCTTTTAAATGCGTAGCCGTGAGTTATTGAAATAACATCCCCCAACCGCTTCTCCACCCAACCCTCCCCACTCCCTTCGACTCCGCTCAGGGCAGGTTGCGAGAAAATCGCATTAAGCTTGGATTGAAAAAGCTCTTGGGCGTTTTGAATGTTTTTTTCAAGATTGGCTTTTGCCTGATCAATGGCGGCAAAGGCTTGGTCTAATAGGGCTACGATTTGTTTTTGTTCGGCTAGTGGGGGGATTGGGATTTGTATACTACCAATTTGAGTTTTATTGATAGAGTTAAAAACAGCCCCTGTATTACCAACTATTTCATTCTCATGTTTTAATAAGAAATAGAATAGAAATTCTTTGTCTAAATCATCCGATGATCTTATTGCAGCTAAGCCACGACCGATACAAATTTCTTGAGTAGCAAAATTAATTGGTCCAACAGGTGCTCTAACAGACATCAAAATATCATTTTCAATTGCTATTTTTGTTATTTTTGTTGTCCAATTTGTTGGTGGTTTTATAAGTTTTTTTCCAAAATCTTTCTTGCCTTGGTAAAAAGGTAAACCATTTTCTATTTTATTATAAAATTCACTTTTGGGAGATTGACCTGCAATTACTTCAGCTACATTTTTTAAGTCTGTTATTTCCCATTGCTTAGTATTCATTGATCAAAGCAACCCCTTAATACTTTCAAGCAAAGCTCCAGTTTCCTCATCCAACTTAACCATCTTCGTCAATATCTCCTCAGGGCTTCTAAGCGGCGCTTCCTCAGGCAAATTAGGATTCTTAACACTCAAATCCATTGTCGCTTCATCAATATCAGCAACCTTAATATTCCAAGATTTCTCCGTCTCAGGCATGGTCTTTTGCAATTCCACAAATTCCGCCATGTCTTTATCATTGAGCGGGTTAGTTTTGCCCATGTTTCTGCCGGGGTCTAGCTGGTAGTACCATATTTTTTTAGTGGGTTCTCCTTTTTGGAAGAATAACACCACCGTTTTTACGCCAGCACCTAAAAACGTGCCTGAGGGCATATCCAGAATGGTGTGCAATTGCGAGCCTTCTAAAATCAGTTTGCGTAGCGCGACGGAGGCGTTGTCGGTGTTGCTGAGCACGGTGTTTTTAATCACAATCGCCGCGCGTCCGCCTGTTTTTAGGCTTTTGATAAAGTGTTGCATAAACAGGAAGGCGGTTTCGCCTGTTTTTATGTCGAAGTTTTGTTGTACTTCTTTGCGTTCTTTGCCACCAAAGGGTGGGTTGGCGAGGATGACGTTGTAGCGGTTTTTTTCTTGAATATCGCGGATGCTTTCGCCAAGTGTGTTGGTGTGGATGAGGTTGGGCGCTTCAATGCCGTGCAAAATCATGTTCATGATGCCGATAACGTAGGCGAGGTTCTTTTTCTCTTTACCGTAGAAGGTGCTGCTTTGCAGTGTTTTTATATTGTCGGTGGTTTTGTTGTCGCTTTGTTCTAGTTGATCCAGCATGTATTCGTAGCTTTCACATAAAAAGCCGCAAGAGCCTGCGGCGCCATCGTATACCGTTTCGCCAATTTTGGGGTCGATAACTTTTATCATGGCGCGTATCAGTGGGCGCGGGGTGTAGTATTGCCCGCCATTGCGCCCTGCGTTGCCCATGTTTTTGATTTTGGATTCGTACAGGTGGGATAGTTCGTGTTTGTCTTTGCTGGTACTAAAGGGGAGTTCGTCGGCGTATTCTAAAATCTCGCGTAGGTTGTAGCCGCTTTGAATTTTGTTTTTAAGCTCGGAGAATATCTCACCAATTTTGTATTCGATGGTTTGGGCGTTGTCGGCAGTTTGCTTAAATTTGGCAAGGTAGGGGAATAGTTTGCCATCGACAAATTGCACTAAGTCTGGCCCTGTTAGGGCGATGTGGTGGTCTAACTCGCCTGCGGCATTTTTGGGCATTGCCCAGTTTTTCCAGCGGTATTCTGGCACGAGTATGTATTGGTATTCTTCACCTTTAAGTTCGGCCTCGTCTGCTTTGCTGACTTCGAGCGCATCCAGATAACGTAGAAACAGTATCCATGAGGTTTGCCCGATGTAGTCTAGCTCGCTGTCTGCGCCTGAATCTTTATAGAGAATATCGTCGATATTTTTGAAGGTTTGTTCGAACATGGCTATGAGATTCTCGTTTTATGGGTGATATTGAGCGCGAGAGCAGTATATTCAATTGGCAGGGATAAGCCTAGTTGAAATATGGGCTTAGATTGAAGCTCGATTTTTCGGGATTTTATTTTTTGCTTAACCAAAAAAATAAAATCTCCATCATCTAAAACTAGGGGGGTGTGACTCCATCATCTAAAACTAGGGGGGTGTGACTCCATCATCTAAAACTAGGGGGGTGTGACTCCATCATCTAAAACTAGGGGGGTGTGACTCCATCATCACTACTGTCCCGTTAACTTCATAACATCACCATTTGATTAAAGTCATGTTGTTTTCTATTGGGTGGATCACCTCGAAGAAGTGCCATAAGGTCGCGCTTCTCAAACAAATTAAGCTGTAACAAT
>JAKIUW010000031.1 GCA_021647365.1 Cocleimonas sp. | reverse complement strand
TTGTTACAGCTTAATTTGTTTGAGAAGCGCGACCTTATGGCACTTCTTCGAGGTGATCCACCCAATAGAAAACAACATGACTTTAATCAAATGGTGATGTTATGAAGTTAACGGGACAGTAGTGATGTTATTCATGCACACCCTCCCACTTTTACATGATGTCTTTAACATCGACATCTTTTACTCGATAATCCTAACAATCCTAAAAATAACAAGAACCAATTAAATACGCCTCCACCAGCCTCAGTAACTATCTTAACCTCATTTTCAACGACAACGTTATCAGCTAAGTTTTTTTCTGGCTGATCTTCATCTGCCAAAATCACTCTGCTTTTATGATCATTTTGATTGAGCTTAAAAGAGCGGTAAGACAAGGCAAAAAAGATATTATCACTGCAACTTAATTTAAAGCGCCCTCTATTGGTTACGGAAATTTCTGAGGGAATCGTTACCCAAGCTTCGCCTGTATTGGGTATGTTTTCACCAAGGATATGATTAAACTGATAACCACCGTTAACCGATAATGCAATATCTACATTCTCACAATTAACAGGTGTCTTGTCTGTATTCGCAACATTCCATAATATCTTATAAGTATTTCCCACCGTGTATTGTGAACGTGGTAGGTTCAACGCAAAACGACTCCCCGTGCGCCATACTTGCACCGCCATATTATCGCTTTGCGTAATATTGTGACTGTCTTGTACAACAAATTTAAAGTTCATTAAGCGTTGCTGAGTTGGCAATGTTTCACCACGCTTCCTTGCATGAGAAAGAATATCTGAGATAGGTGGGAAAATTCGTTGTTTGGATTGCGACGGTAAGTGAATGCGGAACAAAGCATTATCACCTCGATCAATATTTGTGGGTGAGGCACTACCCACATCAACCTGTTCCCACGAATATACTAAAGGATCATTATCAATATCTATCGCGCTACCTTTTAATTCAAAAGGTGTTTGTGCAGGAATAATATAGTTTTTTCCTGCGTTTGCCTTAGGCGCTGAATTGTTTGTCGCTGATTGAATGCCACAACTACTACCAAGATTACTTGTCACATAAGATCGGATTTGTTGAATGCTACCAATATGAAACATTGCATCGCTATTTCTTTGTAAATCATCCCCACCGCAGTAACCTGCATACGACATAATGGATGAACCACTACCAGGTTCAAAGGCGGTACGTGCTGTTCTGGTTTGTCCTGCACATAATCCTTGTGTGCCATTAAAACTATGAGTAGCACCAAACTGATGACCAATCTCGTGCGCGACAAAATCTAAAGAAAAGCTATCATTCACATATTGGCTGCCTGATACGCCCTGCCCTTTTCGATGATCACTACACACACCCGCAATAGCAGCCAAGCCACCACCACTGGTTGAGAAAAGATGCCCTACATCATAGTTTTTAGCACCAATTACTGCTTCAATGTTGGTTTGGTTTTGTACCAATAGCGCATGTCTGTCATCACCATTCCCTTCATCATAAGGGTCGGAAGAAGCATCGGTATAAATTAATAAGTCATTATTCTCTACTAAACTTAAATGGATGCCCAAATCCTGTTCGTAAACTTGATTAACACGATTCAATGTTGTGGTAATAGCAGCTAATGCACTGGCAACTGTGCCTCCATGTTTAGCGGTATATTCACCTGTTGCGGCAATCGCGATGCGATAGTTGATTAGTGATTTTGGGGGTCTTGATACTCCTTTGTAAGCAGTCGTACGACTGCTTCTTGCAGCAACTTCCTGCTCTATCGCTACTGAGCAAGAAAAAGGCTTATCATTATTTGTATCATGTTTCTGAGCGCTTTTACGATAGCTCACATACATTGATTCAGCTGATTTTCTAGCAACAGGATCAATAAAAATGGTTTCACCTTTTCGAGTTTGTAACATGCCGTGAAACCCATTTGGCGTGCTATCTAACCTACCAGACACAATGCGGTCATCAGGAAGCACCTTAAACGTCATTATTTCTGGATATTTAGCTTTTAGACTTTCGGGTAAAACACTATCTTCAATCACGCTAACACGGATTAGCTCACCACTTGGAAGTGGTAATTTAATCAAACTTGGGGTGCTTGCACCCTTGTCATTTTTACTGGCACCTTTATAAGCTTTTCTATGACTAATGACAGCCTTTAACCGTTCAAACATTTGATCATTATTAAGTGTTAAAAAGTGCGCTTTTTGATAGGTTTTCTCTAAAACCTGAGGGGTGTTTGCAAGATCATCCTGCCATAATTTTTCTTCTGTACTTTCTGCAATAACAGGCAAAAAAATACCCGCACAGACAATTAGAGCAAGCCCTAAACTACCTTTGATTTCCATATCGTTACCATCATTCCATGATTGATAAGGTCATCATTTATTAGAATATTGCTACGATAAAGTACTGAGAGTCTCAGCTATCCGATTTTTACGACTAAAAACAGCAAGGTGTGTTGATCTATATTTTTTAACCGTTAATCAGCCTTATTTTGTTACAATATACTTCGCTATTTTCTTCTAATGAGAACTTTTTGTGTGGCATTCTGAATTTAAACTTTGTCTTTACCCTGATAATTCTCAGTACAAAATTGATGAAAAAAAACTAAAAAACGCATTACAAAATCTCAAATTTATTGGAGATGCTTTATCCTCTAAACGCTACGCCATAGGCAATGATTTTTTATTACTACTCACTTTCATGGGTTGTTCACCCAATATCGAATTAGAACCTCAGAACGACAAACCTTACTGTTACATTGAAATTGAAACATATGAACAGCCACAATTTATTTCAGGTAAAAACACCAAATACCCACCCTGCCCACAGTGCAAAGAAAATCTCAATGCGCAAGTGTGTTCTTACTGCAATGCAACACTCGATGTGACAAAACCTAACTGGCGAAAGTCAGCCTTTATTGCTAGTAGTTGGATTAGTATTGGTAATATTTACGAACTAGAAGCAATACCTAATGATCAATTGCTCAGCGTACTAGAAAATGAAACAGGTGTAAGATGGAAACCTGCGTATATTCGTCAGGAAATAAAATAAAATATGGTAACCAAACACGAAATCATCGGAGAAGAATGGAAAAAACGTGCTCCTGTACTTGCAAAATGGGGGATGAAGCATTTGGTGAATCGCAAAGATGTTTGGGGCAATACTCGGTACTCACTCCCAACAAGCGTATTAAACAAGGGAGAAGCTACAAAGCCATGACCCTACCGCGCAAAGATATGCAAGAAAAGCCATTCCATAACCAAAACACTACAATAGAGACGTATCCTTGGATAAACGCAAGGGGTGGAATTAGCACCCCTTGCGATTTCTCTTTATGTATATAGCGTCTTAAACTTACTAATTAAAGATTAGTATCATAACCAAGGTCACTGAAGATTTATTCCCGTTCCAAAGGTCAGTCGCTACACTTTCTAGCTCTTTAGACAAAAATCTATGCGCCCAGCTTCTTTGAGTGAAATATTTCCAATAGTTATTCCCTACATCCTCTTGATATGTATTAACTTTAGTAGCCATGGCATCTAAATCTAAAACACCTGAACTACCACCACTTAATGCAACAGGGTTTCTCATCCATTTAACGATATTATTGAAAGGCACAATACGAACATCAGGTTGTTCGAGTACGTAGTCAATAAATCCCTCTATCACTTCTCGTCTTTGAGATACTTCAATTCTACTAAAGTCAGCAGAACCTTCATAAGTTGAATCATAGTAATCTGTATGAGCGCCAAGCATGAAGGGGGCTCTGTTACCAGCCAGTCTCGCATCAAAATTTTGTATTAATAATTTTAATGACTCTGCTTTATTAAGGTTCTTACCCCATACGTTATGCCACATATTATAGTCAAAGCCTGTAACCTTATTACTATGATTATTGTCGATAACGAATGGCGCAACATTTAGCTCCCAAATACCCGTTGGCAATGTATATGGCCATGGGTAATTTTTGTTATTCGCATTGGATGCCCAGCCTTCTTGCATACTAGTATCGTATACCATGCCACTTGCCTTCAAAGCTTTGAACATATTTTCGTTATAACTAAGATATGGAGCTCTAAACCCAATGACGTTGGGGTTTTCGTTATTACCACCCAAACCAGAAACCATCTGTTTTAAACTACGTTGAGCGCTATTAATTTTTTGTTTCCATTGTTCTACTGAAAAATTTAATGCCGTGTCTCCATCATATTGTTTTTTTCCGCCTTTTTCGTGCAAAACGGTGTGATTACCTATTTCATGACCTTCCCGATAAGCGGCTTTCCATGTTTCTGTTACATTCGGTTCTGCCATATACTTTGTTGTATTAAAAAAAGTTACATGCACTGGAGAACCATCAGGATTTTTCTTTGTTTTTAATAATTTAATAATCCAATCCATCCCTCCATCACTACCAATACCAGCAATACCGTTATCATCAAAACCGAAACTCACAAACATAGGGACTTTATTGGCGGCTAACCCTGATGGTGGAGATGTTGAGTATGCTTGAGTATCTGCCTGAACAGGCATTGAAACTAATAAACTGGTGCTTAATAAAAATGTAGGAATGATACTTAACAATTTTATACTTATTTTATTCTTCATTTTACTCCCTCCTTGGAATTGTATCGTAAAGGCTATATTCGACAACAAGGTTCAAAAAGGTTCAAAGTAAAATTATGATATAAAAATCTAGAAATTTAATATATACTCATATACCTCATCAAATGAACCTCGAAAGCACACCCTGTCTGTTTTTTTCTTAAACTGATAGTCATACATGGGGTCGTAATAATCAACGAGTAGTGTCTTTACAACGGGTATAAAATCTTCAAGTGAACCTGTTGTAAGGTGTTGTTTAATTGCAAATTCCATCTGCTCTTTCGCTTCTTGATAACGTACACCCCCTAAACGTTTTTGGATTTTACTGAGACTATTAAGCAGATGCTCTGAGAGTTTGATCGCTCCTTCTTCTTCGCCATAAACAGAATCAAAGTGCGCTTGTGTATCAACAATGTATTCTTCAATACTCACTTGATTACGTTCTTCTTGTGAAACTTCTAACTTAACAATAGGGGCTTTTTGCATGCCATCAAAAAGTGATTGTGGCACACCAACAGAACCTATATTTCTGCCTTCATCTTCTATGACTAAAAATTTTGCACCTGCTGCTTCTTGCTTTAATAAATCAATGGCTAGGGCATTTTCAAAATTTATTTGAGTGGGTTGTGGTGTTGCTGTTGGCCCAAAGGCAGAACCTCGGTGATTGGCTAAACCCTCTAGATCAATGCTGTTTTTTAGTTTTTTTAATACGCGCGTTTTACCTGAGCCTGTCCGTCCACCTAAAATAACAATAGGTATTTCTTTTGAAATTCGGTCAATGCTGTCAATTAAGAATCGACGCATAGCTTTGTAGCCGCCTTTTACGCGTGGTTGATCAATATCCGTCTCATCCAATATCCATTGTTGGGATATTTGGGAGCGTAGCCCTCCACGGAAGCAATAAAGCACCCCCCCCCTGCTTTTGTCACTTTTGTACTTTTTCTGCTTATCAAAAAATGCTGCCCAAGCCTTTTTTCGCTGTGCGCGACCTTCTTCCGTCACCAATTCGGCACCCAGAAGTATCGCTGCATCTTGCCCTTGCTCTTTATAACGAATGCCGACTGCTTCGCGCTCTTCATCGCTCATCAATGGAATGTTAATTGAATTTGGAAATGCGCCTTGCTCAAATTCGACCGGTGCGCGTACATCAAGCATAGGAACATCATTCAAAAACAAGGAGGCTAAATCATCGATTTGTGGATGCTCACCTTTAGGTAAACCTTCTAATTTTAGATCTGTCATACGATGGTAATTAATGAAGCATTTTTGTTGATGCTGCTAAGTGATCCAATGCAATCTAATGATAAGCCTGCTTTTTTGATTACATCTAAAAAATCATCTTCATTTTCAGCATCAACTGCTACTAACAAACCACCGCTGGTTTGTGGGTCGCAAACTATGGATTGTTGTTCAGCGCTTATTTTATTCAAACAATATCCATAGCTTTCAAAATTACGTTCTGTACCACCAGGCGAACAACCCAGCGTAAGATAATCCAAAACATGGGGTAACAACGGAAGCTGATTATAGTTAATTTCAGCTTGTAAACCACTGCCTTCGCACATCTCGCGTAAATGCCCAGCCAGTCCAAACCCAGTTACATCCGTCATCGCGGTTACGCAATCTAGCATCGCCAGTTTTGAACCAATATCATTTAAAGTGCACATCGTTTCTGGGGCAATGTGAGCATGTTCATCTTTGATGATTTTCTTCTTTTGCGCGGTTGAAAGTATCCCTACGCCCAAAGGTTTAGTGAGGTACAGCTTATTGCCAGCCTTGGCGGTGGAGTTCTCTTTGACCTGCTCTGTCGCAACAGTACCTGTTACCGCTAGCCCAAAAATTGGCTCTGGCGCATCAATACTATGCCCGCCCGCTAATGACATCCCCGCATCTTTACATGCCTGCCTGCCACCCTCAATAACCTGTTGCCCAACTTCCGCAGGCAACTTATCCAGCGGCCAACCAAAAATCGCAATCGCCATAATCGGCTTACCGCCCATGGCGTAAATATCGCTGATGGCGTTAGTCGCGGCGATACGCCCAAAGGTAAAAGGGTCATCCACGATCGGCATAAAAAAATCCGTCGTACTAATAATTGCAGTGCCATTGCCCAAGTCATAAACCGCCGCATCATCACGTGTGCTATTGCCCACTAAAAGCGATTCATCCACCATCGCAGGAATTTCACTTTTGAGCATCACATCCAAAACCGCTGGTGAAATTTTACAACCACAGCCTGAGCCGTGGCTGTATTCGGTCATTTTTATTTGGGAAGTATCCATAAGTTAGAAGCTTAACTATAAAATAAGGGTGGAGTATACTTCCATTTATAAACTAAACAGGAATTATTATGCCAACACTTCTTATCACAGGAGCCAACCGTGGAATTGGGCTAGAGCTTTGCAATCAATACTTAAGCGAAGGCTGGGAGGTTCATGCTTGTTGTCGCAAGCCTAAGAAGGCGAAAGCGCTGAATAAGCTTGCGGATAAGCATAAGGCGCTCACCATCCACGCCCTTGAGGTGACTGACTATAAACAAATGGACGCACTTAAAAAAGCACTTAAAGGCAAGCCTGTTGATATTCTCCTCAATAATGCAGGCGTCCACGCGCTGGGCGCTTCACAGTTTGGCAAAACCGATGATAATGCGTGGGAAGAGGCGGTTGCCGTAAACCTTGTATCACCGATGAAAATGATGGAGAATTTTGTAGAGAATGTCGCCATGAGTGACAAGAAAATCATCGCCAGCATGAGCAGCAAAATGGGTAGCATAAATGATAATGGTTCGGGCGGAGCTTATGCTTATCGTGCGACTAAAGCAGCATTAAATGCCGTTATGGTTAGCGCCGCACATGATTTGCGGCATTTGGATATTACCGCATTAATTCTTCACCCCGGTTGGGTACGCACCGATATGGGTGGACCACATGGGGAAATTTCTGTTGAAGAATCCTGCACCATGCTGATAAAAATATTGGGCGAATGTGATATTAGCGATAGTGGAAAATTCTTTGATATAGATGGAAGTATTATTCCATGGTAGCCCTTATCATTATTATTAAAAGCACACCCCCCCACTTTTACGGCATAGCTTAATAAAACACTCACACATGAAAAAACAAAAAGTCATTATCGGTATGTCTGGCGGAGTAGATTCCTCCGTTGCTGCACTGCTCCTAATTGAACAGGGCTATGATGTCGAAGGCTTGTTTATGAAAAACTGGGAGGAAGATGACACCGAAGAATATTGCACCGCAACCGAGGATTTAGCGGATGCTCAATCGGTGAGTGATGCGCTTGGCATAACATTACACACGGTCAATTTTTCGGGCGAATATTGGGATAATGTATTCGAGTATTTCTTAGAAGAGTACCGTTCAGGTCGTACACCTAACCCCGATATCATGTGCAATAAAGAAATTAAGTTTAAAGCCTTTTTAGAGTATGCACTTGAGCTAGGCGCTGATTTTATCGCCACGGGGCATTACGCGCGTATCGACCGCAGTGGCGCACAATTAAAAATACTAAAAGGTATTGATGAAAATAAAGACCAAACTTATTTCTTATACACGCTACAGCAGAACCAGTTAGCCAAAAGCCTCTTCCCTATTGGCGAATTAGAAAAGCCAAAAGTGCGCGCACTGGCACAAAAAGCTGGCTTTGATACCGCCAATAAAAAAGACAGCACGGGTATTTGTTTTATTGGTGAGCGTAAATTTACTGAATTTTTACAACGCTTTTTGCCCGCACAGCCAGGGGACATTATCACACCCGAAGGCGACGTAATCGGGCAACACCAAGGCTTAATGTATTACACCTTTGGGCAACGCCAAGGCTTGGGCATCGGCGGGCTAAAAACATCCAGCGAAGAGCCGTGGTTTGTAGTGGATAAAAACTTAAAAACCAATCAACTGATTGCGGCGCAAGGACATAATCATCCGCTATTACTTAAACAACAACTCAAGGCATCGCAGTTACATTGGGTCTCTGGCAATACGCCAGCTAACGATTTTAGTTGCAAGGCAAAAATTCGTTATCGCCAAACTGAGCAAGCATGTCGCGTGGTAGTGGATGGCGATAACTGTGTTGTTTGTTTTGATGAACCACAGCGCGCCATCACACCCGGTCAATCTATTGTTTTTTACGATAACAATATTTGCTTGGGCGGTGGGATAATTGATAAAATGCAATCAACCTGTGATTAGTGTTGTAAAGTACGTTTTGTAGGTTGGCTCTGAGGAACGAAGCCCAACATGACGTGATCGTTGGGCTTCTCAAGCTCAGCACCAACCTACGATTTATCCTTTTACGACACCCTTTACTAAATAAAGAGATGTTAACTAATTTAGTATTAGCACACCCCCCTACTTTTACATGATGAATAGATAAGCACATATAAAAAAGCTCTCTAATAATGTATTCTTCACTTTTAGCTAAACTCTTGAGATATTAAGTGGAATCAAACCTGCAAAATCGTACCATCGCACTGGCAGCACTCTTTCAATCCATTGAAGGTGTAACCCAAGTTTCCAACACAGGAAAGGTCGACGATGTACTTTACAACACGTGCATCAGTAGCATATTAGAAGAAAATGCAAACGATGCCATAGAGCTTTATGGCTCATTAAATAATATCCAAACTGGCCTAAAATCCATGCTCTACCAACTTGGCGCAGGGCCGCTTACCCCTGATGGCAAACCCAAAGATATGGAATCCACACGCTACGCCTTGGGTGTGCTGCACTTAGAAAAGAAGCTACACAAAAATCCAGCAGTATTTGAAGAGGTTATTCAAGGTATTCAGGATACTCAAAAGAAGTTAGAGTTTTTTGACCAAGAGCATGAAAATATCACGGCATCACTCGCTGATATTTACGCCAATAGCATCAGTGATATTGGGCCGAAGATTATGATACAAGGTGATCAAACACATCTTGCCAACCCTAAAAACGCGGCGAAAATTCGCGCTTTATTATTATCGGGAATAAGAGCGGCATTGCTATGGCGACAAGCAGGCGGAACGCGCTGGAAGCTTTTATTAGAACGTGGAAAACTTCAGCAGCAAGCTGATATATTCTTATCTGAAATTAAATCATCGCTTTAAATGGCTAGCAGTCAAGCTCACGATACTGGCATTGAGCGTTTAGCATCCGACCCCGAGCTATTACTAAAGCTTTCAAAATACAAAATGCCGTTTGGAAAACACAAAGGATTACTATTGATTGATCTGCCCGAACCTTATGTCGTTTGGTTTGCTGGCGAAGGTCTCCCTGATGGAGAACTCGGCAAGCTTTTAGGAATCGTTCACACAATCAAAGTAAATGGATTAGAATACTTATTTGAACCATTGCGCCAGTAGTAACATACTATCGCTAAATAGTGATGACTAAACTCATACTATAAAAAGCACACCCCCCTAGTTTTACATGATGTTTATCATTAGCTAAAACATCATGTAAAAGTGGGGGGGGGGTGCTCTGTAAAATTAATAGAGACCTTTTGGAAGCCAATCAATATGCCCGCAAAAATTATCGATGGAAAAAAAGTATCAGCCGAAGTACGCGATGAAGTTAAAGTTGCTGTTGAAAAGCGTATAGCTAATGGCAAGCGCCCTCCAGGTTTAGCCGTTATCTTAATTGGTGGCGACCCAGCCTCTGAGGTATATGTTGGACATAAGCGCAAAGCCTGTAAGGAAATAGGCATACTTTCACGCTCTTACGATTTGCCAACAGAAACGACACAGCACGAACTAATCTCACTGATTGATGAGTTAAACGCTGATTCTGAAATTGATGGCATACTCGTGCAACTTCCCTTGCCTGAACACCTTGATGCTTCATTAGTAATTGAGCGTATACACCCTGATAAGGATGTGGATGGCTTCCACCCTATTAATGTTGGCAGACTTGCCCTGCGAATTCCTGGACTTAGGCCTTGCACGCCGTTTGGCATTATCCGTTTACTTGAATCCATTTGCGAGAAGTTTTATGGCAGTCATGCCGTTATCATTGGTGCATCCAATATCGTTGGTCGCCCGATGATGCTTGAATTACTACTTGCTGGTTGCACTGTAACGGTCTGCCACCGCTTTACCAAAAATACGCCTGAACTAGTTGCAAATGCAGACATCCTCGTCGCTGCTGTCGGCAAGGCGGGTTTAATCAAAGGTGAGTGGATAAAGCAAGGGGCGACGGTTATTGATGTCGGCATTAACCGACTAGAAAACGGCAAGCTTGCCGGTGATGTAGAATTTGAAACAGCGGTCGAACGCGCAGAATGGATTACGCCCGTACCGGGTGGGGTTGGGCCAATGACGGTTGCCATGCTGATGAAAAACACATTGACGGCTTGCGAGAAGCACCAGTTTTAAAATTTTTTTGCCACGGAGCCGAGTAAAAACATCTTTTGACCTTAGTTCTTACTTGCCAAACCACCCACAAAAAAGCCCAGCACTAGGCTAGGCTTTCAATCAAACTAGATGACCTAGTTTATATATTACTTAGGACAAGCTTTCTGATTACCAGGTACTTTACCCGCTAACTTTAAGAAGTTTTCAAATGGTGTCATTACTTTCATCGCTTCCATTTTAGGCCCGCTAAATCTGAGTTTACCAGACATCATCGCGCCCATTGCACCACAACCAAATGAACCTCTGCCCATGCAATTCCAGTTTTTATCCGTTGCATGCATAAGATAATCAACTCTCATATTCATCTTTTTTCCATCAGGCTTGCCACCATAAATACACATGGCTTTTCCGCCTTTATCGGCGATGGTGAGCTGAACCTTGCTCTTCACGCCACAGCTACTACGGTACATTTGAACCAGCTTATAACCTCTGCCTGCATTATTACTGACCCATTTTGACTCATGCTTGCTACCTAATTGTGTTGTTAGTACAGCACTCTTATTCCAAGCATTACAGGCCTGCTTCGCCCATGCTGCATCCATGTATTCAACTGCCATCAACGATGTTGATGCTAAGCTTAATGCTAAAATGATTCCTGTCTTTTTGAGCATTTTATTTCCTCCTTTAATTACTTAGATAGCTACTTAGATAATTTTGTCCAAAAAAAAGCGAGCTATAAGCTCGCTTTTAATTAAACTTTTTTTAAAATGTTCTGCTGTAACCAACACCTACCGCATCTTGAGCCATTCGTGTAGTAATTGCTCCATTAGTCACATCATTTTCAAAGGCATGTACATATGAAAGTGAAACACTTGAATGCTTATTCATCTTGATCTCTGCCCCTAAAGAAAGATGCTTTTCAGAAACTGCTGGTGCAAGTATCGCATGACCTACATTTTCTGACGTAACTGGTGATTTTCCGTAGTTAAGTCCACCCATTAACGCAACTTTATTATTTAGCTGATGTTTTACACCCAGTTTAATAATATCTTGGTCGTCCCATCCGAAACCATCTTTGATTGCTTTTACTTTACCGTAGTAAATACGCTGTAAATCAATGGCTACTTTTGTTTTTGGGCTTGTATTGAAAGAGATACCTAAGGTTGTCGCACCCGGCACATCTAACTTTCCACCCGTTGTACGAAACATGCCTGTATGGTTCTTAAATTTACTCATTTTTGTTTTCAATCTATGAGATAAACCCACTGTTACATTAGGAGATATTTTTCCCATCCAACCAAGAGTTGCACCTATACCTGTTGCTGTATCTGTACCTACAGTATTTGGAGCAACAACACCTTTACTCTTAAAGGTTTGCCCTACTAAATTAACTGCAATTGCCACACTGTGGTTATTACCAATTTTCTTTGAAATAGTTGGCGAGATAAAAACTTGTTTGAAATCAATACCTATACCTCCACTTGCATTTCCTGGAGGATGAGGCATAGGGAAATTTTCAAATGGGCTTACCCCATAATCTGTATTCATACC
This sequence comes from Cocleimonas sp., assembly GCA_021647365.1. Classification (GTDB taxonomy): domain Bacteria; phylum Pseudomonadota; class Gammaproteobacteria; order Thiotrichales; family Thiotrichaceae; genus Cocleimonas. The sequence goes on along the minus strand of JAKIUW010000031.1, from coordinate 26,091 downwards.
ACCATTACCATATGCCGTTAAACCAACTGACAAACCATTAGATAATGTTTTCTTAAATCCATTCTCAGGAATAGCAAAAGCTGCTGTGCCATTTCCAGTATAACGTTTAACTGGAAATGGCCCACCAGTAGTAGTTTCTCTCACAGGAACAAACAACTCTAACCCAATATCCATGCCATCTTCAATAAACGAAGCTGCCGCAGGATTGGTAGCCATTGTCATCGTATTTTCAGGGTTACCTGCTGCTGCACCACCCATTGCCTTGTGTATTTGCCCCAAGCCTGTAGGTGCTAATCCATTAGTTGCATATGCAGCTGGTGCGATTGCTAGTGTTAATGCGCTTACGAGTAGCGTCTTGTTAAAAATGTATTGCATGCTTATCTCCTAGTGTGTTCAATTATTATTCAGCAAAGCTGGATGCTTTCATCATGGCAGAAATCAAGCAAGCTTGTCAATCACAACGAGCTTATAAGTTATTGATTTCTAATATGTTATTTGATTATTATATTATAATTAACTGATATAGACAGTACAATCCTGCATTATTGTTTGTTTATATCCCTAATGGCTAATACTATATGCACTGTCTACAGAGCTATCCTACATTACACTTTTTAAGAAGATTCATTCTATGTCTCACATGCAATTTAAACTAATAAATTCTGACACTTCTGAGAACAACAGCGCCCGACGCGGACAGCTAACATTCCCACGAGGCACCATTGAAACGCCTGCCTTTATGCCTGTCGGCACATACGGAACGGTAAAAACGATGAAACCTGAAGAGGTTGAGGGCTTAGGTGCTGAAATTATTCTCGGTAATACCTTCCACTTGATGCTTCGCCCTGGCACTAAAATCATTCAAGCGCATGGTGACCTACATGATTTTATGCATTGGGATAAACCTATCTTGACTGACTCAGGTGGGTTTCAAGTTTTCTCCCTCGCTAAAATGCGCAAGATTACGGAGGAAGGTGTTCATTTTAATTCACCCGTAAACGGTGAGAAATTTCTTATGTCACCTGAGTCATCTATGCAGGTTCAGCGCGAATTAGGTTCTGACATTGTGATGATTTTTGATGAGTGCACACCCTACCCCGCAAGTATAACCGAGGCACGAGAATCGATGGAGTTGTCACTCCGCTGGGCAAAACGTAGCAAACAAGCACACGAAGGTAACGAGGCATCTTTATTTGGTATTGTTCAAGGTGGAATGCACGAAGAGCTACGCAAGCATTCTGCCCAGCATTTAATGGATATTGATTTTGATGGCTATGCTATCGGTGGGCTTTCTGTGGGCGAACCCAAGGAAGATCGTGATCGCGTATTGGAAGCCACAACACCTTTATTGCCAGAAGATAAACCACGCTATTTGATGGGCGTAGGAAAACCGGAGGATATTGTAGAATCAGTCAAGCGTGGTGTTGATATGTTTGATTGTGTTATCCCGACGCGTAATGCGCGCAATGGTTTTATCTTCACGCGCTTTGGTAGGCTCAATATTCGCAACAGCAAACACCAATTGGACACTGGACCGATTGACGATCAATGTGGTTGTTATACTTGCCAAAATTATTCACGCTCCTATCTACGACACCTTGATAAGTGTAGCGAAATGCTCGGCGCGCATTTAAACACCATTCATAATTTATATTACTATCAAGAGTTAATGCGCGGGATTAGGAAGTCTATCGAAGAGAATCGCTTTGATGATTTTGTAGCTGATTTTTATGCCTTGAGAGATCAAGGAGATAATCAATAATTAAAATGCAGTTCTGCTGAGCCTATCGAAGTACACCCCCCCACTTTTACATGATAGTTCTTTATAAACAACTATCATGTAAAAGTGGGGGGGTGTACATTTTAGTTGTTATAACTGCCTATAATCATCAGACACAAAAAAGCCGCAATATTTGCGGCTTTTTTGATAAATCAACTGGGTGTTTTTACATTACACCAAGCTTCTCTAGTACATCAATTGTCAATCCACCTGTTGCCATTCCATTCTCTTTCTGGAATCTTTCAACTGCTTTCATAGAGCCTTTACCAAAGTTACCATCAACAGTACCTTCGTAAACGCCTGCATCTTTTAATGCTTGTTGGATTTTCTTGTTGATATCTCCACCCATGTTTGTCTTACACAAAACTCTGCGCCATTCTAAACGCTCGCTAGAAACTTTAGAGCGTTTCTCAATGGTTGCGAACTCAGCAGGAACTTTTGTACGAATCTCTTCAGCAGGTGTTGCAACATTGCTTACTTTGATCAGTTTAGCCACTGGCTCTACTTTCTCTTCTTCAACCGTTGCAGCTGTATCGATGACTAGCTTCTTGATCTTAGCAAATTTTGCAGGAATTTCTTTCAAACAAATCTGATTGCCTGTGTAAGTACCTTCGCCTTCTGTTCCTGAAGCTCTCCAAGTAAATGCCGCATCAGATACTCTGTTTGTTAATGTTACTTTTTTGTACTCTGCAGGGATTTTTACTTTATCCACCGTCGCATCGCTCACTAATTTGCTAATTTTAACAGCTTTAGTCGCTTCTGGAACTTCTACAAGGTCAATGCTTGAAGGCGTTTTAAGTACGGTCTTTTTAATAACTTTGTACTTCGCAGGCACCTGAATCAGACACATGATCTCGCCTGTTGAGTTGTCAATCTTTGTGATTGGACCGTCACCTTTTTTCCAAACGGCTTTCGCTGGCTCAATTTCGATCTTCTCTTCAACAACTTCATATTCAGCAGCTTTGTAGACTTTCTTTTTGCTAGCCTGTGTTACAACAACACTTTCTTCTGCTTCTTCAAACTGAGCAGGTGCTACTTTGATTTCTTCAGATTCTTCTTTTACAAGAATATCTTTTTCAGTTTTCTCGTATTTAGCAGGAACGTAGTACTCTTGGTAACACGCGCCAACAGAAGCACTTGTAATATCAATACCATTAGTTTTAGCGCCAGCTAATAATGCAGGGCTAGCTGGAATACCTTTCTTTAATCCTGTTACCCAACTTGAACTAGCTTTTGATATTTCAACTTCTTCAAATTCTTCACGAAACTTAGCAGGAATAACTTTAATTTTTGTGAAGCCTTCTTTTGCTACAATAGATTTTTCTGCCGTATCAAAAATTGCTGGTTTGATTTCAACCTTCTCTGTCTCAGGCTTAACCATAACTTCTTCTGATTTAGTATCGTACTGTGCAGGCACAATAACTTTAGCAAAACACTCACCTGGCTTTGCATCGGGTAAAGTATTGGTTGCATCAACTCTACTTTCTTTTTTCTCTTCATGAGATGCTGCCATCGCTTGTGTAGCAGGAAGCAATAGAGCCAATACGGCTGCTGAAGCAAAACTTTTATTGAACATTTGAAACTCCTTAAATTTTTATTGTACCCATTGTACTGATTCGACTAGAAATCGTTTCTAATCTTATGCCCAAAAAATGAGCTACTTTAAAACTAATACCGAAGGATAATCCATTCGTCTGCAATGAGCAACCGTCTATCGCTTATAAAAATAACAACTTACTTGATATTATTAATGCACACCCCCCCACTTTTACATGACATATAGCTATTTTCACACGTAACGAAGGGGAGTATTTATAAAGTCAGCAATGATGCTGATAGATAGAAACCTATAAACTGGTTTGAATTGCTTTCAAACAAAGCGCCATTAAAGTTCCAGGAAGAATACCCAGTGCTAATACTGCCAATCCATTAAGACTTAGCAATGCGGTGAAATCCCATTGCACAGGTGATCGTGCAGAATTTGTAGCATCATCAGGCTTATCAAAGTACATAAGTTTTATAGCGCGTAAATAGTAATAGGCACCGATAACGGACATCACTACACCAAACACCGCAAGCCAAATTACATTGGCATCGACCACTGCTGTTATTACAGATAATTTTGCGTAAAAGCCAACCGTGGGTGGCACACCTGCCATTGAGAATAAAAATAGCATCATCATAAAGGCAACCCACGGATGACGTGCGCTTAAACCTTTTAAGTCTGCCAATTGATCTGCCTCATAACCTTCTCGGCTTAAATATATAACCACAGCAAAACCACCCATTGCAATAATGGCGTAGGTGATAATGTAGAACATTGAAGCAGCATAGCCTGATTGTGTCCCTGCTAATATACCCATTAATACAAATCCCATGTGTGAGATTGTTGAATAGGCAAACATTCGTTTGATATTCGTTTGAGCGATGGCGATAAGGTTTCCTACCAGCAATGACAGTGCCGCCAATAAAGATAAAATCTGTTGCCAACCTTGAACCATATCACCCAAGCCTTCAACCAACAAACGAATAATCATGGCAAAGGCAGCAATCTTAGGCGCTGTACCTAAAAATAATGTCACCGCTGTTGGAGCGCCATCATAAACATCGGGCACCCACATATGGAAAGGTACAACACCGAGCTTAAAGCCTAAACCAACAATAATGAAAGACAAACCTAGCAATAAGCCAAGATTTTCCATAACAGGATGTGACGACATATAGGTCGAAATATGATCCAGATGCAAACTACCACTCACACCGTAAATTATCGACATTCCGTAAAGCAACATGCCCGATGCAATTGCACCTAGCACAAAGTATTTCATCGCCGCTTCTGAGGCTCGTCCATCATTACGTTTGAAAGCAACCATGGCGTACATCGCTAATGAAAGTAGCTCTAGCCCTAAGTAGATCAGCAGCATGGTTTTTGCGGATACCATGATCATCATGCCCAAAACGGCGAATAGCGTTAATGTAAAATACTCGCCTTTATACATATCACGAGAACGCAAATATTCACGCGAATAAACGAGTACGCCCATCGTTATTAACAAAATAGAAATCTTTAACACTTGCGCCATCGGATCAAGCACAAACATATCACTGAAGGCAGTGATGCTCATTTTTCCTGTCGCTTGAACAGATTCAGCGATAATGGCGTTCATATCGCCAGTACCAAAGAAAACCAAGCCAGCAGTAATCAACAGTACAACTTGTGCTAATAAATAAGTAATAAAGCGTTGTGAGTCTTTAATAAACAAGTCAGCCAATAGCACAAAACAAGTACCCGCCAGCAAAAACATTTCAGGCGTTGCCAACATGATATTTGGCAACTGAAATTGCATTGGGATTAATGAGAAAAGTAGCATCTTAATTTACCAACTTAGATGTTGTTGCTTGTTCAATAACATGCACTAAAGAATCATTCATTACATTGATCAATGGCTCTGGCCACAAACCTACGGCTAACACGAAGAATGCTAAAATAGAAAGTATCAATGTTTCTCTCTTATTTATATCATTCAGCTCTGCTACCTGATCATTAGCAACTGCGCCGAAAATAACGCGCTTAACTAACCATAATGTATAAGCCGCACCAACAATTAATGTTGTAGCGCCTAGGAATGCTATCCAGAAGTTTGCTTTAAAGCTGGCAAGAATAACCATAAACTCACCCACAAATCCTGATGTGCCTGGTAAACCTGTATTCGCCATTGCAAATAAAACGAAAAAAGCAGCAAACCAAGGCATACGATTTGAAACACCGCCGTAAGCGTTTATCTCACGTGTATGCATTCTGTCGTACAACACACCAATACAAAGGAACATCGCGCCAGAGATAAAGCCGTGTGAAATCATTTGCACCATGCCGCCTTGCATTCCCATCAAAGCACCTTCGCTACTGCCGCCTGAGGCTTTCATTATTGGGAACAGTAAGAAGAATCCTAAGGTTACAAACCCCATGTGAGCGATAGATGAATATGCCACCAATTTTTTCATATCGCTTTGTACTAATGCAATAAAGCCGATATAAACCACAGCCGTTAATGACATAAAAATCACTAACCATGCTAATTCGTTTGAAGCATCTGGCACCATCGGCAGTGAAAATCTCAAAAAGCCGTAGCCACCAATTTTAAGCATCACCGCTGCTAGAATTACCGAGCCACCTGTAGGTGCTTGAACGTGAGCATCGGGCAACCATGTATGCACTGGCCACATCGGCACTTTTACGCCAAAGGCAATTAAGAATGATAAGAAGATAAGAATCTGCGGAGTCATGCCCAACTTAACGGTATGCAAATCAGCAATCGCAAAACTACCTGCTTGTGTGTACATGTAGATCAAACTCACCAGCATGAATACTGAGCCGAAAAAGGTATACAAGAAGAATTTAATTGTCGCGTATATGCGATTATCGCCACCCCAAATACCGATAACGATAAACATCGGTATCAACATGGCTTCAAAAAACACATAAAACAAAATGGCATCTTGTGCAGCAAATACGCCGTTGATAATGCCTTCCATAATCAAGAATGACGCCATGTATTGAGAAGGCTTGTGTTTAATTACTTCCCAACCTGCTAAAACAATCAAAACAGTTGTAAAAGTATTAAGCAAAATAAGTGGCATGGAGATGCCATCAACACCTAAATGATAGTTGACCTTAAAGGTTTCAATCCAAGGCATTAACTCAACAAACTGGAGTTGATAACCTTTTGAGTTAAAGCCAGTCCATAGCAATAAACTGATTGCAAAAGTTGCAATACTTATGATTAACGCAACGGGACGAGTAGCAAACTTATCACCCGTTAGTAACGTAAGGATGCCTCCAATAATAGGCAACCAAACTAGGACGCTTAGTAGATAACCATCAAACATACTTAGCTCCAAATAATAACCAAGTCATAATGGCTAACACGCCAAGTATAATTGAGAAGGCATAATGATATAAATAACCTGTTTGAATATGACGTGCTATGGATGAAAACCAGCTTGTAACTTTTGCGGTGCCGTTAACCATTAAACCATCAATTAAGAAACGATCACCTGCCGCCCATAAGCCTTTGCCTAACGCTAGCGCACCACCTGCAAATACTGCCATATTGAACTCATCAGCAAAGTACTTCTTATCCAAAATAGTATGTACAAAACGGAATTTGTCGTAAGCGAATTGTGCAATTGAAGGTTTCTTCATGTAAATAAACCAAGCACTAAACAAGCCTGACATTGCTAACCAGAATGCTGGTGTAAAGATCGCATGTGTCAATAAATTCCATGCGCTATGGTAATGATGCTTTAACGTTGCGATCGCGGGATGCGCTTCATCAACATGAATCACTCCTTCAAAGAAATCACCCAACACCATTGGATTGACAAGATAACCTGAAAGTACGGCTGGAATAGCTAAGGCAATCAACGGCCATGTCACTACTCTTGCTGGCTCGTGCAGATGTGATTTAGTTTCTTCATCCATGCGCTCTTCTCCGTGGAATACCAAGAAGAACATTCTGAAGCTATAGAAAGCTGTTACAAACACACCCAATAAAACCATCCAATAAGCATAAGTAGCTCCTGGTAAGGTCGATGCATGAACCGCTTCAATAATTAAGTCTTTTGAGAAGAAACCTGAGAAGAACGGGAAGCCGATTAATGCCAGCGAGCCGATCAAAGATGTCCAATAGGTAATTGGTAGATACTTCTTTAGACCACCCATCTTACGAATATCTTGTTCATGGTGCATAGCGATAATAACCGAACCTGCCGCCAAGAATAATAACGCTTTGAAGAATGCATGTGTCATTAAGTGGAACACACCTGCGCTATAGGCAGAAGCACCTAGTGCAACTGTCATATAACCTAGTTGCGACAATGTTGAATACGCAACAACACGTTTAATATCATTTTGAACAATACCAACCAGTCCCATAAAGAAAGCCGTTGTTGCGCCAATAATTAATACTAAATTCAGCGCAGTGTCCGACATCTCAAAAATCGGTGACATACGCGATACCATAAAGATACCTGCTGTTACCATAGTTGCCGCATGAATTAATGCAGAAATTGGCGTTGGACCTTCCATTGAATCAGGTAGCCACACATGCAACGGCACTTGTGCTGATTTGCCCATCGCACCAATAAATAATGAGATTGAAATTACCGAAACCACCAACCATTCTTGGTTTGGTAAAATAGTCATTACTTTATTTTGAATTTCAGGCAACTGCTCGAAGACTTCTTTGTAATCCACCGAACCTGTATAAGTCCATATTGCCGCTATACCGAGCAAGAAACCAAAATCACCTACGCGATTCACAAGGAATGCTTTCATATTGGCAAAAATTGCCGTATCACGCGTTGACCAAAAACCAATCAATAAGTATGACACTAAGCCAACTGCTTCCCAGCCGAAAAACAACTGCATAAAGTTATTCGACATAACTAACATCAGCATTGAGAAGGTAAATAGAGAAATATAAGAGAAGAAACGCTGGTAACTGTTATCACCACCACGGCTTTTTTTTGGCCAATTATGCTTATCGTCTTCCATATAGCCAATGGTATAAATATGCACCATTAACGATACGAACGTAACAACGACCATCATCATCGACGTTAGCCGATCAATCATAAAGCCTACATTAAAGCTTGTGTCACCTATCTTCGCCCACGTATAAACATTGCCATAGAACGTATTACCATCAATGGCTACGTGCTTGAGAACGATAAACGAAAGTACACAAGAGATACCCACACCAAGAAGAGTAATGGCATGTGCGCCTTTGCGACCAATGATACTGCCAAACAAGCCTGCAATAATTGATCCAACTAGAGCAGATAGGGGAACGGCTAAATAGAGTGTTTCCATAGTAGTTAGCCCTTCATCTCATCAAGTTCTTCAACGTTGATGGTTCGGCGATTACGGAATACGGTAATCAAAATTGCCAAGCCGATAGCCGCTTCTGCCGCTGCAACCGTCAAAATAAAGAACACAAAAACCTGACCTGCAATATCGCCCGAATAATGTGAAAAGGCGATAAAGTTTAGGTTTACGGATAACAGCATCAACTCAATACACATCAATAGTATGATCATGTTTTTTCTATTAAGAAAAATACCTGCCACACTGATTGAGAATAAAAGTGCACTGAGGATTAGAAAGTAGGATAAAGGAATCATAATCTTTTCTCCGCTTTCATTTTAACTAAACGAACACGATCTTCACTGCGCGTACGCACCTGCTTTGATGGGTCTTGTTTCTTCACCCCTGTACGCCTACGCAAGGTTAGAACAATGGCCGCAATAATCGCCACAACCAAAATCACAGAAGCAACCTCAAAAGGGAATACATATTCTGTGTACAGCACTTCACCCAATGCTTCTGTATTATTCACACTAAGCGGGGCTGCATCAGGTATATCAACTTTGAAAGCATCCGATCTCATAACCAAAATCATTTCGGTTGCGACCGCAACTGCTACTAAAATCCCAACGGGTAAATATCGGATAAAACCTTCTTTCAAGGTATCTATCTGAATATCCAACATCATAATAACGAATAAGAACAGCACCATTACCGCGCCGACGTATACCAGCACCAGCACAACGCCTAAAAATTCCGCCTCTAACAATATCCAAATAGCGGCACTACTAAAAAATGCCAAAATGAGAAACAGTGCAGAATAAATTGGATTGCGCACAGTCACCACAGCAACAGCAGAAAATAGCGTCACTGCTGAGAAAAGGTAAAATATAAACAATTCAAAAGTCATTTATGTTCTCAATATCTAGTTATTTGTACGGAGCATCGGCTGCTTTGCGTTTAGCAATTTCAGTTTCATGCTTATCACCAAAAGCTAACAACGCTTCTTTACTAATGACCGTGCCTTCACGATTTTCAAAATGGTATTCAAAAATATGAGTTTCTACGATTGCATCAACAGGGCAAGCTTCTTCGCAGAACCCACAATAGATACACTTAAAGAAATCAATCTCGTACTTTGTGGTGCGCCTTGTACCATCGGCACGTTCCTCTGATTCAATATCAATCGCCAATGCAGGGCAAACGGCCTCACATAATTTACAAGCAATGCAACGCTCTTGCCCATTGGGGTAACGCCGTAGCGCGTGATGTCCACGAAAACGGGGTGACATCGGTGTCTTTTGCTCAGGGTATTGAATCGTAATTTTACGTTTGAAAAAATACTTACCCGTTACGCCCAAGCCTTGTAACAATTCAAATAACGTAAAAGACTTAATGATGTGTTTGATATATTTAAACATGACTATGCCCCCTCTTCCGTTAGATCAGTATCAATCATGTAAAAGTGGGGGGGTGTGCTTTTAAAAACATTATTCCTTGTCTCAACCACTACTGGGTATTGCTTCGCAATTCCCTGCATACTTTTTGGCTCTGGGTGAGCCTTAAAAAGCAACACCCCCCCACTTTTACATGGCATATTCATATCGTTGCTTATTTGCTGTTCTCTTATAACCATGGCTTCCACCCTAATGCGATGGCAACACCTTCGCCAAATATCCAAACCAACGTTACAGGAATCAAAATTTTCCAACCCAAGCGCATAATTTGATCATAACGATAGCGTGGGAATGTCGCTCTGAACCATAAATAACAGAATAAGAAGAAGAATGATTTTATAAACAGCCAATGAAAACCATCGCCTAATATAAATCCTAATACAGGGACATCATTTAACAAATCACCAAACGGCGATAGCCAACCACCCAAAAATAGCAAAGCGGTTAACGTAGAAATTAGAATCATGCTGGCATATTCCGCAAGGAAAAATAAGGCAAATGCCATGCCTGAATATTCCACATGGAAGCCCGCAACAATCTCCGACTCACCCTCTGCCACATCAAAAGGCGCACGATTTGTTTCTGCTACACCCGAAATAAAATAAACCAATAAAAGACCAAACAAAGGCCAAGCAAACCAGTTTTGAATACCGCCATCTTGTGCGCGAACAATATCGCTCAAGTTTAAGCTACCCGCCGCCATTAACACGCCAACCAGCGCAAAGCCCATCGCAATTTCATAAGAAACCATTTGAGCGCCAACACGCAAGGAACTCAAAATTGCGTACTTAGAGTTGGATGCCCAACCCGCCAAAATAATGCCAAAAACATCCAATGACGTAATCGCCAAAATCAATAACAAACCCGCATTTACATCCGCCAGTACACCTCCATCCCAAAATGGAATAACCACCCACGCCGCTAAAGCAGGTGCAAGCGCAAGCATTGGCGCTACAAAAAATACAATGGTACTGGCTTTGGTAGGAGAAATTATCTCCTTAAACATCAACTTAAGTGTATCTGCAATCGGTTGTAACCAACCCTTCGGACCAACACGATTTGGCCCCATGCGTACTTGCATATAACCAATAATCTTCCGCTCAGCAAAGGTGGTGTATGCCACTGCCAAAATCAATGGCAAAAGAATAGCGACGATCTTAATCATAATCACAATCAGGGTCGTTACCCCTTCAGGCAGATAACCATTTAAGAATGTTGCTAAAGATTCCATCATGATGTTATCTCGATATTACCAAAAGCCGAACCGAGTTCACTACTTGACTGTGTACCTGAGGCAATTAAAACACAGCCATCAGGAATTAAATCATTTACCAGTACAGGCATCGATAATTTTTCATTACCTTGCGCAACGGTAACTAACGATGAATTTTCAACAGTATCTTGCAAAGAAAGACGTTGAACTTCTGCGCTATTTAATTGCACTACTTCTTGTTCGGGAGCACTCTTTTGCAATGCTGTTGCACGACGTTGTACAGAATCGCCACAAAACTCAGCCACTGCTCCAATTCGTTGCAGCCCATCTTGCTTCTCTGGAGCAATATAAATTCCAGATATTTCAAAATGGTTACTAACACTACTCACAGTATCACAAGCTACTTTTAACTCATCACGTACATCTGTGGAGCTAACGTAATCAAAACCATCAATCCCTAGCTTATTTCCTAGTACACGTAGTATTTTCCATGCTGGACGAACATCACTCGATGACTTAGCCGCCGCTCGAAAGCTTTGCCAAACACCCTCGGCATTAACATAAGTGCCTGAGGTTTCTGAATAACAGGCACTCGGTAAAATAATATCGGCATTGGTGAGCATATTTGCATCTGCAAATGGGCTGATTGAGATAACACACTCTGCCGCATCCATCGCTTGCTGTGCAAGCTGTGGATCATCACAGTCAAACTCTGGCTCTACATCTAATAACACATAAACCTTTGATGGATTCATTATCATTTCTACAGTATTTTTACCTGCTTTACTACTAGAAACGTTCTTAGAAACTATACCCGCTTCTTCTCGATGAGGAACGACACCCGCCAACCATGCGCCTACCGTATTGGCAGATTCTGCTAAATAGCCCAGCGTTGCCCCCGTATTTTCAGAAATCACCGCTGCTAAAGCACGCAACGTCGAATAATTTGGATGCTGCACTGACAGTCCGCCCAAGAAAACCACAGAGTTCTCAGCATTTTTTAAGTTTTCTGCAATGGCTTTGCCATCGCTATTGGCTCGCACTGATTTCAATAGATCACTCAATCCTGCGGGGACTTTCGCCTTACTTAGACTAATACTAGCTTTAGCAATACCAGCCAACGTATTGACTATTTCTTGTGGACTACTGATATTCTGACTTTCTACATCGTAGTTAAAGTCGATTTCAAAGGAGTTAACCGTCATAACCTTTGCATTATTTTTGATCACCGCATTACGAATACGATGATTTAACAGGGGTTGCTCTTTACGAACATTAGAGCCTACAAGCAAAATAGCATTTTGTTGCTCAATATCTGTAATAGACATTCCTAGCCAAGGGAACAAGCCCATGCTTTCTTGATCATTAAAATCTGTTTGGCGTAAACGGTGGTCAATATTCTTGACACCAATGGCACGCATGGATTTTTGTAATAAATAAAGTTCTTCGATGGTTGCCTGTGGCGAAGCTAGCACGCCTACGTCATCAGGATCCACAGACTTTAGTTTTTCTGCAACTGATTCTAAAGCTTCATTCCAATCAACTTTTTTCCAAATTCCATTTTGTTTAATCATTGGTGATTTAACACGATCTTCTGCGTTTACACCTTGATAACTAAAACGATCACGATCTGAAATCCAGCATTCATTTATGGCTTCATTCTCACCAGCAACCACACGCACTAAATTACCTTTAAAAGTATGAAGATTGACGTTGGAGCCGACAGAATCATGCGGTGCAATACTTGGGCTTTGCATCATTTCCCATGCACGAGAATTATAGCGAGAAGGTCTTGCGGTCAAAGCACCCACTGGACAAATATCAATAATATTACCTGATAATTCTGAAGAAAGGCTTTTCTCAACAAAAGTACCAATCTCCATGCGGTCGCCACGACCTGTCGCACCCAATTCGCGCATGCCAGCAATTTCTTCGCCAAAGCGTATACAGCGTGTACATTGAATACAGCGTGTCATTTCAGTTGAAACTAGCTCACCAATATCCTTATCAACAACCACACGTTTAATTTCTTGATAACTTGATGATGACCCACCAAAACCCATCGACAAATCTTGTAGTTCACACTCACCACCCTGATCACAGATCGGACAATCCAGCGGGTGATTGATGAGTAAAAACTCCATTGTGTCTTTTTGTGCAGACAAGGCTTTTTCAGATCGAGTCCAAACTTTCATACCTTCGTTAACAGGGGTAGCGCAAGCAGGCATTGGCTTGGGGGCTTTCTCGACCTCAACCAAACACATGCGACAGTTCGCTGCTACAGAAAGTTTTTTGTGGTAACAAAAGCGCGGAACATGAATACCCACGGCATCGGTCACTTCAATTAGCATTGTGCCAGCAGCGACTTCTAATTCTTTGTCGTCAACAGTGATTTTAATCATATCGCTCATTTATCATTCACCATCGAACAGCCGTTCTCAACATAATAAACAAACTCTTCACGGAAGTTTTGAACAAAACTCCAAACTGGCATTGCTGCCGCTTCACCCAAGGCACAAATAGTACGCCCTTCGATTTTATGAGCAACTTCTTCAAGACGATCAATATCTTCTAAGGTGCCATTACCTTCTACAATACGCGTCAACATGCGATACAACCAACCTGTACCTTCACGACATGGTGTACACTGGCCACAAGACTCTGAAAAGTAGAAACGTGAAATACGCTGCAGGACTTTAACCATATCCGTGGTTTCATCCATAACGATTACAGCACCTGAACCCAGATATGAGCCAGCTTTAGCAATGGTATCGTAATCCATTGTAAGCTCCATCATGGTATCGCCTGTTAATACAGGAACAGATGAACCACCAGGAATTACCGCCTTAAGCTTATTGCCGTTGCGAACACCACCAGCCATTTCAAGCAAGTCTTTAAAAGGAAGCCCCATCGGTACTTCAAAATTACCAGGATTGTTTAAGTGCCCTGAAACAGAAAATAATTTTTCCCCGCCTGAGCCCTCAACACCCATATTCTTAAACCACTCACCACCACCACGCAAAATAGCCGGGATAGATGACAAGCTTTCAGTGTTATTAATGGTTGTTGGGCGACCGTACAAACCAAAACTTGCTGGGAACGGCGGCTTAAAACGTGGCTGGCCTTTCTTGCCTTCTAGTGATTCAAGCAATGCAGTCTCTTCACCACAAATATAAGCGCCTGCACCTAAAGAACCGTGCAAATCGAAATCAACACCGCTGCCTTTTATATTTTTACCAAGATAGCCTGCTTCGTATGCTTCTTTTACTGCTTGCTCAAAACGAATAGATGGCTCATCCATAAACTCGCCACGCATATAGTTATAACCAACGGTTGCACCAATGCAATAACCTGCAATTGCCATACCTTCAACAAGCGCATGCGGATTAAAGCGCAAAATATCACGATCTTTACAAGTGCCTGGCTCTGATTCATCTGAATTACAAACGATGTATTTTTGTCCCGGCATATTGCGTGGCATAAAGCTCCACTTTAAACCTGTTGGAAAGCCTGCTCCGCCTCGACCACGTAAACCAGACTCTTTAACCTCGTCAATAATGTCGTCAATCTCAGTGCCGTCTTTAAGGATTTTATCCCAAGACTGATAACCACCTGTTTTTAAGTAATTCTCTAGCGTATGCGCATCATCGCCATATTGTTTTGTTGTAAAGCAAACTTGATCAACCATTATTTGCCTCCTTCTTATGAAGTGATGGTTTGGTTTTTACGCTCTCCAATATTTCATCTACTTTTTCTGGTGTAAGGTTTTCATGATAGACATGATTGACTTGCATCATTGGCGCACCACAACAAGCCGCCAAACATTCTTCTTCAATCTTAAAGAAAAACTCTCCATCAGGCGTGGTTTCTCCCATTTTTATACCGAGCTTTTCTTCAATATGCTCTACGATTTTATCTGAGCCATTCAACATACAAGAAACATTGGTACAAACAGCGATTGTATTTTTCCCTGCTGCCTTCTCATCCATTTCATACATTGAATAGAAACTAGCAACTTCGTATACGGTAATTTTAGGAAGGCTTAAGTAGTCGGCAACTGCATCCATTTTTTCTATCGAAAGATAATGGTCTTCATGCATGACGGCGCGCAGTGCCGCCAACAATGCCGACTGCGACTGATCCTCTGGATATCTTTTTAACCAGTGATCGATATCATCACGCTCGTGTTTGCTAAGAACATTTGGAGTAGAAGCCATTATCTATCCACCTCACCAAATACTATATCCATCGTACCAATAATTGTTACCACATCTGCCAACATATGACCTTTTGTGAGCTCATCCATAGCTGACATATGCGCAAAACCTGGAGCACGTACTTTTAGACGATAGGGTTTGTTTGCGCCATCAGAGACTATATAACAACCAAACTCACCTTTAGGATGCTCAATAGCGGCATAGGCTTCACCTTCTGGCAAACAATAACCTTCTGTTGCCAACTTAAAATGATGGATCAATGCTTCCATATCGCCTTTCATTTTCTCTCTAGGCGGAGGTGTTATTTTATGATCTTCATGCATCACCGAACCAGGATTTTTTCTTAGCCAATCAACACACTGCTTAATGATGTTATTCGATTGACGCATTTCTTCAATTCGCACAAGGTAACGATCGTAACTATCGCCATTTGTGCCAACAGGAATATCAAAATCAACTTGGTCGTACATAGCGTACGGCTGTTTTTTTCTTAAATCCCACTCTATACCTGAACCACGAAGCATTGCTCCTGTTAAGCCAAGTTGCAAAGCGCGCTCTGGAGAAACAATACCAATATCAACCAAGCGTTGCTTCCAGATACGGTTATCTGTCAACAAAGTTTCATACTCATCGACATACTTTGGAAAGCGTTGTGTGAAATCTTCAATAAAGTCCAAAACTGAACCACCACGGTTGGCGTTCAATCGCTTAACTTCTTTTTCATCTGTCCAGCGAGATACTTCATGCAATGGCATCGTATCGGGCAAATCACGATAAACACCACCTGGGCGATAATAAGTTGCATGCAAGCGCGCACCTGATACTGCCTCGTAAATATCCATTAGATCTTCACGCTCACGGAATGCGTACAAAAACATAGTCATCGCACCTACGTCCAGCGCATGAGCACCAATCCATAAAAGGTGATTTAAAATTCGGGTGATTTCATCGAACATGGTACGAATATATTGCGCACGTATTGGTGCTTCGATGCCGAGCATTTTCTCCAGCGCCAGCACATAGCCATGCTCATTACACATCATAGAAACATAATCGAGGCGATCCATATAACCAATGCTTTGGTTGTACGGCTTACTCTCCGCTAGTTTTTCTGTTCCACGGTGCAGCAACCCTATATGAGGATCTGCTCGTTGAATTACTTCGCCATCCATCTCTAACACAAGGCGTAACACACCATGAGCGGCAGGATGAGCAGGGCCAAAGTTCAACGTGTAATTTTTAATCTCAGCCATTATTCATCACCTTCAACTGCAGGCGTAAAACGCTGATCTTTACGAATAACGCGAGGCACTAAGGTTCTATCTTCAATAGATACCGGCTCATAGATTACGCGCTTTTGCTCTTCATCGTAACGCATATCTACATGACCAATTAATGGGAAGTCTTTTCTAAAGGGATGCCCGATAAAACCATAATCGGTAAGAATGCGACGAAGATCAGGATGTCCACTAAACATGATACCAAACATATCAAAGGCTTCTCTTTCAAACCAATTAGCTGCACTCCAAATACCTTCCACTGAATCAACCATTGGAAAGTCATTATCATCGCAGTAGCATTTCACACGAATACGTTGATTGTGCTTAATAGATAATAAATGCATAACTACTGCAAAGCGCTTACCATCAAATTCGATTACTTCGTCTTGTTCATCCCCATCAAATGAAAACTCACGCTTCACGCCACGGCTAAAACCACTGCCGCCTGTCTCCCATTCTGTACTTCCGTATGTAAGATAATCTACCCCACATACATCTATTAATTGCTCAAAACCACAAGTTTCATCATCACGTAAAAACGTTGATATTTCTAATAGATCCTCAGGAGCGACTTCAATTGTTAATTCATTCAAGGCAATAGTGCTTTGCTGTAATTTTTCAGCCTGCATACCATCTAAATGAGCTTTTAATGTTTGTAGCGATACACTCATCTTCTAAGCAACATCCTGACGTGCGATTGTATTGGTGTTTTTAATTTTATTTTGAAGTTGAATAATACCGTACAATAATGCCTCAGCCGTTGGCGGACAACCGGGTATATACACATCGACAGGAAGTATACGATCACAACCACGCACGACCGCATAAGAATAATGATAATAACCACCACCATTTGCACATGAACCCATTGAAATCACCCAACGTGGCTCTGCCATTTGGTCGTATACTCTGCGCAATGCGGGCGCCATTTTATTGGTGAGAGTACCTGCAACAATCAACACATCTGCCTGACGAGGGCTAGGGCGAAATAGAATACCAAATCGATCCATATCATAACGTGAAGCACCTGCTTGCATCATCTCTACAGCACAGCATGCCAAACCAAAGGTTAGTGGCCACATAGAACCTGTACGTGCCCAGTTGATTAATTTATCAGCCGAGGTTGTGACAAAACCTTCTTTTAGAACACCTTCTATTCCCACTCTAGCGCTCCTTTTTTCCACTCATAGATAAAGCCAATGATAAGAATCATCAAAAACAACCCCATCGCAATCAAACCAAACAATCCGATTTTGTCGAGCACGACAGCCCACGGAAACAAAAAGGCAATTTCCAAATCAAAAATAATAAAGAGAATAGCAACAAGATAGTAACGCACATCGAATTTCATGCGCGCATCATCAAAGGCCTCAAAGCCACACTCGAAAGGAGAATTTTTTGCCTCATCAGGACGATGTGGCGACAATAACGCACCGAGAATAAGCATGACAATCGCCATTCCAAATCCTACGGCTAGAAATACTAAAACTGGCAGGTACTCTGCAAGCATACTTTCTCCTTTTGCGTTACGAAATACCTTTTACTTAATCTGGCAACAGACATTACATTCTAATATGCAATAAGGTTTTTTATTAGAGTGAAGAATATACACTTATTCAAGCCATGTTCACAATAAAACTGACGGTTTATTTATATATATTTTGACCAACAACCGCTTAAAAAATATTTATATCCATTTATAGATACTGGCCTAATAAACACGGCTTAGTTATTAACAAAAAACCTGCAATAGCAGGTTTTTTGGAGCATTTAGAATTCATAAACAACCTAAAAGCATATTTGGTGCCGATGGCCGGAGTCGAACCGGCACTGCTTGCGCAACACGCCCCTCAAGCGTGCGTGTCTACCAATTTCACCACATCGGCGTTTTGTCTTTTAAAAAAACAAAAAAGGGAATACTTACTTTGGAATATCTGAGGGGGCTTCTTTTTCTTCTACTGCTGCTGGAGCCTCTGCACCAACACTTGAACCAGTAGGAACATCAGCAGCAGGGGCATCTGCTGTTAAAGACGGTGTCGCAGGAGCATCTGTCGTTGTAATTGCAGTTGGGATTATAGACTTACCGCCATTTGAATCTGGATGAGCAACCAACCACGCCAGCATCAATGAATTTGCAAAGAATACCGCCGCTAAGATCCCTGTTAGCCTTGTTAAAAAACTACCAGATCCTTTAGAACCAAACACCGTACCCGATGCGCCACCGCCAAATGCCGCCCCTGCATCAGCGCCTTTTCCGTGCTGAATTAACACTAAGCCAATAATACTTAGCGCTACTATAATTTGAATAATTAACAATACATTGTATAACATTACTTTATTACCTGTTTTTCTAATCTGCGTGATTTATGTGTAACAATTAACCTGCACGACAAATTGCGAGGAAGTCTTCTGCTTTTAGCGAAGCTCCACCAATTAATCCACCATCAATATCTGGCATTGAAAATAGCTCATCTGCATTACCACCATTAACACTACCGCCGTATAAAATCTGTACTTTCTCTGCAACGCCCGCATCCAACTTCGCAATCTTCTCACGAATAAACGCATGTACGTCTTGTGCCTGTTGTGGCGATGCTGTTAGACCTGTTCCAATTGCCCAAACTGGCTCATAAGCGATTACTGCATCAGCCAATGCGCCTACACCTTCTAAACCAATAACCGCATCTAGTTGGCGTGCAACCACTTCTTCTGTCGTACCTGCTTCGCGCTCTTCTAGCAATTCACCTAAACAAAGAATCGGCGTTAAACCATACTTGCGCGCTGCCGCAAACTTATTTGCTGTATCAGCATCTTTCTCACCAAAAATTGTACGTCGTTCTGAGTGACCTACAATTGCGTATTGGCAAGAAAAGTCATTCAACATTGAACCAGAAATTTCACCTGTAAATGCACCGGAGTCATGCTCAGAGATACTTTCAGAACCAAAGCCAACTTCTGTTCCGCTAAGAATTTCTTGAACCATTGGGATGTAAATATAAGGCGCACAAACCGCAACGGCTGTTTTCGCTTCTGACATTCCTGCCAAAATACCTTTTAACAACTCTTGAATACTTTCTTTTGAGCCGTTTAGTTTCCAGTTACCTGCTACTAATGTCTGACGCATAGTGATATTTCCCAGTGTTCTTTTGAATCGCGGAAGAGTACCCCTACAAGCGCGATAAAGCAAATGGTTTGAGTGAATTTGAGCCAAAAATAGATATAAAAGCAGCTCTGCTGAGCCTATAGTTTATCCTGAGCTTATCGAAGAGAAGTACACCCCCCCACTTTTACATGATGTTCTGTGCTTTTTAGGCGTTTCTTATATTTATGATGCCGCTTTTTTTACCGCTTCTGCAATCATTTCTGCCAACTGCTTTGTTTCTGATTCCTCTTCCGCTTCAACCATGACACGAATTAAAGGCTCCGTTCCTGATGCGCGTAAAAGCACACGCCCTCTCGTGCCCATTTGGGTTTCTGCATCTTTCACTGCTTGTTGAATAGCAGTATTAGCATCTAAATCTATCTTTTCCTTTATACGCACATTGATTAGAGTTTGTGGGTATTTAGTCATAACCTGTTTTAACTCATACAATGTTTTGCCACTTTCTATAACCGCATGCAAAACTTGCAATGCCGCAATCGTACCATCACCCGTCGATATACGATCACGCACAATAATATGCCCTGAAGATTCTCCACCAAGAAAACCACCTGTTTTGCGCAAAATTTCCATTACATAACGATCCCCCACATCCGCACGGTGAAAGTTTAATCCCATCCCTTCAATGGCTTTTTCAAGCCCCAAGTTACTCATGAGAGTACCCACTACATGATCACCCAAACTATCTTCTTTTTGCTTATGTGCGGCGATGATCCCTAAGATTTCATCACCATCAACCACTTCACCTTTGTGATCAACCATCATCAAGCGATCACCATCACCATCTAAAGCGATACCTAAGTCGGCACGATATTCTGTTACGCTTTTTTGCAGCAACCCTAACGAGGTCGCACCACAATTTTCATTGATATTAATGCCATCTGGGCTCGCCGCTATTTTAACGACATCCGCTCCAAGCTCAGAAAACACATGCGGACTAACATGGTAGGTAGCGCCATTAGCACAATCAACAACGATGCGTAGACCCTCTAAGCTAACTTCCGTTGGAATAGCGCGTTTACAAAATTCAATATAACGACCAGCCGCATCATCAACACGCTCTACTTTGCCTAACTTTTCAGAGCTAACCGTTTCGAGCTCACGATCAAGATAATCTTCTATTGCCAATTCCATTTCATCAGTTAGTTTGGTGCCATCACTAGAGAAAAACTTTACGCCATTATCTTGAAAAGGGTTATGCGAAGCGCTGATGACCACACCCGCAGATGCTCTAAAGGTACGCGTAAGATAAGCAACCGCAGGTGTTGGCATTGGCCCAAGTAAACGCACATTTACACCCGCCGCTACTAAACCAGCCTGTAAAGCAGTCTCCAACATATAGCCTGATATTCGCGTATCTTTGCCAATAACGACCAAAGACGAACCTTTAGCTGCCAGCACTTTACCCGCCGCCCAACCGAGCTTAAGTACAAAATCTGGCGTCATCGGTGCTTTGCCTATTTCGCCGCGTATGCCATCTGTTCCGAAGTATTTTCTAGCCATGATTGTATTTTCTTTGATTAATTCTTATCCGCACATCATAACATTTTTATTATTAAATCATAAGATGGTTTATCCACTAACTAGATGGAATTCACCCACTGGACAATCTGTTCTTTACTCATCGCGCCTGACTGGCGAGCCACTTCTTTACCACCCTTAAAAATAACCATGGTCGGTATGCTACGAATTTGAAAACGTGCGGATGCTTGCTGTGCAGTTTCTGTATTTAACTTGGCTAAAACGGCAGTTGTTTTCAACTCATTTGTCGCCTCTGCGTAGGCGGGCGCCATCATTTTGCAAGGCCCACACCATTCTGCCCAAAAATCTACTACCACTGGCAATTCACTTTTAGAAATCAGTTTATCAAAGCTAGCATCGCTAAGCTCTGCTGGCTTTCCTGTGATCAAATCTCTCTTGCATTTACCACAATGCGGATTATCACCGAGCCTTTGTGCTGGCACTCGATTAATACCCTGACAATGCGGGCAAACTATTTGTTTTTTATCTGGCATTATTCATCTCACTATCTAGTTCTCTATGTTACATTTATTGTGTCGCCACTCATTAATTCAAGTATTAAGGGCACCTCTATTAATTAGGTGTTTTTCTGCAAGACTACATGCCATCATCTCCTAGGCGCGCTTCGCAGGAAATGGTTCCCCCTTTACAAGAAGTGCAACAACGGAGATGATGGCTTGTAGCCTTGCCCTCCGGGGCTTAGCCAAAAACCTATACTCTGCGTTATTGTCACTTGAAAGGCAGTAAGCATTACAAGTGAAAATGCCTTGATTATAGCTTTTTGGCGTCGCCAGAAGAAATACCTAATTAATAGAGATGCCCTTAAATCATGACTACAAATATAGACAACGTAAACATTCAATCTAATGAAGCTCTGCTTAGCCCTGCCGAACTTAAAGCCAAGTTACCACTTTCTAGTAATGCTCAAAGCACTATTACAAAAAGCAGGCTAGCTTTACAAAATATTATTAACGGCAAAGACACTCGACCTTTTGTAGTTGCTGGGCCTTGTTCTATTCATGACCCTAAAGCAGCATTAGAGTATGCAAAAAACTTAAAAGCTTTAGCCGATGAAGTGTCCGACAAACTTTTTTTGGTGATGCGCGTTTACTTTGAAAAACCACGCACCACAACAGGCTGGAAAGGGTTAATTAACGATCCACACCTAAATGGTTCTTTCGATATTGAAACAGGCTTACAACAAGCACGCAAACTAATGATTGAGCTAGTTGAATTAGGTTTACCTCTTGCCACCGAGGCGCTCGACCCAATCAGCCCACAATATTTAGCAGATTTAATCAGCTGGAGCGCGATTGGCGCACGCACCACCGAATCACAAACTCACCGTGAAATGGCAAGTGGGCTCTCGTCACCTGTGGGCTTTAAAAATGCCACGGATGGCAGCTTACAAGTTGCTATTGATGCTTTACAAGCCGTATCCAGCCCTCACAGTTTTTTAGGTATTAATCACCAAGGGCAGGTTTCGGTTGTTCGCACCAAAGGCAACGCCTATGGGCATATCGTATTGCGTGGCGGTGGCGGCAAGCCCAATTACGATATTGAAACCGTAAAAACTTGCGAACTTGCTTTAAGCCAAGCGAGCCTAGCAAACAATATCGTGATTGATTGCAGCCATGAAAACTCCAATAAAGACCCTGCTAACCAAGAAGCTGTTTTTAATTATTGTATTAAACAGCTCAGGGAAGGCAATAAATCCATCATAGGAATGATGTTAGAAAGTCATTTAAACTGGGGTAATCAAAAAATACCTAAGGACTTATCAGAATTAAAGTATGGCGTATCAATCACCGATGCTTGTATTGATTGGGATACGACAGAAGAGATCATTCGCAAAGCCGCAAATCATCTTTAACAAGCAAAAAAATACCCGCACGATGCGGGTATTAATATAAGAAGAAAGCATTTTAAAGCTGTCTCACTAAGCGGAGTGAAGCACACACCCCTAGTTTTAAATGATAGCTCATTAGCTTTTGGAGCGACTGTTAGAATTTATGCAAAGTTCAATGACTAACTTACTCAGCTACAGAAAGCTTTAATTTACCAATCGCATTCGCTTCTATCTGGCGAATACGCTCTGCCGATATACCGTATTTTGTAGCTAGCTCTTCAAGCGTTGCTTTCTTATCAGTCAACCAACGACTTGCGATAATATCTTTACTACGATCATCCAAAGTCTTTAAAGCATTCGTAAACAAGCCTTGCGTATGATCTTGCCAATCTTGTGTTTCTGCCGCTTCTGACGGATCAACCGTTTCTGATTGTAAATACTGGCTTGGGTAATATGCTTTCTCGTCATCGTCATTATTGGGCGCATCGAAGCCAATATCTTGACCTGTCATGCGCTTTTCCATTTCCATCACGTCTTTGCTGGTTACACCAAGATCACTTGCGATGTCGTTGACTTCAGCCATATTCATCCATGCTAATCTTTTCTTCTTACTTCTTAGATTAAAGAAAAGTTTACGCTGCGCTTTGGTTGTTGCAACTTTTACGATTTTCCAATTTTTAAGGATAAATTCATGAATTTCTGCACGTATCCAATGTACAGCGAAAGAAACAAGACGCACATTTACGGTAGGATCAAAACGCTTCACCGCTTTCATCAAACCTACATTACCTTCTTGTACGAGATCAGCCAGAGGTAAACCATAACCGCTATAACCACGCGCTACTTTTATCACAAAACGTAAGTTGTGCATGATAAGATCGCGTGCAGCGCCCATATCATCGTTATCACGTAATTTAACTGCGAGCGCTTGCTCTGCTGATTTCGCTAAAACAGGTATTTCGCGCACGGATTGCATATAGCTATCCAAGCTTCCTGTAAGAACTGGCATGGTTGTACTGCGTACCGCTAATATGTTGGTCATATCTAATCTCCCTTTTAACATGTGTGCTATTTTAGCACTCTTCACCTTAGAGTGCTAATCCCGTATAAAGTTCCTGATATTCTGTTAATTTTATTAAAAATTAGCGTGTTACGAGTGTTATAAATGCTCTCACACCCCCCTAGTTTTACATCATGCTTATAAATATCATGTGAAACTAGGGGGGCGTGCTTCTCTAATCAGCTTCTCTAATTAAAGAATACGTGAATAGTTAAGAAAGAGTTGCAAATGCTTTTGAAGCGGCATCCAGAGTCGCATTTATATCTGCTTTTGTATGTGCGCTCGACAGAAAGCCAGCCTCATACGCTGATGGCGCAAGATTGATTCCAGAATCCAGCATTTGATGAAAGAAGTGATTGAAACGATCAATATTACACTTTGAAACTTGTTCGAAGTTTTCTATTTTATCTTCGTCGCTAAAGAATAAACCGAACATTCCGCCAACTTGGTTGCTGGTCATAGTAATCCCGTTTTGCTTGGCACGCTCTAACATACCCGATACAAACATTTCTGTTTTTGCCGTTAGGTCTTCATAAAAACCATCACGCGAGATGATTTCTAGCATTTTTAAACCAGCCGTCATCGCCAACGGATTGCCCGAAAGCGTACCCGCTTGATAAACAGGACCAAGTGGCGAGAGTTTTTCCATCACATCTCTGCGACCACCAAAAGCCGCTGCTGGCATACCTGCTCCGATGATTTTACCCAACGTAGTTAAATCAGGTTTGATATTGTAAACCGATTGCGCCCCACCTAACGCCACACGGAAGCCCGTCATTACTTCATCTAAAATCAATAACGCGCCAGACTCATCGCACACTTCACGCAAGGTTTCTAAAAAACCAGCCGTTGGCGGAATACAATTCATATTGCCTGCAACAGGCTCAACGATGATACAAGCGATTTTATCCCCCTGCTTTGCAAATAAATCGCGTACTTGTTGCGGATTATTGTAATCAAGCGTAATCGTGTGCTTAGCTAAATCTTCAGGTACGCCTGGCGAGCTTGGCTCACCAAAAGTCAACATGCCTGAACCTGCTTTTACTAGCAGCGAATCACCATGCCCATGATAACCACCTTCAAACTTTACAATATCATCACGCCCCGTAAAACCACGCGCTAAACGAATCGCCGACATAGTTGCCTCAGTGCCAGAACTTACCATGCGTACCATTTCAATCGATGGCATTAGTTCGCAGATTTTTTGTGACATAGTCACTTCACTTTCTGTTGGAGCGCCGTAGCTTAAACCTCTGTCTGCCGCTTCTTTTACTGATGCGATCACTTCTGGATTGGCATGCCCTGCAATCATTGGTCCCCACGAACCCACGTAGTCGATATATTTATTGCCATCAACATCATAAAGATACGCACCTTCTGCTCGCTCTATAAATAACGGCGTACCACCGACACTTTTAAAAGCGCGCACAGGAGAATTCACACCACCTGGTATTGTTTTTTGGGCTTGTTGGAATAATTGTTCGGATTTTGTCATGGTAAACTCCTGCATAACGCAATTAAAATAATATTTTAAAAAGCAAAAAAATAGGGAGGTACTATAAAGCCACTACTGTCCCGTTAACATAAAAAGTAAGTGCCTGACTCCAAAATCTGATAAAATTGTCTTAGCAATAAGTCATTGAATCAAAGAAGGAATCAAGCATGGCACATCATAATACAGTCTTC
>JAKIUW010000030.1 GCA_021647365.1 Cocleimonas sp. | reverse complement strand
TGTGAGAAGACTGTATTATGATGTGCCATGCTTGATTCCTTCTTTGATTCAATGACTTATTGCTAAGACAATTTTATCAGATTTTGGAGTCAGGCACTTACTTTTTATGTTAACGGGACAGTAGTGATTTAAAGCACACCCCCCCACTTTTACATGATGCTTTATATCTTCGCTCTGCTTCTTCATTGCGCTAATACCTTGGTTGCTTTGCCATGTTCTGCAAGAAGCTCTTCCAAGTCTATACCAACAGCTTCGCCGTCTTTAACTTTCCACTCACCTGCAACCATAACTCGGTCGGCTTTGTGCGCTCCACATAAAAGCAGTGCCGCTAGCGGATCACCCGCACCAGAAAAACGTATTTCATCCAATTTAAACAAAGCCAAATCAGCCTGCTTACCAACCGCAATTTCACCAATATCATCACGCCCTAAACAAGCTGCAGAGCCTTTTGTCACCCAGCGAAAGGCATCAAAATGTGTCACACCCGACGAGCCATAACGTAGCCGTTGTAAGAGCATGGCTTGGCGAGTTTCTTGTATTAGATTAGAGCAGTCGCTTGATGCAGAACCATCAACACCTAAGCCGACAGGCGAGCCTGCTTTTTCTAATTCCAAGGTACGGCATTGCCCCGAACCTAACACCATATTTGAGCTTGGGCAATGAGTCACGCCCACACCTGCTTTGCCAAGGCGTGTGATTTCTTCATCATTAAAATGAATACCGTGTGCCAACCAAACATCATCTGCCATCCAGCCGACGCGTTCTAAATAATCAACGGGGCGCACGCCAAATACTTTTATGCAGAAGTCATTCTCGTCGAATGTTTCTGCAAGATGCGTATGCAAACGTACATTTTTCTTACGCGCCAACAACGCGCTTTCTTTCATTAAATCTTCTGTCACACTGAAAGGTGAACACGGTGCAAGCGCTACCTGCATCATCGAGCCTTCGCTGGCATCGTGATACTCGTTAATCACTCGATCACAATCGCTAAGAATGGCATCTTCGGTTTGAATGGTGTTGCGTGGAGGCAATCCACCCTCATCTTCGCCCAAGCTCATTGAGCCTCGCGTAAGCGTGCCACGTATACCGACTGACTTCATCGCATCGACTTGAATATCCAAAGCCTCGCGCGCTGCCTCGGGGAAAATATAGTGATGATCCGCTGCGGTGGTACAGCCAGACAGCAATAACTCAACCGAAGCTAAGCGGGTTGAAACGTGAATTAACTCTTCGGTTAATCCCGCCCAAACAGGGTAAAGGCTTTTGAGCCATGGGAATAATTCTTTATTCAAAGCATCAGGAAATGCGCGCGTGAGCGTTTGATAAAAGTGATGATGGGTGTTGATTAAACCTGGTAGCACGACATGCTCTGATGCATCAAAAACTTGATCGGCTTGCTCAGATGGTTCATCACCTAAAACTAATATTTCAGTGATTTTGTTATCAGAAATCACGATACCACCACGGGCATCTGTTCCATCCTCAATTAGAATTGAGAGTGGATTTTTTATCCATATTTTCATTTATTCACAGACCATTAAGAGTGGCACGAGAACCGTTCCACTCAATAATAAACTATTTTCAGTTTAGTGTAGGTGTATTATTTCTAGGCAAGATCAAGTTCAAAATGATTGCCGCTAATCCACCGGTAGTAACTGGGCTGCTAAATAAGTTTTTAGCTAATTTAGGTAGTTGAGCCGTTACTTCAGGCACCATCATCACACCTAAGCCAAGCCCAAAAGAGACCGCTATAATCAACATGCTTCGGCGCGTCATAGGCACGCGCTTCAAGATTCTAACACCTGCCGCCGCGACCATTGCAAACATAACGAGTGTTGCGCCACCTAAAACTGGCTTGGGCATATTTTGCAATACACCGCCGACAACAGGAAACAAACCAAGAATAATTAAGATAGCAGCAATGTAATATCCCACATGACGACTGGCAATACCAGTGAGTTGGATTACGCCATTGTTTTGGCTAAATGTTGTATTTGGAAAAGTGTTAAGAGTCGCGGCAATCATAGAATTAATGCCATCAGCAAGTACGCCACCTTTTACACGATTACGGTATTTCTCACCCTCTATTTCTTGCCCAGAAATAACACAGTTAGCCGTAATGTCACCCGTTGTTTCTATTGCCGTGATGACATAAATAATGGCGATAGGAATAAAGGCAGTCAGATCAAATGAGAAACCATATTTAAAAGGCATCGGGATACTAAGTAAAGGCAAGCCTGCCAAATTATCAAAATTAACTTTCCCCATAAACCACGCAATGATAAAGCCAACAATAAGCCCTATGGCGATGGATGAAATTCTTAACCATTGATTTTTCATAGCATTCATAAAAATTACCACAAACAGCACGGTGCCACCCAGCATCAAGTTTTGAGGGCTACCTAAATCTTTGGCTTTAAAGCCTCCTGCCAAATCCGTCATGCCTACTTTTATAAGGCTTAAACCAATCAACGTGATAACAATGCCTGTAACCAAAGGTGTGACCACATTTTTAAGTTTCCCTATAAACTGGCTTAAGAATATTTCGACAAATGCACCAAAAAAACAAATGGTAAATATAAGCGACAGTATTTCATCAGGCCCACCCCCTTTACCTTTTGCGATAAAACCAGCAGCCAGTATAGAACCTAAAAAAGCAAAACTAGTGCCTTGTACGCACAACATTCCTGCGCCAACCCCTAATGTTCTGCGGGCTTGGATAAAGGTTGCGACGCCTGAAACGATTAGCGCCATACTGATAAGATAAGGAATGTGGCTTCCTAAGCCTAATACGCCACCAATCACAAGTGTGGGCGTAATTATTCCTACAAAACTAGCAAGCACATGCTGGATGGCTGCAAAGGTGGATTCAGTAAAAGCGGGGGTATCATCAAGTGCGTAAACGAGATCATTAGTTTGAGCGATTGTTTGTGCGCTAGTCTCTGCCATATTCTTCTCCTTTTTAAATATGTACCTTATAAATAGTTCATAACATTATAAAAAGCAAGGAATAGCAGATACAAAAAAGCGCCCAAAATGGACGCTTCAAATAGGAGTCGCTTTTCTTGCTAGTGTTTCATATTCATCATTTTACGCATCTTACGGTGAGAACTTTTCTTTGACTTCTTTAATTCTTTCAGTTGATTGCGTTGAGCAGGGCTTAAAATAGCATCAAACTTCATACGCATTTCGCCTTTTTCTATCACCATGCGGCGAACAAGACCTGCCTTCTTTTCAGCAAGTGAGAAAATATCCGCTTTATAGGTAGGGCTAGCGGTATCTAACTGCTCAATCGCTTGTTTGATTTGCATCATTTGCTTGCGCAGTGGTTGCATGGTTGATCTTTTTTGCATCATCAATGGCTTCATTGCCGCTTGCTGATCAGGGCTAATATTGAGCTGCTGCATCATGCCTTTCATTCCTCCCTTGCCAGAGCGTTTTCCTTTGCCCATGCCTTTACCTTGCATTTTCTTTCCCATGCCATGCATTTGCTGGTGCATACCTTTTTGATGCATTCCTTCTCCCTCCTCATGCATGCCTTTTTTGTGTTTGCCTTCACCGCACATTTTACCCATGCCTTTGCCTTTGTGTTGACCCATGCCTTGCTTTCCATGTTCTTCTTCAACATGCTCTTTAAAGCCTTCAATTTCGTCAATATCACCCGCGTAAATGTATGCTGCAATTTTTTGTGCATCTTCTTTAGCAACAACAAGCGGTGGCATGATTTTGAATTTTCGGATGGCTCCACGCATAAGGCTTTTGTTCTCATCTTGCTTTTCAACCCAGCTTGAAACAGCATTAACAAAGCTGTCTTGGTCTGGATAAGCATCGATATAATGTAATCTTACGGCGGCAATGGGTGGAGCAAGGCGCTTGCTCATGTCCATTCCACCCGTGCTTCCATGACAAACGTCACAATTAGCTTTAAAAAGTTTTTCGCCTTCTTCATGTTCATCACTTGCAAAAGAAGCTTGCGATAGCAAAATAGAAGCGGCAATTAATAGCGGTTTTAATGTTTTCATGATTATTATTCCTAATGTTGGAGATACTTTCTCTACGAGATTATTCTCATGCTTCTAATAATAGTAGACTAAGCTGAAACAAAGCTTAAAAAATATTAGTTTTGAGACTATTCTTATTAAGCCAACTTTTGTTAGGATGATTAAGGAGGCTCTAATCAAGTCCAATTATTTTTAACTTGCTAAAACTGCCGATATTTTCCACGAAGATCGCTACAAGGGAGCGACCATTCCAGCTCACTTCGCAAAAAATAGCGACAGTTTTTTCTGCGCTAAATTCTAATCGACTTAATCAGAGACTCCTTAAATGAATTATTTATTAAATTTCGCATTACTCAAAAACCACTATTTTGCACTGCGCCACGGTGAAAGCATGGCAAATGTTGAAGGCTTAATTGTCAGCACGCCCGAAAATGGCATCCCTAAATACGGCTTGAGCAATGAAGGTCGTGCTCAAGTTACACAAAGCGTGACGCGTGTGCTTGATAAAAATGATCTTGATGCAAACACACGCATTATCAGTTCAGACTTTAAACGCGCACACGAGTCTGCAAAAATCGCTAAAGAATTATTAGCAAGCGCTCACTCTATCGAACTAGATGCAAAACTACGCGAACGTGATTTTGGTGACTTTGAATTAATGGATAATACCCATTACCAAACCGTTTGGGATAACGATGCGATTGACTCATCCCACACCATTGATAACGCCGAGAGCGCCGATGCCGTTATGCAGCGTGCAACAGCCGTAGTCGCATCACTTGAGAAACAGTTTAATGGCGAAACATTTTTGCTGGTCGCCCACGGTGACACCTTGCAAATACTGCAAGCTGCTTTCAAGAAATATCCTGCAAGCAAGCAACGTGAAATGGTACATCTCGAAACAGCGGAGATTAGGGTTTTGCATTTGCTTTAACTGTCTCTGGTTATAGTTATACAAGCACACCCCCCCACTTTTACATGATGTTTATGGTTTATAAGAAACATCATGTAAAAGTGGGGGGGTGTGCTTTGAGAAATGCATTTAATAAGGACAACACAATAACCTTCTCTAAATAAAAGTAAGTGCATAATCTAAGTAGGACTAATATAATCGCCATCTGCTTAACTAATTACCAATTAAGGACTCCTCCCCCATGAGTGCAAGTGAAGGCTGTACAGATAAAAGTTGTGATTTACCCGACATCGCGAACGAACCCCACGAAGGTCCTAATGCCCCATTAAACTGGGTTGGCATGAGTGAGATTGAAGTGCCGGTTCACATGCTAAATGGCAAGGGCATACAGATGCAAACCGTTGCGCGCGTTCAGGCGTACGTTAATCTCCCTGACCCTAAGAATAAGGGCATTCACATGTCGCGCCTCTATTTAGCAGTTGATAAAATGTTGAGCGACAATGTCATCACCCCTAAATTATTGCGCGAGATTGTCGAGCATTTTGTGGAGTCACAAGAAGGTATCAGTGACAGCGCTTACTTAGAATGTCGCCTTGAGTTTTTTGAACGTCGTAAATCTTTGATTAGCGATAACACCGGCTGGAAGGCTTACAAAGTTCGTCCTATCACATCATTACGCGATGGAAAACTGACAACAGAGCTCAGTATCGAAGTGCCTTATTCATCAACCTGCCCTTGTTCTGCCGCGCTTTCACGCGACATTATTCAGCAAGGCTTCCAAGATGAGTTTGGCAAGTCTGGCTCCGTTGATTTAGAGAAAGTACACGAATGGCTAGGCACGCCAGAAGGTATTTCTGCAACGCCACACAGCCAGCGCTCTATTGCTCAGGTGCGTGTGAGGCTTTCTGATAAAGTGGATGATATGCCTATCTCACGCCTAATTGACCAAATTGAAACGGCCTTGCCAACACCCGTTCAGTCCGTAGTAAAACGTGCGGATGAGCAAGAGTTTGCACGTTTAAATGCTGCAAACCTTATGTTTTGTGAAGACGCGGCAAGACGTGTTCAAGCAGAATTAAATAAAGATAAAACACTGGATGATTTTTGGGTACGTGTAAATCATATGGAAAGTTTACACCCACACGATGCGGTAGCTATTATCACCAAGGGTGTTGAAGGTGGTTATCGTGATGACCCACGCGAGTTTCCACACTGATATTGATAACTGTACCGTGTAAAACTAGGGGGTGTGCTTCTAGCTACTTGATTAACAATGAAAATCACACTAGAATCCCTCTCGTTATATGGATATACATAATGTTCATGACATTAAAACGATAAACTCAAAGGAGATTTAAGATGGCAGATTTAGCAAGTGCAGTAGCAAATGTAAAAAAGTTTGACAGTGGCGTAAATGAGGCGCTTGTAGAGGCAATTTTTAACAGCCTTAAGCCTGTTCACGAGAACAAAGATGCAATGTTAGTAAGTTGTGGCGATGAGAGCGAACTAAATACTGTTAAAACAAATTTCCTTATTAAAAAGCTTGGTTTGGACGATAGCCCAGCACTAGACGCAGCGGTTAAAGAAACATGTGAGACAGTAAAAGAAGATCACATGAAAGCGCGTATTACTTTCTACTACTTGCTTACAAAGAAGTTTGGTAAAGAATCAGTTTACGGCGTTTAAATATAAGTGACTGGATATAAGTTCTACTGATGTTAAGGGTAGGTCTTACAGGAGGCATCGGCTGTGGTAAAAGTACCGCGGTCGATGCCTTTCGCGTTTTAGGCACTCCTATTATTGATGCCGATCAAATCTCCAAAGAACTGGTCAAACCAAAAAGCAAAGCTCTTGATGAAATTTCCAAAACTCTTGGCTCTGGTTTATTGCTAAAGAATGGCGAGTTGAATCGCCCATTATTAAAACAAAAAATATTTTCAGACCCAAAAACATTAGAACAACTAGAAACAATCTTGCATCCGCGCATTAAAGCTGAAATAGAAAATCAGATTTCAGCGATCAACGCTCGTAACGATTACAACCACTACGTTATTGTTGATATTCCCTTGCTGGTTGAAAAAAATTACCAAGACATGTTTGATCAAATCATCGTAGTGGATTGTTTGCCTGAGCAACAAATCCAGCGCGTATCATTGCGTGATAAGCTAAGTGATTCAGATATAAAGAGAATAATGAAAAATCAGGCGACACGCGCAAAGCGCAATAATGCTGCCACAGAAATCCTTGATAACACCAAAGACAAAGAAACCTTACTTTCTCAAATTAATCGTTTGCACAAAGCGCTAGTAGCTTTATCATAAGCGCACTTTACATTTCCATCTAGCAGTTAGGGTATCATGGCCGTATTTGAACAACCATTAAATGAAAAAATCCGCCTCTTTATGCGGTTAAGCTATTTAATGAAGCGATTTAATTATCACCTTGAAGATGCAACGCCCGAAAACTGCCAAGCGGCTGTTGTTATACTTTTAGAGCTATACGAACTATCATCAAGACTTGATGTGAAGAATGCTGCTTTGCACGTATTGGACTTTCAAACGCAAGCCGTTCGCCAAGCCAAAGGCGCACAGGGCGTAGATGATAATCAAGCAACACGAATTTTAGAAAAACTAGAAGACAAGAGTAAAAAGCTCTACAGCTTCCGCGGGCAACTCGGGCAACATCTTAAAACGCACAGCTTTCTAAATATTCTCAGGCAACGTGCATCCATTGCAGGTGGCATCAATGGCCTTGATATTCCGCTCTTCAATCATTGGCTAAATAAACCTAATGAAAAGAGAATAGACGATTTACGCGGCTGGGCAAAACCCTATGAAATTGCCTTTGATGCGATTGAATTACTCATGGAACTCATTTATCAAAGCGGAGATACGCAAGAAATAACGGCTGAAGGTGGCTTCTATCAATCAAGCCTGAGCCACGATAGAGACTATCAAATAATGTCCATCGAACTTCCTGACAACTCAAAAGTGTACCCCGAAATAAGTGCGGGCAAGCAACGATTTTCAGTGCGTTTTGTTGATGCCACAATGCTGGAAGAGAAGGGTAAGCAGATTATTGAGAATATCGATTTTAAGCTAACGCTATATAGCTTCTAAGCCAAAGCAGTTCTGCTGAGCTTGTCGAAGCACACCCCCCCACTTTTACATGATGCTGTAATTAAAAACTAAAGACTCTTCCCATCAAACAAATCAACCTCTAATGCCAGCGGGTCAATACCTTCAACACAGCCAAGATTGATTCGGAAATGGTCGGGAATTCTAAACGTAGTATGAAAAGGATAAATGCCACACTTTTTACAAAAAAAGTGGTTCGCAACCTTATCATCAAAGTTGTATACGCCTAGACTGCCTTTCTCTTTTACATCCGTCGTAAATTCATCAGGCGCAATAACAAAATCCGTCATAACCGCGCCTTTGCGTACACAGATGGAGCAGTTACAGCGCAAGCCTGATTTTATCTCTTCATGTTCAAACGAGAAATTCACATTGCCACAGTGACAACTGCCTTTATAGGTTTTGGTTTTGGTTTTTGTCGTCATCTGCTTTCCTCATCGAATTGTTTAATTAATACAGAAGTATCTGCACGAGCATAACCGCGATTTTGCAAATTTCCATATTGCTCATCTATTTGCTTTGTTACAGGTAATTCCACACCTAGCTTTTTGGCTTCTTCTAAACAGATTGCTAAATCTTTTCGCACCCAATCTACTGCGAAGCCAAAATCAAAGTCATTATCCATCATGGTTTCTGTTCGGTTCACCATTTGCCACGAGCCTGCTGCGCCATGCTGCAAAACATCAACTATTGTCGATGCTTCAATACCTTCTGCTTTAGCAAGTGTTATGGCTTCAGACAAGGTTTGTAGCGTACCTACAAAACAAATTTGATTGATCATTTTGAGCACTTGTCCTTGCCCTGCTTCGCCTATCAATGTCACTGCTTTAGCGTAGGTGTCTAATATGGGAAAAACCTTATCGAAGGCCTGTTGATCACCGCCAACCATTACCGTCAAGATACCATTTTCTGCTCCCGCTTGACCGCCTGAGACGGGTGCATCTAAAAACTCCATACCCTTTTCTTTTGCTTCTTTACCCAACTCTCGAGCGATAATCGCAGAAGTTGTTGTGTGGTCGATTAAGATTGCGCCTGTTTTAGCCGTGCTGAATATTTTGTTATAAATCTCACGCACATCATTATCATTGCCAACATTGGTCAGTATGACATCCGCATTTTTTGCAGCATCTTCGGGTGTTACTGCTACTTGACCGTTGTATTCACTGGCCCATTTTTCAGCTTTTGAAGTGGTTCGGTTAAACACGGTAATATCATAACCCGCATTCGCAAGATGCCCTGCCATTGGATAGCCCATCGCCCCCAAGCCTAGAAAAGAAATTTTCATACTATTTTTTGTCTCCTAGCGAAACTATTAACTACGAACACTAAATCGTAAAGAATGAAAATATAGCATAGGCAAGAATGCCAGAAAAAACACAGAGACCTACATTTTTCCACAGTACAAAAGTTGCAATGACTGCGCTAAAACCAATCGCCGTGCCTATTACCTCATTGCTGATGCCGTGAGAAAATAACGAAGGATCAAGGGAGAATGCAAACAAAGCAGCAATCAGCGCAGGCCCCATCAACTGAAAAAATTGAGCAATGAAAGTTTGCGAATCTTCACTCAACCATTTATCAAGCTTGAAAATAAAGGGTAACGCTCGTGTTAAATACGTACCCACGCCAAGCAATATAATTAGGAAAACAATCGATTCATTCATGCTTTTTACCCAAAGCAATGCCAAGTAGCGGTGAGATCAATGCTGCGCCAAATATGCCTAACGTAGCCTGTCCTAATGCATTTGCACCAAAGGCAATTATCATTGCACTAATGATAGTGATGATTGTTCTATTGCGAATAAAAGAATGAGAAGCTTTAGCTGAGACCAACATGGGGAGCAGTAAACTCAAAAACAAAGCGGGCAAAGCAAAGGCTAAAGCAGGCTCCAAAAAGCCAAACTTTGCGAGCAATAAATCACCGCTGCTTGCGCCTATCCATGTGCCGATTACCCAACTACAATAAGCGCCTAGCTCCAAGCCAACTAGCCAGCTCCAACGATTTCCTTTTGGGATATTTTTCAATAAACCAAAGGCACTAGCGAAAACCTCATCCGTCAACCCAAAAGCTACGCTAAATTTTTGTTTAAGGCTCATACCTTTAAGTGCAGGTGAAATGGAAGTGCTATACAACAGATGGCGCAGATTTAAACCAACCACGATCAACATGGCAGTCAATCCAGAAGTGCCCTCTGCCAACAAACCCACAAAAGCAAACTGACTTGCACCTGCAAAAATAATGAGCGAAATCAATGTGGCATCTAATTGGCTTAAACCGATACTGGTCGCACTGATACCAAAAGCTACTGCGACAGGAAAATAACCAATGATTAACGGCAAGCTGGTGCGCAAGCCCGCAAAAAAATTGGTCACGGTTGGCGATTACAATTTTCTGTAAAAACCTGTGTAATAGTTTCACGCAATGCTTTTACAACAGGGTCATCTTTTCTCGATTTCAAAAAACCTATATTTAAAGGGAGCGAGAATGCTTCGCCAGGCCAAACGACTATTTCATCTTTTTTGAGCATAGGGTCAGCCTCATCATCACGGATAAACGCTAATCCAACGCCTGCTTTTATTAATGCATTGGTGGTATCTTCTGATGCCGTAGTAGTTACCCAATTGGGTTGATTCTCAGCATCGGCAAATAATTGTCTTCTCATTTTATGATAAATGCACAAGGGCTCTGGATGAATCCAAGGCAACTTTGCAAGCTCTTCAGGGCTTGCATTTTTTATTTTTTCTTTCCATTTTGGTGCTGCGGCAATAACAGCAGTTGTCGTGCATAACTCTTCTGTCTCTATTTCATCGAAAGAACAATCACCTGAAAAAAAAGTTATATCCATGCGACCAGATAGGACCTTCTTGAGTAATTCCGAAGAATTGTCATAACTGAGTTGCATTTTTAACTGGGGATATTGTGACATCAAACTGATATGCCATTTCGCGAGACGTAAATATTCTGCATCTGCATTCAGCCCCAACTTTGCTTGCCCTGTTAAAACGCCTTGTAAAGTTCTTGCCTTTAACTTGAGATCATTGCTGGCATTTAAAACAAACTGCGCTTTATCGCGTAATACTTCGCCATGAGAGGTCAAACACATACCTTTTGAAGTACGCTTAAAAAGTTTTATTTCAAGCTCTTCTTCTAAGGCTTTAATATGTGCGCTAACCGCTGGCTGACTGGTAAACAAACGTTCAGAGGCTTTGGTTAAATTGCCTGTTTCTGCAACGGTGATGAAAGTGCGTAGTTGGTAGAGTTCCATAATATGGATAGTCTCATTATTTCTGATGATGAACAATCGGGATTTCTGATAACACCCTTTTGATAATACGATTGGATAGTTTTTGTAGTTAAGCGCTTAATAGATTCATGGATACCTGTAGGGGGTACTCATAAACAGGGAAGCTTAATTTTAATTGAGCTTCCCACTTATAAATTAATCAGGAGGCATGTTATGTCAACTTACATCGAAAATAATCATCACAATAATTATTCACAGTACTTGCCTACGTGTGAAGTGCCACAAGGGTTTTCTACGGGGCAAATAATTAAACAAGCAAAATTTTGGGCAAGTCGCTCACACCAAAGAAAGCAACTTGCACTTCTTGATGAGCAAATGCTAGCAGATATTGGAATTACTGCTGAACAAGCAAAATTAGAAATTGCGAAGCCTTTTTGGAAATAATTCTTATCCGTCAATAACCCCAGTTACCTTGTTAGCTGGGGACTTAAGAAGCATAGCTCATAATTTCCCCATAAAATTCACTTGCAAATCAATCAATAAAACAGTCAAATAGGCGCTACCCTCAAAAGGAGAGACCCCATGACTAAGTTTTTACTCAGTTTTTTCAGCTTCGGATGGCTGAGAGGATTAGATTTTTTACCCCCATTATTACTTCGCCTGTTTCTAGCGCCATTGCTCTATGTTTCTGGTAGTCAAAAACTAGGCATGTTCACCGGTGATTACACAACATGGAAGCCATGGACTTGGTTCAACACTGACAATCCAGTACACCAAGCAACCTCTGCTGGCTTAGCTAAAATCCCTTTTATTGGCGACTCTATCGCAAGCTTGTTAACAACATCAATAGGCTGGTTAGAAATCGTTGGTGCATTATTATTGCTAATCGGTTTTGCTGTTCGTTGGATTTCATTACCCTTGCTTGCTTTGATTGCTCTAACAGCATTTATGGCACTAAATGGCCAAGATATTGTAGCCACTCTTAAAGAAATGCTAATGACACATGGTTACACTGACATGAGTAGCTCAGCATTTAGTAAAGCGATTATCTACTTCTTAATGCTATTGACTTTATTCTTTATGGGCGCAGGTCGCTTCTTTAGCGTTGATTGGTTTTTACACCGTCGATTGCATAAAAAGATTGTTGCAAAAGATATGGCATCAAATGCCAAGCATGTACACCAAGATATTGATGATCCATTCGATTTAGACAATACGACAGATGAAAACTTATAGAAGTTAGCTTGTTGTAAATAAAAAAGGACGCAATATGCGTCCTTTTTTATGCTTATATATGAGAGCTCTCTATAATATAAGAAGCACACCCCCCCACTTTTACATGATGTCCAAAGAACCTAACCTACGCACCAAGCAGTTGGTCTTCTCATTCCTGCTAACTGTACGCCTTGCTGCATATAACCATTAGGAAATAATTTGAATAGGTACTTTTTAGCCACTTTCTTATCCATGCCAGTTCCTACTAAATATTTTGTTGCATCACGAACGTCTGGAGTAACTTGATGCTCTTCATGAAATGAGCGCACAAAGTGTAAAATAGAAAAGTGTTCATCCGTAAATTCTAAGCCCTTCCACTCTGAAGCTAGTTGGCGCGCAAGATCTTCGTTCCAATCCTCAGGGTTTCTTAAGTATCCATCAGGACAACGATCCACAGGCAATTCGATTGCATTTCTCATACTCATTTTATTTACTTCCAGTTTATTAGAATGGAATAAATTCTATCTGATTGATTTATCTGGAGATACTAACCTTAGGGGGTACACAAAGCAGTGCATTGACGCACTAAAGAGGGGCATTACGTATCAAGATAAGTTATGATAACTGCATTGTAAATGCGCATGGAGAATCAAATCAACAACCGCGACTTACCCATAATAGTTATTGGAACGGGCTCTGTTGGCGTTCGTTTTATTCATGAAACTCTCCATTATCAACCAAGCGCAAAAATAAAAATATTTGGTGGTGAAGAGCAACAACCCTACAGTCGTGAAAACCTTTCAAAAATGCTGGCAGGAGAACTACCAGAAGAAGCGCTACATGCGTCCAACAAGTTACCTACCAGTAATAACTTAGAGGTTTCCCTCAACAACCCTATTGAAAAAATTAACAGAGAGAACGCTTTTGTCACTGACAGTAAGGGTATTGATCACCCTTATTATAAATTAATCATTGCCATCGGCTCATCACCTAAGATGCTGAATGTTGAAGGCAATGATTTAAAACATGTATTTACTTTTCGTGATATTCACGATGCTGAATTATTAAAAAGCCGTCAAACCGCTAGTAGGCACACGGTTGTTATTGGCGGTGGATTAGTGGGACTAGATGCTGCACATGCCATGACAAATCATAATACCAAAGTCACCGTTATTGAAAATAGTACACGTTTGATGCATCACCAATTAGATGACCATGCCTCAGTGTATTTACGATTATATTTAGATGATCTAGGCATTGATACGCGTAAACAAACACAAGTTGTACGCATCGAAGGAAAAGGCAAAGTAGAGCAAGTCATTTTACAC
Source organism: Cocleimonas sp. (assembly GCA_021647365.1). GTDB lineage: Bacteria > Pseudomonadota > Gammaproteobacteria > Thiotrichales > Thiotrichaceae > Cocleimonas. The sequence continues at coordinate 26,590 of JAKIUW010000030.1, read as the reverse complement.
GATGGCGAAATAATACCTTGTGATACCGTTATTATATCAATCGGCATTAAGCCTAATGTTGGCCTAGCACGTAATACCCGTTTACACGTCAACCGTGGTATTGTGGTTGATGATAAGTTACAAACTAGCGATAAAAAAATCTATGCCATTGGCGAATGTGCAGAACACCGTAGCCGTGTTTATGGCTTGGTAAAACCAGGCTTTGAACAAGCTGAAGTGCTAGCAAAGATACTCGCAGGGAAAAAAGTAAAGTACAAAGGCTCAACCACAATGTCGCAGTTAAAAGTCATCGAATATCCGATTCTAAGCATTGGTGATAACGGCGAAGGCTCTATCAGCAATAAAGAAATCATGCACCGCGATATTAAACGAATGGTCTACCGAAAGCTGGTACTTAGACGAGGGTATTTACAAGGTGTCGTAGCTGCTGGACGATGGAAAAACAGTAAGACACTACACTCCATGGTAGAAAATAAACAATATATCTGGCCATGGCAAAGAAACCGCTTTATCCGCACAGGTCAACTATAAAAGCATACTCCCTCTAGCTTCACGATTAACGCTTTACACACTCCTCTTCACCCCCTAAAATGCGCGCAACTAAAGGGTTTCTCTATTAATTTGAGACCCTAAAACCCCACCCCCATTTCATAGAGGTGTCGCTATGGTTGCAAAGAATTACATGTCTGGCCTATTTGGTCGTTCCCCCATCACTCCCTTACAAGAACATATGTACCGTGTTTACATGGGAATTAAGCATTTAACACCGTTGATTGAAGGCATGATCGAGTCTGATCAAGATAAAATTCTTGCGGCCCAAAAAGAAATTGTCGATGGCGAGCATGATGCCGATGATATGAAAAAAGACCTCCGTACGCACTTACCTAAGGGTTTGTTTATGCCAGTCGATCGTCGTGATGTATTAGATGTACTGTTACGACAAGACATAATTGCCAATCAGGCAAAAGATGTTGCCTCACTCATTGTTGGGCGCAACATGACTTTACCAGAGGAGATGAATGCGCCTTTTCTTGCCTTCACCAAGCGTTGTATAGACACGGTAAAACAAGCACTGCAAACCATTAACGAACTAGATGAATTAGTTGAGACGGGCTTTCGTGGGCTTGAAGTTGACCATGTTGAAGAAATGTTAGTTGAGCTTGGCAACATCGAAAGTGAAACTGATACCATGCAAGAAGGCCTACGCCAGACGCTATTCAAACTAGAAGAAAAGCTAAGTCCTGTCGACGTTATTTTCACCTACCGCCTTATCGATTGGGTAGGCAATGTTGCTGACAACGCTGAACGTGTTGGTAGTCGCTTATCACTAATGCTAGCGCGCTAGGGGAGGGTTGATAAAATGATGGAACTTCTCACAAGTACAACAGAATTCCTCTCAAGTACAGCGGGTATTTATATCACCCTAGCCGCTGTTTTTGGTATTTTTATGGCATGGGGGATTGGTGCAAATGACGTTGCTAATGCAATGGCAACTTCTGTTGGTTCTAAAGCCATAACCATCAAGCAAGCGATTATTATCGCCGCAATTTTTGAATTTGCGGGCGCTTACTTAGCTGGCGGACAAGTAACCAAAACTATCCGCAAAGGCATCGTTGATCTTGATGCCTTTGGTGGTAATCCTGATTTATTAATCTGGGGCATGTTGGCATCACTGTTAGCGGCCGGCACATGGCTATTAATCGCCTCAATGAAAGGCTGGCCCGTTTCGACAACACATAGCATTGTTGGCGCCGTTGTTGGCTTTGCTGCCGTAGGTGTCAGCATGGATGCGGTTAGCTGGGGCAAGGTTGGTACGATTGTCATGAGCTGGGTCGTGTCACCACTATTGGCAGGCACGATGGCCTTTATTGTATTTACCAGCATTCAAAAATTGATCATAAATACTAAAGAACCTTTAGAAAATGCTAAAAAATATGGTCCACTTTACCTCTTCCTCGTAGGATTCATGATTGCTTTGGTAACCATTAAAAAAGGTTTAAAGCATATTGGTCTTGATGTGAATGGCGGAATGGAATTTGTTTACGCCGGTTTGCTCGGATTATTGATTGCTGTTGCTGGTATCGTCTTAATTCGCCGCGTTAAGTTTGATAAAGTTGCCGAAAAACGCTTTCACTACGCGAATGTTGAAAAGATTTTTGCCGTAATGATGGTTTTCACCGCATCAGCAATGGCTTTTGCGCATGGTTCCAACGACGTAGCAAATGCAGTTGGCCCCATGGCGGCGGTTATTGGTATTGCGACAGATGGAACACTTGCCGCCAAATCAACCTTGCCTGGTTGGGTTTTATTAGTCGGTGGTGTTGGTATCGTTATCGGCCTAGCAACACTCGGCTATCGTGTAATGGCAACCGTGGGGAAAAACATCACCGAACTAACGCCAACGCGTGGCTTCTCAGCTGAAATAGCGGCGGCAATGACGGTTGTATTAGCCTCTTATACAGGCATTCCCATCTCAACCACTCACACGCTTGTAGGTGCAATTTTAGGTGTTGGACTTGCTCGCGGTATTGCGGCGATTGATTTGCGGGTCGTGGGTAATATCTTTATGTCTTGGGTGATTACGCTACCGGCTGGTGCAATTTTATCGATCATGTTCTTCTATATGTTGAAAGGCATCTTCGGCGGCTAGAAAATAGACCATGTGAAAGTGGGGGGGGTGTGCTTTGAAAACCATGACCGCTCTTAATCATGATGAACTAGTCGCTTCTATAGATTGTCCGAAGAATCTTCAAACTTAAAGCTTGGAAGGTTTGCAGCACCTATAACCATAAGAACAAAACCAACGAATGCGAAGAAAAAAGTGGATGCCAACAAGCTCGCACTGATTGGATTTTCCCAGCCTAGGTCATCAATATTCAAAAACAGATAAACTACACAGGCTACTGATAGTAGAAAGCTGATAACGGCAACATAGATCGCAGATTTTTGAAGCTTACTTTTACGGTTTTTCATAATAAGATGCTTGAAGAAAAAGGCATTATCTACTGATCATTTTGATTATTCAACTAGATCATCTTCAATAGTGGGGGTTTAAAAGCACACCCCCCCACTTTTACATGGCATATCTTCATATCAACTTATCTTGCACCAAATAGCCCCAATAGTTGTTGATTCCCCATTGTTCTAGCCATATCAATAGCACTTAATCCGTCGGAAGTTCTTGCGTGTGGTGATGAACCTTTCTGCATTAAATAATTGGCGATATTTGCTTTACGAAATCTTGTTGCATGATGAATGGGTAGCCAATTGTTAATGGTTCGAGAGCGTATGTTTGCGCCGTGGTTAATCAGATAAATAACAGCGGAGTAGCGCCCATTTGCCGCCGCCATATGTAAGGCCGTTTCTCGCTCGCTATTGGCAGCATTCACATTGACGCCTTGCTGCAATAAACGTGTGATTACGTTTACATTTCCATAAGTTGCTGCACCAAACAACTCATCCGCATGTGGAACAGGTGCTTTAGCGCTTGGCTTACGTACGGAAGGAGCTTGATGGCGTACAGGTGGTGTTGCGGTTCTACGTTGCACTTGTGGGGCAGTTTGGCGCGCGACTCGTTTTTGTCGCTTTACCACTGGCTTTTTTCTTACTTGCGCTTTACGTTTGGGCTGGAGAACCAATTGGCTTTGGTATTCTAGTTGCAAAGATGAGTTAATATCATCCATATTAAAGGTTTCATTCGCACTGATAGAACTGATCATTAGAATAGGCAAAGTATAGACAAGCAAGAATAGTAATTGTTTACGCATAAGGTTCTCCTTTCCTTTTGAGAGCCAATTATAAGCCAAATTCAATATCTACGTTGCGCAATGATTTAGCAGAGGTAATGCATCAATTAGTTATGTGCCACATGTGTACGAAGATATGCCCTTGCAAAGCGTTTACCTAATTCGATTTGCCCTTGGGTATTGTAATGTACATGATCATTACGTTTACCCAAGTCATCCGTTTTTATTAATCGTAGATTTCTAATACGGCTGGCTGAAACTTGTTGCGCCTTTTGAACTATAGGCGTGGATGGAAATATGTTTAATGGCGGGTTGATACTTCCCATTATAAATAAAGCATTAGGCGCATGTAGCTTTAACCGCAAAGCATTTACAAAGCGATTAAGATTGCCTGCGTATTGCTTTGCAGCGGGCAAGTACCTAGCATCGGTTTCGCCCTGCATCCATAAAATACCTGCAAGCTTAGACTCTTTTCCATTAAATTGAATATTGATTGTTTTGATTAGTTTTTTAAAAAGTGGCCCTGCACTAGCGTTGCCTGTTGAGCTTGCTTTAGAAGGATTCCACGCTGGATCCCACGCAAATAATGATGTTCCACCTACGGCAAACTTTATTAGCTTTATTTTGGTATTGGGAAAGCTTCGAGAAATCTCATGAGCAAAACCAATTTCAGGCCCAAAATGCTTAAATCGATTTAGTGGCGCTTTATATCCATTGTAATAATATTCAACATTCGCAGGTACACGACGATAAGCAGGCGCAAGCTCAGCCGCCACCCCTTGTCCAACCATATTGGATTGACCTGCTAAAATAAAAACTAATTCTTTGGCTTGCAGTGTTGAGAAAGAGACTAAAAAGAGTAGTGTCACAGATAGACACTTTAGGTGAGATTCGATCGAAAGCATATAGATTATTTTTTTAGCACCCAAAGATTAAATTTAACCGTATAGTATCATTACACATCAATTTTGGAACTATAAAATGCTTATTAAAACTGGCTTAATTATTAGCACATTACTTCTCTCTAACAACGCTTTTAGTTTAAGCGGACAAGTAGCACCTCAAAAATGCCAATCACAACGCGTAAAACTGCAAATGCTTGGCACGCGCGGCCCTGAATTATTGGATGGTCAAGCCTCCACAGGTTATCTTATTTGGCTGGATGATAGAGCCCGTGTGATTGTTGATGCTGGCCCTGGTAGTTTGCAACGCTTCAAACAAAGCAAAGCCAATTTTGAAGATGTGGATATGATGCTTTTCACCCATTTTCATGCAGATCACAGCGCTGATTTCCCCTCTTATATCAAAGGTGCATTCTTCACTGATCGAAAAAAAGATTTAGCCATATTTGGACCAACAGGCACAAAGTTCGCCACCTCTGCCAGCGAGTTTGCAGAACGTGCGATTGGTAGTGAAAAAGGTTTATATCCGTACCTTGGTGCTTTTCTTGACCCTAAACAACACAGCGCTTATAAAATAAAAGTCAAAGATATTCCATGGTCATTCAGCGACTTAACCGTTAAGCAAGTTAGCAATAAAGATGGTATTCGTGTAACAACCGTGTCAACCCATCACGGACCATTTCCCTCGCAAGGCTACCGCGTAGAGCTTGCAGGTTGTGCCATTAGCTTTACTGGCGATATGAGCGGACGCTTAGGCGAAATGCCAACGCTGGCAAAGAACAGTGATATTTTAGTCGCGCACAATGCCGTGCCTGAAGATGCAACAGGCGTTGCCGCCAACTTACACATGAAACCAACGTATATTGGAAAAATGGCAAAACAAGCAAATGTGAAGAAGCTTCTACTAACGCATTTGATGGGACGTAGCCTCTCAGAAAAACGAAAGCAAGAATCGCTAAATTTGATCCGTAAAAACTTTAAAGGTAATGTGAGCTTCCCTAATGACTTGGATGTCATTAGACCCTAGTACAAGGATCCTCATACTCTCAAAGCACACCCCCCCACTTTTACATGATGTTTGTAAGCTTATATAAAAAACATCATGTAAAAGTGGGGGGGTGTGCTTTCTATATTATAAAAGACCTAGCCCTGTTGTAATAAACGCTCAAGATCAATCAACGCCGCATTTGCGCGTGAAATATAAGAAGCCATGACCAAAGAATGATTGGTAACAAAACCAAATCCCTTTCCATTTAAAATCATGGGGCTCCACATAGCTTGTTGTGTGCCTTCAAGCTCACGGATAATTTGGCGCAAACTAATCAGCGCATTTTTCTTTCTCAGCACGCTGTTAAAATCTACTTCAATGGCTTTTAGCAGATGAATAAGCGCCCACGTTTGCCCACGCGCCTCATAAAAGACATCGTCAATTTCATACCAGCTTGTTTTTATAAAATTAGATGAGGCATTAGGCGTAGATTGTTTTGCCTCAGCATCGCCTGCAAGATCGGTATTAAGTTGTTCTTTACCCACGCTGGCACTAAGGCGTTGTGATAATGAGCCTAAACGTTTCTTAACCAAGCCTAGCCAATCCACAAGATTATCGGCACGCGAGTAAAATTGTGAGTTTGATTCGCTGGTGGTCGCCAGTCGATTCATATACTTTTTTAATGACTTGATACCATTGCGATACTGGCTTTCAGCTGGTGGTAATATCCATAAGTTCGTATCGGTATGAAATTTGGTTGCGGCATTTACCAAATCTTTATCTTCAACAGACTGTGATTGTGAACGGCTCAAGTCATTACGTAAGGCCAGCGCCATATCACGCGATTGCACCAATACGCCAAACTCCCAGTTAGGCATATTATCCATCAATACACCTGGCGGCATTTTATCGTTCTCAAGAAAACCACCTGACTTATCAAGCAAAGTTTCAACCAAGCGGGCTAAAGTAGCCGTAGTGGTAAAACCATTTACAACCTGCAAACCCATCTCTTCAGACATTTCTTGAGCATTAGTATTCACATCAAAGCGGTCTGGCTCGTTACTCCAAAAAAACATCAATAAAAGAATGAGCAGAATAAATGTGATAAAAAATAAGCCAATCGTCCACTTCAAACCTTTTTCCTTCCAAGTAGAAGGCTTGTACATATTCACAACCTTTGCTGTAGCGCCCATAATGCTTCTCCTTAATAGATCACCTTTAAATATGCAGTTTAATTTATCACTTATCAAGTCTTTGCAGTAAACTCTACAAATGAAAACGATTTTTAAAGAATACATTCGCACAACATGGCATCACCGCTGGTGGTTTTTGCTAGTGATGATTGGTGTGTGTTGTGCGACGGTGCTGAGTATTTATGTTCCGGTATTCTACAAAAATATTGCCAATGGTTTTGCACAGCCTTTTAGTGCAGAAACAGCAAATATGATGCTGGATAACTTTTGGATGGTGGTTTTATTTTATGCAGGTATCTGGACGTCGTGGCGCATACTGGAAATTGGCATAATCCCTGTAGATGCAGGTGGAGTGAGGCTTTTAGAAAAGCGTTGTTTTGCTGTTTTAAAAAGACAGAAATTTAACTTTTTTGAAAATAATTTTTCAGGCAGCTTAATCAAACAAGCCAGCCGATTCTCACGCGCTTATGAAGTTATTATGGACTGGTTTTTATTCCAGTTCATGCAAAATATGCTTAGCATCACTGTTGCCTTTATCTTGTTCTATCAACACTACCCTGAATTTGCATTTTACTTTTTAATTTGGGTGGTTGCCTTCATTACTTGGAGCGTTGGCTTTTCTGTTTGGAAGCTTAAATACGATAAAGCCGTTGCAGAATATGACTCAAAACTGGGGGGTGCGTATTCGGATGCCATCAGTAATATTTTTATCGTAAAAAGTTTTGCTTTAGAAAAACAAGAACAAAGCAATGTTGATGGTAAAGCTGACATTGTTTACAAAAAAAAGAAAATAGCTTGGATTTTGATGTTTGTCTCTTTTTCGATTCAAGGCATTATGACCATGGGTATTGAGCTTGTGTTGGTTTATCTAATGATTGGCAAATGGCAACTGGGTGAATTTAATGTCGGTGAATTTGTTCTGTTTCAATCTATTTTGCTAATCCTCGTGCAACGATTATGGGAATTTGGGCGTAACTTTCGTAACTTCTTTACCGCACTGGCAGATGCCGCTGAAATGGCAGAGGTTTTTGAAAACAATGACTTTGAGAAAGATAATTCTAGCGCAAAAGCGCTAATGATTAGCAAAGGTGAAATCAAGCTTGATAAAATCAATTTCGCCTATTCTGGAAGTGAAACAACTAATAGTTGTTTGTTTGAAGATTTTTCGCTAAACATAAAAGCAGGTGAAAAAGTGGCGCTGGTTGGGCAGTCTGGCTCGGGTAAAACATCACTCACTAAGTTGCTATTCCGATTCTTTGAGCCACAGAAAGGCAATATTTATTTTGATGGGCAAGATGCCAAAGATTTCACTTTAGATTCGTTGCGCAATCAGATTTCGTTAGTGCCACAACAACCAGAACTATTCCATCGCTCGGTGTACGATAATATTATTTTGGATGCCGATGTAAGTGAAAAACAAGTACAAGAAGCGGCTAAAAAATCACAAAGTTTGGCGTTTATAGAAAAACTTCCAGAACAGTTTGAAACCATGGTGGGCGAACGTGGTGTGAAATTATCAGGTGGCGAGAAACAACGCATCGCACTCGCGCGCGCCTTTCTTGAAGATGCGCCTATTGTGGTGCTTGATGAAGCCACCAGCGCGCTGGATTCAATTACTGAAAAACAAATCCAAACCGCTATTTTTGATTTGATCAAAGATAAAACAGCCATTGTAATCGCACACAGACTTTCAACCATTTTACGTATGGATCGTATTATTGTTTTAGAAAATGGAAAAATCATTGAAGAAGGTACGCACCAAGAACTACTTGAGAAAGACGGTAACTACGCGTCAATGTGGAAGCATCAAAGTGGTGAGTTTTTAAAACAATGATACAGTTCTCTGACAAGCTACTCGCATGGTTTGACCAACATGGTCGCAAAGGCTTACCCTGGCAATATGACATAAATCCCTACCGTGTTTGGGTTTCTGAGATTATGTTGCAGCAAACCCAAGTGAAAACGGTTATTCCGTACTACGAAAAATTCATGGCTTCGTTTCCTGATGTACAGACGCTAGCCAACGCTGATCAAGATATGGTTTTAAAGCATTGGTCGGGTTTGGGTTATTACGCTCGCGCTCGTAATATGCACAAAGCTGCACAAATGATTTGTGATAATTTTGCTGGCGTGTTTCCTGATAATTTAGAAGCGATGCAGTCCTTATCGGGTATCGGGCGATCAACGGCGGCGGCAATTTTATCCATCGCCTCAAACCAGCAAGAAGCTATTTTAGATGGAAATGTAAAGCGGGTACTGAGCCGTGTATTCGCTGTTAAAGGCTGGCCGGGTAAATCTGATGTATTAAAAAAGTTTTGGTTACTTGCGGAACAAACAACGCCTAAAACAAGAAATGCAGATTATACTCAAGCAATTATGGATTTAGGCGCAACGCTTTGTACGCGCAGCAATCCCCGTTGTGATGACTGCCCATTAAACGATGATTGTTTGGCATTTCAACAAGCCAATCAAACAGATTACCCGACGAAAAAGCCTAAAAAAAGTATGCCTGAAAAGCAAACAATCATGTTAATAATTAAACACAAACAACATGAGGTGCTGATGCAAAAACGACCTCCTGTGGGTATCTGGGGTGGCTTGTGGTGTTTTCCTCAATTTGAAAAAGTTGAGCATGCTGAAGAGTGGCTAGTAGAGAATTATAATACAACTCTAGATAATGCTGACGAGTTACCCAAGATGAAGCACACTTTCAGCCACTTTCATTTACACATCCAGCCCTTGATTGTTGGAGTTAAAACCCCCATTAACCTTAATAAGCAAAAAATGGGTGTTATGGAGCAAGATGATAGTCTCTGGTATAACATAACAACAGAATTTAACGGTGGGCTTGCTGCTCCCGTACAAACCTTGTTAAAACAAATTAGAGTTGAAACAAATATATAAGGATCAAAACAATGGCAAGAATGATTAATTGCGTAAAGTTAGGCAAAGAAGCAGAAGGCTTAGACACATTGACTTACCCAGGTGACTTAGGTCAGCGAATTTACGATGGCATCTCCAAAGAGGCCTGGCAGAGCTGGGTGAATCATCAAACGATGTTATTAAATGAATATCGCTTATCTCCCATCAATCCAAAAGATCGTAAATTTTTGGAAGAAGAGATGGAAAAATTCCTATTTGGTGATGGCCCTTCTGCAGTGGATAACTTTGTGCCTGAGTAAGGCTCATAATTAAGCTATGGCAACAAATTGGATAACAGCAAAGGTTATTGAAAACCGAAAACTCACAGATCGACATTATGCGTTGATCTTTGAAGCTGAGTTGTTGCCATTTCAAGCGGGGCAGTTTGCGCGCTTGCAAATAGAAGCTATTGGCGATGAGGGAAAGTTAGAGAAGTTTGCCAACCCCTATTCTTTCATCAATTCACCAGATGAAAAATATGGCGAGGTTTATTTTAATACCGTGCCCGATGGTAAAGTCTCAAATGGGCTAGCTGCATTAAAGGCTGGAGATACGGTTGAAATTGCCCAGCCCTGTGTAGGCTTTTTCGTATTATCCCAAATACCAAAAGATGTAAAAAACCTTTGGATGTTCTCAACAGGCACAGGTATTGGACCGTATCTTTCTATGCTAAAAACAGCAGATGCATGGGAGCGTTTTGAAAAGATCATTTTAGTACATGCCGTCCCTTATGCGAATGAGCTTTGTTATGCAGAGCTTATTCAACAATTCGCGATAGAACATCCCGATAAGTTCCAGTTCATTCCTGTAGTGAGTCGAGAAGAGCATGAAGGTGCACTCAAAGGACGTATTCCTGCTTTAATTGAAGATGGTGATTTAGAAAAAAAAGCAAACTTAAAAATCAATAAAGAAGATTCGCATGTGATGCTGTGTGGCAATAGCGGAATGCTTAAAGACAGCAAAGCCATTTTAAAAGAACAACGTGAAATGGATAGGCATTTAAACCATAAGCCTGGGCATGTTTCTGCGGAGCAGTATTTCTAACTGATACCTTAATTCATCATGTAAAAGTTGGGGGGTGTACTTCTGCTTTATCAGCAGTTACTGTTTTTAGTTGCTATTCGTTTTCAGCCTCAAGTACTGCAACGCTAATTAGTTTTCCGATAGCGCCATCAAAGTTTTCCCACTTTTGATATTTTTCTAATTTCTTCACAATGATTGGTTTCATTTCAAACGATTCCATATCATCATCTAGCAATTTTTTACTGGTATCGTAAATCGTGTATAAAAACTCACGGAAGTCCGTTAATACTTCTTTGCCTCCTGCGGGGCCATGACCAGGTACAACGACTTTAATATCCAAAGCTAACGCCACATCCATCGCCATCATATTACCCACATAACTACCGTCATCAAGACGTGGCATACGTTTACTAAAAGTATTGTCCCCTGTGACTAGAACCTTATCTTCAACAATTTCATACATGGCATCAGTCTTGGTGTGCGCAAGCTTATTCAAATGTGCTTTTATGGTGATGTTATCTATTTTAATTTCTTGTTGATCTTCTAACGCAATTGTTGGGATGGTTGCTGTCGTTCCTTCAGTAGCTCCCTCGGTTAATGTTTTCATTAAACCTATCCAACTTTCGGCCTCACCTCCTTTAGCCTCCTCAATCATGATTGGATGTGCATAGATTTTAACCTCAGAATTCTCTTCAAAAAAAGCTTGGTTGGCTAACCAGTGATCACCATGCACATGGCTATTAAATACATGAGTAATAGGTTTGTCGGTTTGTTTACGAATTTTTGCAAGTAATGCACGACCCACTTGCACACTTGAACCTGGGTCAATAACAACAACACTTTTATCGCTAATAACAAATACAGGATTATTCATAAATCCTTTGTTTTCAGGGTTTGGCGCTGTGAGTGGGCCAAATATACCCCATGTATGTTCTGCCAGTTTTTGCGCCTCAAACTTGTCCATAATGCCTGTTACATCTTTTGCAAAGGCAGTGGTGCTAATAAACAGTAATGTAATGAATAGTAACGATGGTTTTAAAACAAGCTTCATGTTGGGTTTTCCGTAGCGATTCGATGCTAGCATCATACTAAACAATGATACAAAAAGAAAACAATGAAAGACGGAAAATAAAAATAGCAGGGAAATATTATGGAGTTAGTACGGAGTGGGTTTGTCAAAATGGTGGCCCGACCCGGAATCGAACCAGGGACACGAGGATTTTCAATCCTCTGCTCTACCGACTGAGCTATCGGGCCATTTTTATGAAGTCCAGAAAGGGCTTCCTTAGCGAGGTGCGTATTAGAGCGGTTTAGCTTTTTTTTGTCAAGCGTTAAGTATGTAAAACATTGCAGAGATTAAATCATGCTCGTGAATAATTTTTTCAATCTTCAAACACCCAAACAATAAGCACTACGCCAATAGTCGCAAGTTGGGCGAATAGATAAAAATTATGATACCCTTGCCGCCAATAAAAATTAAACAAGACTAGGAGAAAGTATGAAAGCATTAAGCTTTGAAGGCTCTGGAATGGAGTATTTTAAGATTTGGATCGTCAATGTACTGTTAACCATTGTGACATTGGGACTTTATTACCCATGGGCAAAGGTTCGTAATAATCGTTACTTTTATGCAAACAGCACACTTGAAGGTAGAAATTTTGAATACCATGCAACAGGTAAACAATTATTTATTGGCTACCTTATAGGGATGGCGTTGTTTATTGCTTATGTTGTTATAGGACAAGTATTCCCAACGGGGGGCTTGATTGTTGCTGTTATTTTCATGCTAGCGCTCCCTTGGATTATTTGGCGAAGTCTAAAATTTAATATGCGTATGACAAGCTACAGCAATGTACGTTTTGGCTTTTCAGGAGAACTCCCAGGGTCTTACCTTAATTTTCTTGTACTTCCTATCTTGTTGTTTGTTGTTATTTATGGCGGACTAGCTTTAGGCTTCATGATGTTGATGGGGTTTATTGGAGGAGGTTTGATTGTCGGAATTCTCATTATGCTCATAGTTATTGCTTTAGGAATTTTTGCCTATGCGTATATGAAGAAAAGAAATACAAGCTATATAATCAATGGTACTCGTTATGGACAAGGCGAATTTACTACTAAAGTTGTAACAAGAAAATTTGTAAACATTTTATTAAAAACATTTGGTCTCGGGTTGTTAGCTTTTATCGGTGTTTATGCTTTACTAGGAGCAATACTATATTTCACTGTTGGTATGGATGGAATGAAAACAATGATGAGCGTACAAAAAGACCCTGCAGCAATGCAACAAGTCATGGGTGGAATGATGGGCGTGGTAATGGCTCTAGGTTATCTACTTTTCATCATCGCTTCGATGCTAGTTTTGGCATATTCACTTACAAGACAGCGTACCTATGTTTTTGAAAATACAACATTAGATGAAAAAATAACGTTCAAGTCGACATTAAAAGCCAAGCCTTTAGCTTATGTCATGATCACAAACTTCCTTGCAATTATTTTTACCTTAGGCTTAGCATTTCCATGGGCAAAAGTTAGATTGGCTCGATTGATGTTAGAAAACACTCAAGTCAGCACTGATGAAGGTTTTAATGCATACCTCACGCAAAAAGTGAAAGAAGGCTCTGCATTGGGCGATCAAATCGGTGATGCATTTGATGTTGATGTAGGGCTAGGATTCTAGTCTATGATCAATGGCAAATGGCATGCGCAAGGGAGTGCCGCACAATCTGATGCGACACTCCGTAGCGCCGATGGCGTTTCATTTTTTATTGATGTGCAAGATGGTGCTAACTATGCAGGCGCGCTAGACACGTTAAAAATTAGCGATCGTTTGGGTAATGTCGAACGCAAAATCACCTTAGAAGATGGTTCAATATTTGCTACAAGTGATAATAATGCTATCGACATGCTATTTAATCAGCATTCTAGCGCAAATGGTATTTTGCATCGCATAGAAACCAATATGGGCTGGGTTGTTACTGCACTAGCTGTCACCGTGTTATCTACGGTTGCTTTCTTTAAATGGGGTTTACCGTGGGGAAGCGAGAAAATAGCCCACGCACTACCGCATGAAACCAATCAACTTATCGCAAGCAATACGCTTAAATTTTTAGATAAATACATCTTTGATAAAAGCCAGCTTGATGCTGAAAGGCAAGATCGAATACGCGAGCATTTCAAAACAAAGATCGCACCACTCAGTGCAGGGGAAGATAGCGAAATAGTGTACAAGCTACATTTTCGTGCATGGGATGATGGTAGCGATGGTATTCCTAATGCCTTTGCCTTGCCTTCGGGTGACATTATCTTAACGGATAAATTTGTCGAACTCAGCAAAAGCCAAGACGAGATAGACTCTGTACTGCTTCATGAAATGGGCCATGTCGTGCGTCGTCATACCTTAGAAATGGTTATTGAAGGCACATTTGTTACCGTTATTGTGATGGTCGTAACAGGTGACAGCAATGGACTTGCGGATATGGGGCTAGGTTTAGGTTCGTTAATGCTTAGTAGCAATTATGCACGCGATCATGAATCTGAAGCAGACTTATACGCCTTTGAGCACATGCTTGTTGCTAAAATTAACCCTATTTCTTTTTCGACAATTATGAATAGAATGACTGAGTATATGGAAGAACTTGATTCAGATTCTAAGACAAAAACCGAAGAAGATAAAAAAGCAGTAAAGGAAGATGAAAAAACAATTTTAGATTACCTATCCTCTCATCCTCCCACTGAACAACGTGTAGAGATTGCAAGGCAGTATAGCGAGTGCTTTAAAAAAGGCATGACTACCTGTGATATTGTGCTTGAAGAGTAGTAGTAACCATAGATGCACACCCCCCCACCCACTTTTACATGATGCCTGTGTAACCATTAAATATATCAAGGAAGAATAATGTCAGATACAGACGATAAGTTTTACGATAGAGCAGATGAATATATCGATTTGGCCAATAAGCAAATAAGCGAAAAATCCAATGCAGCGGATGTTAGCGCCTCGTTTTTATATTCTGCAAGCCGATTTAATGCTTGGATAAGCGCCGCAAATTTCAAAAGTGGAAAAGAAATGGCAGAAGTAAAAGATGAAATAATACATTTAAAAGCACACCCCCCTAGTTTTACATGATGTATTCACAATAACCATGTAAAACTAGGGGGGTGTCACTTCATATAATGACAAGCAACATTCATATCACTCAAAAAGAGCTGAAAAGCTGGGCAGAGGAACTTGGCTTTCAAGACTTAGGAATAAGTGATATCGACTTATCAGGCGAAGAAACCTATTTAAAGATCTGGCTGGGAAAAAAATTCCACGGCGATATGGAATGGATGCAACGCCACGGCAATAAACGCACCCGACCTGATGAGCTAGAACCTGAAACGATTAGCATCATTAGTGTACGCATGAATTATCGTCCACCACAAACCCATGACCCCATTATGATTTTGAATCATCCTGAGCGTGCATATATTTCTCGTTATGCGCTGGGGCGTGATTATCACAAGATGATGCGCAAGCGTTTGCAAAAGTTGGCGACAAGGTTGCAAGATGCACTAACAGAAAAAGGCATTGATCTTCAATTCCGTGTATTTGTAGATAGTGCGCCTGTGATGGAAAAGCCAATCGCGGTAAAAGCAGGACTAGGCTGGATGGGCAAGCACACAAATGTGCTAAGCCAAGATGCTGGCTCGTGGTTTTTCTTAGGTGAGATTTATACAAACCTACCTCTAACAACCTCTAAGCCTGCTGAAGAACGCTGTGGTGACTGTGTCGCTTGTATCGATATTTGCCCCACCAAAGCCATTATCAAACCCTATGAGTTGGATGCACGTCGTTGCATCTCCTATCTCACTATTGAACATAAAGGTGTTATTGCAGAAGAGTTTCGGGAGGCAATCGGCAACCGTATTTACGGTTGCGATGATTGCCAATTAGTCTGCCCTTGGAATCGTTTTGCAACGGATGCTGAGCAGGCTGATTTTGCGGTTCGCAATAATCTTGACTCTGCCCAACTACTCACATTATTCGCATGGACTGAAACGGAATTTTTAAAAAACATGGAAGGTTCGCCGATTCGACGCATCGGTTTTGAGCGCTGGCAAAGAAATATTGCTATCGCCTTGGGAAATGCTCCTCCCTCCCCCATGATTATCGAGGCTCTTGAAGAAAAGTACGCCTCTTCATCCGAGGTTGTTCAAGAACACATTAATTGGGCACTTCAGCGACTAAAATAGTCCACTTGACCAATTATTGATCACTTTAACTGGTATGATATAGATTGTTCACGTACCTTCATGAACCTCTAGTGCTTAAAGCGCTTCTTACAAAGTATTCAATAACTTTGGCAAATATGGATCTAACGAGAAACAAGGAATGTTTAGTAAATTATCTTCAACACTTTTTTTGCTCCTATTTAGCGTACTGCTTAGCACACAAGCACAAGCCGAAATAGCAGCAACCAGTATCTACTCCACGGTAGAAAAATCAGTTTACCAAATACGTGTTATCAATAAACAAACTGGGGACAAATCAAGTATTGGCTCTGGCTTTGTTGTTAATAAAGATAATATTTTAGCTACCAACTACCACGTTGTCAGCGAATACGTTAATGACCCTGATCTTTTTCGTTTAGAGTATCTTGCCACCGACGGTAAAAAAGGCCCTTTAGAGTTAATTGATTTTGATATTGTCCACGACCTTGCGGTTATTAAATCTAAAAAACCGATGGGAACACCCCTTTCAATAGATGCTTTACCACCTAAGGGAGCGACACTATTTTCATTAGGCAATCCTATGGACTTAGGCTTTACCATTGTTAAGGGTTCTAACAACGGCATTCTTACCAAAGCAGAAGATGGCAACATCTTATTTTCAGGTAGTTTGAATCAAGGCATGAGTGGCGGACCAACACTAAACAAAGAAGGCCATGTTATTGGTGTTAACGTAGCAACCTCAGGAAATGATATTAGCTTTTTAGTCGCAGCCAAGTATTTAACCGTTATTCTTGATCGTCTTGAAAAAAATAACTATAAGCCGGTTGCAGATCGTTTTGCACACAGTGCCGCACAAATCCGCGAAAGCTCTAAAAAAATTGTAAACAAAATACTGAATAACAAGTGGAGTAGTAAACACATTGGCAATATCACCGTCCCCGAGAGACTGGATAAATCAATATTGTGCTGGGATGCAAGCCGCAAACCTAAAAAAGATGATTTGCTACGTTCATACCTTACAACCTGCTCAAATAGAGATAATATTTATGTCTCAGAATCTCTAAATATCGGCACAATAAATTATGATTATACATGGCTACAAACGAAGGACCTCAGCCCTACACGTTTCTATCGTCATTACGAAAAAAGAAATCATAGTATTATTGGGAGTCGCGCTAATAAACGAGATGTTACTAATTTTTCATGCCATACAGACTTTACTCAGATTGCTTCGCAGGATTTTAAAACAACAGTTTGTCGCCGTGACTACATAAAGTACGAAGGACTAAGCGATATGATGTTCACCACAGCGCTGGTAGGAAAAGAAAGTAAAGGTTTCCTGTTTAATCTCGATTTCACAGGCACGGATTCAAAAACTGCTTTAAAACTATTCACTCGTATGTTGGAGACGTTCAAATGGGAAAAGTAATACTTGAAACGATCCAACGTGGCGTACATCGCTATCATAAAATCGACTCCTTCCCCGTTACCATAGGGCGCGCATTTGACAATGATATTATTTTGCAAGATGTCACCATTTCGCCTCATCACCTTGTCATTTTAAATGAAAATGATACATACCAAATTCATAACCTAAATGATGAAAACGGCACGAAGGTTAATAAAAAGAAAATCGGAAATGAACCTGTAGAAATTAGCTTACCAACCACTTTTCAAATCAGCGGTTTAAAAGCACGCTTATTAGCGACCAACATGAAAGTAGAAGAAACACGCGTCCAAGATTGCAGTGGTCTCTTCTGTATTTTTAATAGCCCTATTTGGGCAGCACTTTTACTTGTAGTGACTGTTGCCTTATTTTTTGTGGATCGCTATCTTTCTACACCCGTTGTTAAAGAGCCTCTTTGGTATCTAAGCAATGTCTTACCTTCTGTATGGGTCATGCTTGGCATTGGTATTCTCATTGCGAGTATCAGCCGGCTATCAACCCACCGCTGGGAAGTTATACCTGCCATAAGCATCGCTTCATTGATCTTTTTAGTGCCCCAAGTTTTTGAATATATCGGGCACTTTTTGGCTTACCTCTTTACCTCTGATGGCTTAGGTAGCTGGCTGAAAAACTCGGCTAAATTCCTCATCATTCCTATATTACTGGCCACATTTATTGTGAAGACCGTGCATTCAAAATGGTTACCTGCTATTGGTATAGCGGTGCTTGCTTATTCACCTTTCTTGGCATACCAAGTTTTAGGATTGGTGGATGAATTATCACTCCTTTCTGGCTTCTCAAAAGTACCCTCTTACAGTCACACATTACGCCCAAGAGACATTCGTTTAAATAAAACAATCTCTCTGGAGGAATTTGCTAAAGAAGCCAAAGAAGCAACAGCCATACGTGTCGAAAAAATGCTAAAAGATGCAAGAAAAAAAGAAGAGGAAGACTCTTAGCCACCTATAGCTGGGTAGCTACAAGTCGCCCCAGCGTTGTTGACAAGCAGTAAGCCCAGCGACAACTGCGGTTTCTGCTCTTAAAATTCGACTACCAAAACTGATTGGAGCAACTCCTTTCTCCA
Organism: Cocleimonas sp.; assembly: GCA_021647365.1. Lineage (GTDB taxonomy): Bacteria > Pseudomonadota > Gammaproteobacteria > Thiotrichales > Thiotrichaceae > Cocleimonas. The sequence goes on along the minus strand of JAKIUW010000030.1, from coordinate 8,071 downwards.
TCATTATTTGCTCTTCTTCATTGGTAAAACCACCTTCTGGACCAACCAACAACATCACGCCCTGTTTCCCCTCAATATCTTTTAAGGTATTAATTTTAGGATGATCTCCTGGCAGCATTGCTATACACATTTCTCCTGACACACTATATAAGAATTGATCCAAATTTATTGGCTCATGCAATTCAGGAATAGCCGTTCGCCCAGACTGTTCGCACGCTGCAATAATCACACCCTGCCAGTGATGTATTTTCTTTTCAAGTCGGTTTTCTTTTATCTTAATAACACTACGTTTTGTATACACAGGCTGAATCTTTGTGACGCCTAATTCAACCGCTTTTTGGATAGCAAAGTCCATTTTATCTGGTTTTATTGTTGCTAATACCAAGGTGATGATGAGTGGTGATTCGCGTGCTATGGAGTCAAAGCTTTCTATTAAAACACGCGACTTTCGTTTGTCTGCCAAGATAAGTTTTGCTTGGTACTCCCCACCAACGCCGTTAAAAATAATCAAATTTTGATTATTCTTTAAACGTAAAACCTGTATCGCATGACGGTGATTTTCTGCAGATAAGGCTAGCTCTTCACCAATACACATGTCACATTGTTGGAAAAATCGTGATGTTTTCATAAACCTTTGTGCCTTTTAATAGCATCTATTTCAATAGATCAAATCGTAATCATTTTAAGGCTGATAATAAAGCTCCTTTTTGATAAAGAAAACCTATAAAGATATTAATTGTATTTCAGCTTTGTATAATATTATTATAAACTAATATTTCAGTATATTACCATTCTCTGTTATACTCGGAGGCACTTTCCCTTGGGAGTACTCAGGGAATATGACTGACCCCGCAGTCTGACTAACAACTTAAGAGGTTACACATGGAAACGAAAAAACTTGCGATTATTGCAACTAAAGGCACGCTCGATTGGGCATATCCTCCTTTTATTCTAGCATCTACAGCTGCAGCGTTAGGTTATGACGTAGAGGTATTCTGTACTTTTTATGGTTTACAGTTGTTGAAAAAAGACGTAAGTGATCTACAAATTAGCCCTCTTGGAAATCCTGGTATGCCAATGAAGATGCCTATGGGACCTACTTGGTTCAGAGAAATTAACTGGAATATCCCAAACATCATACAGTCTAACGTTCCAGGTTATGAAGCCATTGCAACGACTTTAATGAAGAAGACAATTGCTAACAATGGTGTTGCTACAATCGCTGAGCTACGCGAACTATGTCAAGAAGCAGAAGTTCGTTTCCTTGCTTGTCAGATGACTGTTGAGTTATTTGGATTTAATTCTGAAAGAGACTTCATCGACGATATTGATTACGTTGGTGCGGCAACATTCTTTGAGTTTGCAGGTGAGTCAGATATTTGTTTGTATATATAATTCAAACGCAATAAAATAAAAAAAGCCGATATTTATATCGGCTTTTTTTATGCACCATGTAAAAGTGGGGGGTGTGCTTTTAAAAACCCTTCAATGCTTTTTTAACAGCTTCTACCAACTCATCATCTTTATCTTCAAAAAAGTGGCTTGCGCCTATCACCTTTTGTTGGCTGTACTTCTTATTTTGTTTCGCTGCTTTCGCACGCTGAGGAGCAGAAGCCAATACACTTGGTAAATCCTTCTCACCAAATAAATCCAATATCGGTATTTTTATTTTACTTAGATAATCTTCATTACCCACATTCATGCCGATACCAACGTAACCAATAATGGGGGTTTCTGTTTGTGCTTCACGATAGATTTTTTTATGGGCTAAGTAATAGTTAGCCATACGAGATCCCATGCTGTGCGCCACAAGCACAACTTTCTTTGAACCTGCTTTTGTTAATTGGCGAATACCTGCATCGATACGTGCAGGAACTTCTTTCATTAATGGCTCGTAATCTTTACTTGTTGCATCATTACCAAGAATGGGCATTTGTAATGACAACGTATTCCAGCCATCTGCGGCTAATTGTACACGTAGGGGCTGAATAACAGCCTCCCAATCAGGGTGAATACCAATGCCGTGAATAACAATTACGCCAATATTCTTGGGGTCATCTGCACGCGTTTCAATGGCAAGGAAATCTGCCTGCCCATCATTGAGGTAAACCGCTTCTCCATCAAGCAATGAATCTACAATTTGAGAAGCCCAGCGCTTTTCTTTTTCGCGATCTGTTGCCAAGCAAATACTCGAAAAGCTAAGCGCAAATATCGCAAGCAAGCTGATAAGTGTGGGTTTGATTAAACGCTGCATAGTTACTCCTATTTTATCCTTAAATGTATCATAAAATTAGAGGTTAATGCGTGAACTTTTAAAGCGCCAACCATTCTTTGGCAATAGCCTCACCAGATAAGTGTTCGATTGATGCAATTGCATTTTTCTTGAGCTTCGCATGCAACGCATCATCATAAAATAACTGGTCAATCGCCTTGCTAAAGGCCTCGGTGTTTTCATTTACAACCAGTAAACCATTTACACCTTCTTCCACTATCTCCCGCGGCCCTGTTGGGCAATCTGTCGCTACTATGGGGCACTGTAACGCCAGCGCTTCAATCAATACCATCGGAAAGGCTTCCGTTCGACTACTCAGTGTTATGAATTTAGCACCTCCCAAATAAGGAAATGGATTGCTTTGCGTACCTACAAAATGAACACTATCTTGCAGTTTTAGCTCAGCAACCTGTGCTTCAAGTTCACTACGTAACTCACCATCACCAACAATCACAAGATCACAATCTTGCTTCATTTTACTACTTGCAAAAGCATTAATTAGAAGATCGTAGCGCTTAACTTCATGAAAGCGGCCCAAGGCAACAATATAAGGCTTAGGATGCTGATAAGGCGCATCAACTTGCGCGACAATATCGTCTACATCAACGGGGTTATAAATACGCGACACATTTTTTAAACCATAATCACTACGTAAAATACTGGCAACATCTTCTGATACTGCAATGATATTTCTTACGCGTGAATAGGTAAGCTTAACCAATGTTGATTCAAAAAAACTAAGCTCTCTCGGATTACAGTGTACTGAGAGCGCAGCATTTGGGAAGACCATTGCCGTCGGGAAATTTGCTGTTTCCATAAAGCCATAAACATGATCAAACTTTTCTTTTTTAATAAGCTTACGCAATTTATAAGCACGTTTAAAAACATTAAAAACTTTACCCAAAACACTTTTCTTTTGTGGGCACTCTAAGTGAACAAGTTTACCGGGTGCTTTATAGTGAATATCATCATCCTGAAAAATAACAATACTAACTTCATTATTTTTAGCGAGCGCGTTGGCTAGGTTGATGGCAACTCGTTGCCCCCCTCCCAAGTCAAGATCAGCAATGACTATTGCTATTTTTTTCATTTTGGAACTGCTCATTATTTTATAATTGTTTAAATTTTAATCAATTACGACCTAGATTGTGGGCAAAGGGGGATAGGAGGGGATTCTAAACGATTAATGGCAAACATCATGTAAAAGTAGGGGGGTGTGCTTCCCTTCGACAAGCTCAGGGTAAACTACGTTTTCTTTTAAGGCTAAAAATACAACTTAAAACCTACTTTATTCAGCCATTCTTTTTCTTGTAGTAAGTCCGCTTCTAACAAAGCATTGTTTTTGATCTCGTCAGCAATACGTATATGCAAACTATCGGTGCTGGCTTCTACTTCTGGCAAAATATCATCATCTAGTCTTGAGCGATGTAGCAATACGGCAAGGCGCAATAAAATACTAAGATAACGAATGTCTTGACGCTCATCTTCATTAAATGTTTCAAAAACATCAGGGTCAAGCTTCTTTCGGTGGGTGTTTACCAGCACCGCCAACCAGTGTTGCCTGCGGCGTGCAAAACCCGGAATATCTGCATGTGCAAGAATGTGCGAGCCTTGTAAGTGGTGTTTATCGTGAGTAATGCTGAGGCCTAGTTCGTGTAAATCTGCTGCCCAAGCCAGTGTTTGCCCTCTTTTTTTACGAATACCCCAATCTTTTCTTACTTGCTTAAAGCAATGTAATACTGTTTTTTTAACACGTTCAGCATGAATTACATCAATATTAAAACGTTGGATTAGATCTTGCACACTGCGATCACGTACGTCTTCGTGTTGGATTCGACCCAACATATCGTAGAGCAAACCTTCGCGCAAAGCCCCGTCTGAGACAGTCATTGTCTCGATTTTTAGTGATTCAAAAATAGCGATTAGTATTGCCAAACCGCCGGCATAAACAGGAGCTCGGTCATCTTTTAGCCCTGGCAACTCAATTTTTTCAATGTTGCCAATGTTAATTAAACGATCCCGCAATACATAAAGGTTCTCAAGTGTAATCCCAAACTGACTCAAGCCTAGCTCCAAAATAATGGCGCGAGTGGCTTTGATTGAGCCTGATGAACCGGTCGCATGCTTCCAATTATTAGATGAAAATGCACGTTGAATTGGCATAATTTCTAAACGTAAAGCGGTATCCGCTGATTGCCATTTATCTGCACCAAGATTACCATCAGGAAAGAATCGCTTAGTCACACTGACTGAACCTATATTGATACTTTCCAATATTTTTGGCTCAAACTTTTTACCGATGATAAATTCAGTACTGCCCCCGCCAATGTCAATAACGAGTTGCTTTCCCTCGTCATCTGAGAGCGTGTGAGATACACCAAGATAAACAAGGCGAGCTTCTTCATGCCCAGGAATTATTTCTATGTGATGCCCTAAGGCTTTATTGGCTTTGCGTAAGAAGGTTGCAGAACCTTTCATGGTGCGTAATGTATTTGTACCTGCAGCACGCACGGCACCCTCAGGAAGGTGACGAATACGATCACCAAAACGCTGCAAGCAGCCCAATGCTTTTTGCGCAACGGCTTCATCCATATTGTTATTGGCATCCAAACCACCACGCAGGCGAACCATTTCTTTGATTTGATCAATCATGGAGATATTGCCTTGCTCATCAACCCGAGCAACAATCATATGGAAGCTATTGGAACCAAGATCAACAGCGGCAATTATTTCAGGATAAGTTTCGTTTTCTTCACTTTCTATTTCACTCATGGGCGCTAACCTTAACCTGCAATAGCAACCAAATCAATGAACTAACTCTATTTAGAGAAAGCAAAATATCTCTATAAAAACTCTTTGACTAACTGAAAGCAAACAAACACTATGGCAGCATGAATTTTTACAAAAACGGCATGGCGTAATGAGAGGCTTATTTGTCACAGGCACAGATACCAATGTGGGTAAAACGTGGGTTGGGCAACATTTAATATCTGCTTTGTGTAAAAGCGGGATCAATGTTACTCCTCGTAAACCTATTGAATCAGGTTGGGATAAAGATAATAAAGAAAGTTCCGATGCTTGGCTTTTAGCAAGCGCTGCTAATCAATTAGATCAATTAGATAGTGTTTGCCCTAATCGATTTAGTCATCCCATTTCTCCAGTGAGAGCAGCGGCGCTTGAGGGAGTCACGCTATCAATTGCTGAACTAAAAGATCAATGCACACCCCCCCACTTTTACATGACTAAATCAGATAATGTAAAAGATGATTTTTTATATGTGGAAGGCGCGGGTGGCTTTTATTCTCCGCTATGTACTGATGGGCTTAACGCTGATTTAGCAAGCGCATTGGAGCTACCTATTCTACTAGTAGCTGAAGACCGACTGGGCTGTATTAATCAAGTCTTGCTCACGCTAGAAGCGATTGAGCGAAGGGACTTAGTATTGAGTGCAATTGTGCTTAATGATGTTTCTATGAATGAAGATAACCCAAAATTTAATAGCAATATGAATAATCATAAAGATTTATCAGCTATGGTTTCTTGTCCTATTGTATCAATTCAACACAATCAAAATGATAGCGCTTTTGATGAGCTAGCTTTGTTGATTTTGAGCTAAACAAACACAGACATTAAAAGACACAAGCTACTATTTTTTAGATTTTCTGCGCTTGTTACGCTTTCTTGATTTTTTTCTACTTATATCAAGCGACCTAACCGTTGTAACTTGTGACAAGATTTTAACCACGCCCATATGACGTAGATGACGTGCCAACCCTAGTGCTGTCTTACCATCGGAATTTCGTATATCAGGATCAACCCCTGCTTGTACATAATATTGGACAAGTTGCCAATGACCATAGCGTGCTGCTACATGTAGAGGTGTCCAATTTTTATCTGTTCGCTTACCTGGATTCAACCCATGCTTAACCAAAACTTTTGCAACATCTGTAAGCCCGCGCGAACTAGCCGTATGTAGCAGAGTAACTCCACGAGCTCCTTTTTCATTAATATCCGCACCATTCTTTAACAGACGAATAACCATAGATGCCCAACCTCTAGAAACGGCAAGACCGAGTGGCGTTTCACCTTTATAGTTTTTGTAAGTAGGTCGGACGCCAGATTTTAACAACTGATCCACTCTCGCTGTATTTCCAGCTTTTAAGGCATGGAATAACTCTTCTTCCAATTCAGGATTGATTTGAACTACTTTTTTGGCTTTTACTACTGCGCTCTTAACTTTCTTATTATCAGAGCGTTTATTTTGTGAGCTATTACTATGTTTAGACTTACTTTTTGAACTAGATGATAAAGCAAGTAGCACATCGTTAGGAATTGGATCCCCTTTCGCGTCAAGGAAAACACCTTGCTGCTTAGACTCAGCAATTGTACTAATTCCAAAGCTTGTCGTCACAAGTAATAAAACAAAAATACGCTGTATTAGTGAGTATGAAAATCTATTTTTAGCCATGTTCGTTCCCTGAACAAATATTATTTGTTCCTATTCTAACAGATCATTAGGGAATTTTTTACTGATTGATAAATAAGCACCTTAGAAAGGAAGTGCATGAAGAATAAAATAAGTTAATAAAAACTTCATTCATATTTTCATATTATTTTCTAAAAATTTATCAAGCTTTTTTGATTCGCCACGCGTGACAACCCACATAGTCAAATTACAAATTTTACAGAGGGTTTCATGGAATATTTTTTCTAAATTGGATAACCCTTTTTCAGCAAGCTGTTCGTCGGCAAGTGTTGAATGGTTTTTTTCGTGAACATTCACATCGAAAATTACTTTAGATAAATCATTATCACGATTTTTTAAAAAATGTATTTGTGATTCTAAGTGCCGGTGGGCTGTAATTTCTGCAGCACTTACGCCTAACAAGAGTGCTCTTTTTCCTAATAATGCCGTCGCAAACCCAAGCATAAGACCTGCTACACCCCATATCCAAGTCAAGCGGCAGGGAACCATATTATACTTTTTCATTTCATGTTTGAAAATTTTACAATGCAAGATTTCATCTTTTTCTATTTGAAATAGCATTTCTAGCAAGTCTTTATGAAATATTTTTGCAATAAATATCTGTGACTTATATAAATTACAGGCACCATATTCTCCTGCATAGTTCACATTTAAGATTTCTTCTGCAACTCTTTTATCTTCTTCTTTCATCTATTTAGACCATACTTCATTTTATGTCGATATTAACAGTTTACGGCTAATTATATTTTTAAACATCTGCTCAAAATACAGACAAAAAAATAGCCCAAACAAATGGGCTATTCAAAATTACTACATGCACACCCCCCTAGTTTTACATGATGTAAAACTAGGGGGGTGTGCTTTCAATAAACTTACTAAATAAGTTTAACGATTACGTACAAAGCGACGAATCTCTGCCACATGACGACGGCTAACTTCTAGCTCGTCTTCGATGCGATCTATCTTCACTTTTACACGACCGATATTTGTTTTTGCTAAGCCCATGATACGGCTTTTTGCTACTAACGCGTTGCGGTGGATGCGGATAAACTTGTCTGACAAGTCTGTCTCAAGTGACTTTAACGATTCTTCGATGATTACTTCACCTTTGCTGTGGCGTACGGTTACGTACTTTTGATCAGCTTGGAAGTAGTAAACATCATCTATTGGAATTAGCTCCAAGTTGCCACGCATACGTGCACAAATGTGCTTACGGCCTGAGCCTGTTACTTCGTTGTCATCTAGTACTTTTGAGCGTTGTGCACGGTTAAGTGAACGGGCCTGTTGTAGACTTTTTAATAGTTGTTCTTGTC